>CAZNFJ010000011.1:0-48366 GCA_964572685.1 uncultured Legionellaceae bacterium
AATTATTACCGACAATTATCAGATTTTTAGAGCGCTTGTCAATGCGTAACTTCTAGATTAATTACTAAAAAAATAATATTTTAATCACCTAAAGCCTGCCCCCATTGAATGGGTGTTCCAGTTTCCAAACTTGTTTTCCAATGGACGTGAGCTTGCTCAGGTAAAACCATGATGACAGTTGATCCTAGTTTAAAATAGCCGACTTCATCACCTTTTTGAATTTTAAGCGGATTTTTAAAGATTTTTTCCTGGATTTTTTTCGTTCTTTTGATGTCCCCATCCCAAGCCGTGCCAATGCAACCGACGATGGTAGCTCCAACAAGAATCATCGCCATAGGTCCAAATTCAGTTTCAAAGTGAAGCGCCAATCGTTCATTGCGGGCAAATAATCCAGGGATGTGCTCTGCTGTAAAAGGTTGAACAGAAAATAAATCGCCTGGAATATAGGTTTGTTTAATGAGTTCTCCGGTGATGGGCATGTGAATGCGATGATAATCTTTAGGCGACAAGTAAATGGTCGCAAAATCGCCTTGTTGATATTTTTGAGCCTCTTCTGAATTGTTGAGCAACTGTTCGACAGTGTAATAAAGCCCTTTGGCTTGTAGCAATTTATCCTGTTGAAGTTTGCCGCCTTGACTAATAAATCCATCTGCAGGACTAATAAGACGAGTATTGGCTATTAATCTCGCATCAGATTTTAATCGACGTGTAAAAAAGTCATTAAAACTTTTATAGGCTTTGGGGTTGGGTTCTAATGCTTCCTGCATATTCACGGGATACTTTTTGATAAAATCCATGATTAAATAATTTTTTAATGCTGGAATTTCAGAATTCGCTAAAAAACCTGCAAATTTAGTCAGGGCTTGTTTAGGTAAAAGATAATGCCAAAAAAGTTTAAGTGAATCGAGCATAAGATTAATAAAATGAAAATGAATGCACATCATAACCGATTTAAATGCAAAATTTCCACTGTTTTGGTGATTTTCAAGTTCAAAAAAATATGGCATGATTGGTAAAGAAACAAGTTAAAAGATTGTCTCAATGTCTTTTGACATGTTAAGCTAGAGAATTAAGAAGACTTGTTATCAGAACGTGAGGGTAATTTTTTAATGGGTATTTTTCAGAAAATCAAAAATTGGTTAAAACCAAAAGATCGTCACGATGGAGTGATAAAGTTTTTTGATCGTAAAAAACGATTCGGATTTATTATCGCAGCTGACAATGAATATTTTTTTCATGCAGCCGCAGTAAGAGGTGGGGATTATCGTTATTTGCAAGACGGCGCACAAGTTAATTTTATTCTTGTGAATGGCCGAAAAGGTTTGCAAGCCGATGACATCATGATTATGGGACCTAAACGCATCAAAAAATCAAAAAGAAGTGAATGACATGAGCAAAACACAAGAACATGTGAGCCATTTAAAGCAATATTTGAATACTCAAATTCTTGGACAATCACATTTAACTCAACGATTATTGATTGCTTTATTAGCTGACGGACATTTGTTGGTAGAGGGTGCGCCAGGCCTTGCTAAAACGCGCATGATTAAAGCTTTGGCTGCAGGAATTGAGGCTAAGTTCCATCGAATACAATTTACGCCAGATCTTTTGCCTGGGGATTTAACAGGCACAGATATTTTTCATCCTGAAAATGGCAGTTTTGTATTTTTGCCAGGGCCTTTATTTCATCATTTGGTTTTAGCTGATGAAATAAATCGTGCGCCAGCTAAGGTACAATCAGCTTTACTAGAGGCGATGGCGGAGCGTCAAATCACAATAGGCTCAACGACTTATCCCTTGCCAGCACTTTTTTTGGTGATGGCCACACAAAATCCGATTGAGCAAGAGGGAACTTATCCTTTGCCAGAAGCTCAACTCGATAGATTTTTATTACACGTTAAAGTTGATTATCCGGATGCTAAAGCAGAGACACAAATCCTAGAATTAGCTCGTCAAGAAGCTCAAAATAATCATTTATGCATACCAGGACCCGAAAAGGTTCTGACTCAAGAGATGCTTTTTCAAGCTCGAAAAGAGGTGCTTTCAGTCTTTACCAGTGATGATTTAACACAGTACATGATTGATTTAGTGGTGGCTACACGTCTGCCTCAAAATTATGCGGATTCTCCTTTATCGCAATGGATACGTTTTGGGGCTAGTCCAAGAGCCACCATCGCCCTAGACCGATGTTCTAAAGCCCATGCTTGGTTGGATGGGCGGGATTTTGTGACTCCTGAGGATATTCATGCGATTATCCATGATGTATTACGACATCGCTTATTGCTGACTTTTGAAGCAGAGGCCGAAGGCATTCAACCTGAACAACTCATTGATGAATTGGTAAAATGGGTCGCTTTACCATAGAAGAATATCTAAACTCACCTTTTGAAGTCAGTCTTCAAGAGCTTTTCGCCTTGCAAAAATGGGTGAGTGGTCAAAAATACCCGACTCGTCATTCCCGACAAAATGCCATGGTTCAAAAATCTAAAGTGCGTGGTCGTGGAATGGATTATGCGGAAACCAAAAATTATTTTCCTGGTGATGAAGTTCGTTTAATGGATTGGCGAGTGACCGCAAGGACTCAAAAACCCCACGTTAAAGTGTTCGAGGTTGAAAGAGAGTGTCCGGTGATGGTCGTGTTAAATATGGCGCCAAGTATGTTTTTTGGAACTCGTACATGTTTAAAGTCTGTATTAGCGGCACAATTGTCAGCATTACTGGCCTGGACTGCAAAAAAGCAAGGTGACAGAGTTGGTGGCATGCTCAGTTCTTCTGAAAATCGATTTTTGTGTCTACCACATGCGCGCAATCAAACCTTGATTCACTTTTTAAAAACAGTGAGTTTAGCAACCACTCAATATCAAAATTCCCTATGGAGTGATTGGTCACAACAGCCACAACAGGACTCTTCTTTTCGAAAAGCTTTGCAGGAATTAAATAAAACATTAAAACCTGGGACCTTGCTACTTCTGGTTAACGATTGGTACGATGAACCTTCGGATATCCAACCTTATTTATACGAATTAAGACGGCATCATGATATGATTTTATATCATGTTTGCGATCCATTGGAGCAAGGTATTGAACTTCATGGTATATATCCGATAGCCCAAGGCAAAGAGATTAAAAATCTTAACTTGCAAAACAAAACTCAGATGGAGAGTTATCGGGAATTTGCCCTTGATAACATGACAAGATGGCAAAATATTGCTCGAAAAATTGGGGTGCCTTACCACCCATGTTCAGTTGATACGGATTTAACTTTATTGGTTCGTCAAAGTTTGTTGAGGAGATGACGTGATTGATGCTGCAGTGCTTGAACAATTAAGAGATATTCATCTGCCCGACATGGTCAGTCCTTGGCCTTTTGCTGTAGGTTGGTGGCTGGTCATTTTCGTCGGACTGGCGGTGATTCTATTGATTAACTTTTCGATGAAATATTATGATAACTATCTAATTCGATCTCAGTTTTTAAAAGAACTGCGATTGATTCAAAAAGAATATAAAAATGACAGTCGTGCTAATTATGCTTTGCAAAAAATCGCGAGAACTTTAAAAAAGGCTGCATTGTACTATTATCCAAGACAAGTGGTTGCCAGTCTGCATGGTGAGGAATGGTTGAAATTTTTAAGCGCAACATCGAAAGATTTGGATGTTGCTCGTTGTGAAAAACTTTTTAAAAACGCATTATATCAGTCCTCCTACAAAGAAGATATTTCACATGTTTTTGTCTTGGCACATCATTGGATTAAACAACAGAGGCCCAAATAGATGTACGATTTTAGTCAACCTTGGTTGCTTATTTTGTGCGTTGTTCCATGGATAGTGTATTGCTATTGCTCACCACTTTTGGTGCAGTATCAATATGCTTTACGTGTCCCTTTTTTTAAAAGATGGAGTCAAAACTCTCCACCGGAACAAATGTCATCACAAATTCCTTGGTTTTGGCATTGGGTGGGTATTTGGTTTTTATTAGTAATTGCTTTGGCTGGACCTCGATGGGTCGGTCATGTCGTTCCATTAAGCTATGATACGCATCATGTGATGTTAGTTCTGGATATTTCGGGTTCTATGGGTTTAGAAGATATGCCTTCTCGAGGTGGTTTTGAATCACGCTGGCAAGTGGTTCGTCGAACAGCGCTTTCTTTTGTTCAACATCGACATCAAGATAAAATGGGTCTTATCTTGTTTGGCGAACAAGCCTATCTTTTTGCACCTTTGACCTTGGATAAAGATACTGTGAAAGCCCGTATTGAGGATGCTGATGTTGGTATGGCAGGTCAAGCCACAGCCCTTGGTGATGCCATGGGGCTTGGTATTAAACATCTTAAAAATACGCCAGGCAATGGCCGAGTCATGATTTTATTAACAGATGGTGTAACCAATGCAGGGCTTATTCATATCGATAAAGCTGCTGATATGGCGAAACAAGAAGGTATTAAGATCTATGCTATTGGATTAGGTCCGGATCATAAAAATCGTTCGATATCCAGCTTATTTTGGAAGTTACAGTCGAGTAATGATCTGGATGAAAAATCACTTAGAGCCATTGCAGAAAAAACTCAAGGACAATATTTCCGAGCAATCGATGAACGTAGTTTGCAAAAAATTTATCAAGCAATTGATCATATGGAGCCGGTCAAACAAGAAAGACATGACTTGCGACCTGAAAAAGCATATTTTTATATTCCTTTAAGTTTGGCATTTTTTTGGATGATAGTTTTATTTGCTTATCCCATGTGGCGAGATAGAAAATGATGACAAATTTTATTTTTTTAAGACCTTTTTTTCTATGGGCCTTTCTGGCTGTATGCATAATTGGTTGGTACTTATGGAAAAAAAATAAAGTACATCCGGATTGGCAAAAAATATGTGATCCAGTATTTTTGAGTCATTTTTCTCAGACACAAACCAACCGAACGTGGATATGGACATGGCTTGCTCTGATGATGAGCTTAACGTTATTTGTCGTGGCTCTTGCGGGTCCTAGTTGGAAAAAACAGTCGGTCAATGGTCTTAAGACAGAGCAGGCGGTGGTGGTGGTTTGGGATCTATCTCAAGCCATGCTTTTAGATGATATTTCTCCAACTCGAATTGACCGAAGTCGTCTTTTGATTCAAGAATTATTAAACGCGCATCCTCAAATTCAATGGGGACTGCTTGTGTTTTCCGGTATGCCTTTCGTGGTCACGCCAATTAGTCATGATATAAATCATATCTTAAATTTTTTGCCGGTTTTAAACCCGCAAATTTTGCCGATCAAAGGTTATCAAATTGAAAAAGCCTTGGTTGAAGCTCAAAATCTTTTAAAAAAAGCGCATTATTCATCGGGCAGAGTGATCGTGTTATCTTCCAAATCGCCTCCCAGGCAGCTTGATAAGTGGTTTGATCCACAAATATCTTGGGCTTGGGTCAATGTTTTTTCAGGTGCTCAGAGTCTGCCACAGCAATCGATATGGCCGATTACAATGGCAGTAAAACCATTGAATCAATGGTTAAATCAGGATTGGACACATTTTTCTAAAACCATTCAAAATCCTGAAAAAATGTTGCAATATGAAGATATGGGACGTTACTTTTTATGTTTAGGCATGTTGCCTCTGGTGATGGTGTTTCGTAAAGGATGGTTTTTAAGACTATGGGTATAAAATTTTTAAAATTAATACTGATTTGGCTATGTTTATTTCCATGTTGGTCCTTTCATTTATGGAAAAATGACAACCAGCAGGCCTATGATTTTTTTCAAGCCAAGCATTTTAAGGAAGCACAAGAGCTCTTTAATAGTTTTGAATGGAAAGGGATTGCGGCTTATCGAAATCAAGATTATGCCAAGGCTATTCAATACTTAAGTCAAGTGCAGAATGCTGAAGCTTATTATAATCTTGGTAATAGCTATGCTCGCCTTGGTCAATTAGAGGCGGCGATAAAAGCTTATAAAAATACCATTTTACTAGATCCTCAGCATGTTGATGCCGCATTTAATATGCAAGTTTTGGAAAAAGAAATTCAAAAACAAGAAGAAGAACGTAAACGCCAAGAAGAGGAACGTAAACGCCAAGAAGAGGAAGAGCGTAAACGTCAGGAAGAACAACAAAAAAACAATCCTGAGCAAGCGCCTTTGGAAAAGAATCAGGAACAGGAAAAGAAAGAGGCTCAAGAGGATCCAAAACCAACGTCTCAGAATGAAAAATCTCCAGATGCTCAGCAAAATCAAGAGTGGTTGAATTTTATTGATGAAGATCCCAGTGCTCTATTAAAGCAAAAATTTTTACGGGATTATCAAAAGGCGCAGCAAGTGGGGCATCTATGAAAAATCTTTGCACCGTTTTATTACTGATCTTTACTTGTCAAACCTATGCATTGTTGTCAGTGGAGATTAGTCCTAATCCTGCGGTCATGGGACAAGATGTGCAATTGATTTTGAAGAAAAAAGATAATGCATCGAGTGGATTACCTGACTTATCAGCCTTAGAAAAGGATTTTTCTATTGTTGGAACGCAACAAAGTCATGCTTTTCAAAATATAAATGGAGTCTCTCATCAAGAAGATACCTGGCTTATTTTAATGAATCCTAAGCATCAAGGAAAAATTGTTATACCGGCTTTGACATGGGGTAAAGAAAAAACCACAGTCCTGTCATTAGATGTTCAGGCCATGGATAGAAAACAAACTTCATCAACTCAAATCGGAGAAAGTGTATTGATGAAATGGGAAATTGAGCCGAAAAATCCTATGGTTCATGAACAAGTGAAAATCAAATTAAAAATATATCATACGGAACCCTTACTGGACGCAAAGTTGGTGCCACCAAGCGTGGATAATGGTTTATTATTTGCTCTGGATTCGCAGACACATTTAATGGAAATTTTAAATCAACAACGTTATCAGGTCGAACAATATCGATATGTTGTTTATCCGCAAAAGCAGGGAAAAATGTACATTCATCCACCCGTTTTGGATGCTTTAGAATATGGCATGATTCCTACCCCTATTCATCTGACTTTGGCAAAAAAAGTCATGATGGTTGCCCCAAATCTTATAAAAAATGCTATCCCTGTTGAAAACTTATCTTATCAGGAACTTATTCCTTTGAGTAAAAAAATTGGTGTTCATTTGGGGGATACTGTGGTTCGAAAAGTTGAAGTCATCGCAAAGGGATTACCTGCGCAGTTGATCCCAGATATTCACCCCTCTTGTGGTCAACATTGTAAAGTGTACATGAATCCTCCAAAGGTCGATAATCAATTACAAAACGGACAATTGTATGGACACAAAATTTTTGAGATAACCTATTTACCCGATGAAGTCGGCATTGCTCAATTGGCGGCTATTGATATCCCATGGTTTAATACACATACGCGTCAAGTGCAAACTTTAAATATTCCAGCAATACCTATTGAAACATTCCAAGCTAAAATACATGTGGAAACCGGCTCTCCATCAAGTACATCATCAAAATCATGGCTGGGTGGCTTTTTAAGTTTTTTCCTAGGCGCTTTGTTGATGTGGGTGAGTCGATATGTTCCATGGAAAAAAGTTTTAGAGCAGATCCAGGCTTTTGAATTGCGTCATTATGCATTAAAACGAGCTTGCTTGCGTCAAGATGCAGTGGCTGCTCGTTTGGCTCTTCTCAAATGGGCCCGTACTCAACCATTTGAAAATCCAATACGTGATTTACATGATATTGCGCGACAAATTCCAGATGGGGACTTGAAAATAGAAATTAAAACTTTGATTGCTTTTTTATTTAGCCGTCGCCAAGATAAAGTATGGCAAGGTGCAGTTTTATGGAGAGCTTTTCATGTCTTTAAGTTTGAGAAATCTATAAGGCATCATGAGTCGCACACATCCAATCGATTAAATCCATAAGGACTTGCTCGGATTCAGCAGTCATGTTATATCTCATAATGTTAATTTTTTCTTAGGAATGCACATGCTGCTCACCATCATAAGAGTTGTCATCCTGTTCCTGATGTTAGGGAATGTTTTTGCCTATGGGCTGCAAACGGTCAGCGGTTCTTTTCATCATATTCTGATAAGCGGAAACATTGCGGCAGTGAAATTACATCCTACCCGCGGGAAAACTTACATGCTCGTGCATGGCGATAAGGTTGATATTGATGCCAACGAATTTTTTATTGAGGATGGTTGGCTTAAAGCACATGTAGGAGAAGGTTATCCTAAATTTGGAGCCATTACCTTAGATATTTGGGTCCATGACTTACAAACCATGAATATCAAAACAAGCCTCCCCATTCAAGGACAAAATCTTTATTCAAGTGGTTTGTCGATATATACCATGACATCTCCAGACATTCATTTATCAGGACAAATTGCTTTGTCTAATATTCGTATTGGTGGGCGAACACGTCTGGACATTGAAGGAGTGAAGGCCAATCGTTTGGTTTTACAGATGCGTCAAGCTGCTTATGCGAGGATTCAAGGGAATATTGATATTTGTCACTTGGATATTCGTGGTCATAGTTATTTGAATATGCATTGGCTTAAAACTTATCTACTTAAATTCACCTTGGCTGATTTTGCTAATGTACAATTGGCAGGGCAAGTACAGATTCTTGATTTGGATATGTATAATTACGCAAAATTTGGTGGTCGGTATTTGCGTGTAAATCGTTTGTTTTTAAAAACCAGTGATTTTAGTGAAGCCCAAGTGAGTGCCGTTCGTTCACAACATACTTATGCTCTTGATCAAAGCCATATTGATTATTTTAATGTGCCCTTAATGAAATCGGATTTCATGGTCCTCAATGGCGAAACGCTTGATTTGCGAGAGTGGAGCCAGCGTTTCGCTGTCAACGATAGTTCATTTGGAGACTAGTCCTTGAAGAATATCTTGATAATTGGCATCTAAAGGAAGAACATGGTTTGATTTTTCAAGATAATGAATGTCCACTTCAGTTAAATTTTTGAGCTGACGTTCAACTTGAGAAGAGTTGATAACATCATCATGTCGTCCTAAATATACTTGAGTGGGTGTATCCCAACTTTTAAATTGAAATGATTCAATAAATGATAAAATTTCAATAATGGTTTTAATGGGAAGTAAACGAAACAATAATTCATCTGCTTGTGGCAGAAAAGCTCGACCACCAGCATTTTTTATAAATTGAAAACCAAGATTTTTTGAAACTTTTGCTGTTTTCAATAAAAGCGGACCATTGTTTTTTAATGCCAGTGCAGGAGCCAGTAGAAATAATTGCTTGATGGGAAACTCCTTAACCAAATGACAGGCTAATAAACCACCAAGTGAAAGTCCAATAATATCGACTTCGCTATATTCCTGGCAAAGCTTTTTGCATTCAATTCTGACATGATGTAACCATTGCTGCTGGGATGTATTTGCAAATTCAGAAATACTAATGCCATGTCCGGCAAGCAATGGTGCACGAATAAAATCATAAGATCCTAGATGAGGAAAAAACAATCGCCAAACCGCCGGAGATGAAGAAAATCCATGCAACATGAGTAAAGCACGTTTTTTTTGAGGTCGATGTTCTTTTTCATAGGGTTTAAGCAATAAACTGTCTTCCATAGAACAAAAGCGTAAATGTTGTCCTTGGCTCATCCAGGCAAAGTCAGTTGGTTGGGGCAAATGTAGATGCATAAATCAATCCTTGACAGGCTTTATAACTATTTTTACAAAGAAATCCTTGGGGGGCAAGGAAAATCAATTGGAGATAATATATGGATGTCATTAATCAACAACAAATACTAGTTGGATTTTCGGATTTTTTAATCAGTTTGATTTCATTTTGGGTTGCATTTTTTTTTAAAAAACAAGGATGCAAGAATCGTCTGTTTTCAATATGGTTTGATTATTTTTTTTTGCTGGCTTTGGTATCTTTATCAGGCGGAATTTATCATTTGTTAACGCCGGGTTTCTTAAAGCCTCCCTTCAGTTCTTTGATTTGGTATATCGTTTTGATTGGTATGGGAATGATGAGCATGATCGGTTGGCGTTTATTTTTAATGATGGGTTGGCAGAAGGTGATGGATAAAAAAATCATTTTTCCAGCATTGTTGATAATAGGTGTTTATGCCATGATTATTTTCCAATATCCATATTTTAAAGTGGCTAGTATATTTTTTGGATGTATGGCAATTAGCCATGTTTTGTTGGGTCTCAAGAAGTGCTTTGAAGCATTTCGGTTTTCCTGGTTTTTTTATATACTTGGCTGGCTGACCTATCTACTCGGTGCGGGTGTACAATTTCTAGATCTTTCATGGGATGCTTTGTTACTTAGTAATAACACCCTTTATCATTTGATTACATGCATTTCAATTAGCATATCATGTATGAGTATTAAAAAAATAATCATTTAGAACATCTTTTGCGACATTGAAATGATGGTGCATAACATGCCATAATAGCCCCCTTTTGGCATCAACTTTAGGTTTTTGGCTTTATGAAAGAACAAATTGATACTTTATTACGACAGGCTTTCACCGATTTGCTCACAGAACAAGGTTTGAGTTTTCCCGCTGAATTAAATTTTACTGTGGAGAGACCTCGTGATGCAAGTCATGGTGATTTTTCAAGTAATATTGCGATGGTCATGTGTAAAGTCTTACGAATGCAACCTAGAGTATTGGCTGAGCGTTTGATAGCCCACATTCCATCACATGAGGGAATTTCCAGTACGGCGATTGCTGGTCCAGGATTTATTAATTTTGTTTTGAATCCAAATTTGCTTAAACTCCAACTTGATAAAATGTGGCAGTCGTCCATTTGTGGTATTGAGCCAGTTCGTAATGCTCAAATTGTTGTGGTTGATTATTCTTCGCCCAATTTGGCCAAGGAAATGCATGTTGGTCATTTGCGTTCAACGATTATTGGTGATGCCATTGCTCGGGTTTTAGAAATCAAAGGCCATCATGTTATTCGTCAAAATCATGTAGGTGATTGGGGAACACAATTTGGCATGTTGATTGCACATTTTTCTGATGAGGAACAAAGACATCTCGGCGAAGTTGAATTAAGTGACCTGGAAAGTTTTTATAAAGCGGCAAAACTTCGTTTTGATTCTGAGCCCGATTTTGCTGAACGTGCTCGAAAGCTGGTTGTTGCTTTACAATCAGGAGATGAAAAATGTTTGGCAATGTGGCGTTCTTTTATTCAATTGTCCATTACGCATTGTCAAGGGGTGTATGATCGTTTGGGTGTCAAATTAAAGCCCTCCGATGTTCGAGCAGAAAGTGCTTATAACGATGATTTGCCAATGATTATCGAATGGCTGAAGAAAAAAGGACTTTTGGTTGAACATGAGGGTGCTCAGTGTGTTTTCATGGCAGAGTTTAAAGGCAAAGATGATGAGTTATTGCCAGTTATCGTTCAGAAAAAAGATGGTGGCTTTTTATATGCTAGCACTGACCTAGCCGCAATTCGCTATCGTCATGAAGATTTACATGCCAATCGAGTGCTTTATGTTGTGGATGCCAGACAAGCGCTACATTTTCAACAGGTTTTTGCACTGGCGAAATTAGCCGGATTGACTGATGAACATATGCAATTAGAACATGTGAGCTTTGGGATGGTTTTAGATAAAGCTGGGCGCCCATTTAAAAGTCGTGATGGTGGTGTGACTAAATTAGTTGATCTGTTGGATGAATCTGAAAAACGCGCAAAAGCTTTGATTGAGAGTAAACAATCGAGCGTGTTTAGCCCTCAAGAACTATCGGAAATAGCAAGTGTAATAGGCATTTCATCGGTTAAATATGCTGATTTATCCAAACATCGTACCAGTGATTATATTTTTGATTGGGATACCATGATTAGCTTTGAAGGGAATACAGCTCCATATTTATTGTATGCCTATACTCGAGTACAAAGCATATTTAGCAAAGCAAAACGCGAAATTGGTGCGATCGAAGGAGCATGGGTGTTCCAAGAAAGTCAAGAAATCGGATTGGCCAAGCATCTGGGTTTATTTAGCGAGGTCATCGATGCGGTTTGTGTTAAAGCCACACCACATTTATTATGTAATTATTTATATGAGTTAGCAGGCCATTTTTCATCATTTTATGAAGCATGCCCCATCTTAAGTCTTGAGATGGAGGAGCTAAAAAATAGCCGACTTAAGCTATCAGCGTTAACGGCTCGTGTATTGCAATTAGGGCTTGGCTTTTTAGGCATTAAAACCCTAAGCCGAATGTAGTTGCAATAGAGAATTGATTAATTTATAATCCGACCTGAGCAAAAAGGCTATGAATCAACAAGTTAAAACAAAGACAAAATTAAAAGCGTGGCTATTATGGCCACTGGTAATAAGCATCCTGATTTCAGGGATAGTTATCAAAACGCAAGGTTTTAATGAAGCTGGCTCTTTTTTACTGGGGGCACTTACCATTATCCTGCCGCAAGCTGTCTTTGGTTTTTATTGTTTTCGATATGCAGGCGCTCTACAAAGTCGTCAAATATGGCAAAGTTTTGTGAAAGGAGAGGTATTAAAAATTCTTTTTGCAGTCGCCTTGTTTGCCTTTGTATTTTATTATTTGCCGATTGTGCCTATATGGTTTTTTTTGGCAGTAATATTGATGCAGTTTATTCAACTTGTGATAAATTGCTGGTTGCTGAATCGCTAAAGATTGGAAAATATTATGATTTCAAATACCGAATATATTAAGCACCATTTAACATATTTAACTTTTAATTTAAAAACCATGTCATTAGGTAACGGTGGTTTCTGGACATTGAATTTAGATACTATCTTTTTTTCCTTATTGATGGGTTTGATTGCCATTGGTCTCCTCTTTGCCGCTACCCGAAAATTAAGCGCAGGTGTTCCAGGGAAATTGCAAAATTTTGCTGAAATGATGCTGCAATTTGCTGACGGTCAGGTCAAAGATTGTTTTCATGGCAGAAATGATCTCATTGGTCCCTTGGCTTTGACCATCTTCCTATGGGTTTTTCTCATGAATTTCATGGATATCGTGCCGGTGGATATTTTGCCACAAGTTGCACAACTCTTTGGATTACATCATTTGAAAGTGGTGCCAACCAATGATTTAAACATGACATTTGGAATGTCCTTATCTGTCTTTTTCCTGATTATATTTTACAGCTTAAAAATCAAGGGTATTAAAGGTTTTACCAAGGAACTTACCTTGCAGCCTTTTAACCATCCACTAGCAATTCCATTTAACTTGTTATTGGAATTAACCGGGTTGATTGCCAAACCCATTTCTTTGGCATTACGACTTTTTGGTAATTTATACGCCGGTGAATTGATTTTTATCTTGATTGGTCTTTTAACATTACAAGCCAGTTGGTCGCAACCAACGGTCGGTTCTGTTGCTTTATCAATCACGCAGGTATTGCTTTCATTGGGATGGTCAATTTTTCATATCTTGGTTATCACCTTGCAAGCTTTTATCTTTATGGTGCTAACCATTGTTTATCTTAGTTTAGCGCATGAAGAACATTAAAGAAGTCAGTTGTGTTCAATTTTGTTAAATAAAGGGGAAAAAAATGCAAGTTGCTAGTTTATTAGCTCAAGTACAAAGCATGACCGTAATTGCAGTCGCATTATTAATCGGTTTAGGTGCTTTAGGAACCGCGATTGGTTTTGGTTTATTAGGTGGTAAGTTCTTAGAAGGCGCTGCTCGCCAACCTGAAATGGTTCCTATGTTACAGGTCAAAATGTTTATCGTTGCAGGTCTTTTAGATGCGGTAACCATGATTGGTGTAGGTATTGCATTGTTCTTTACTTTTGCAAACCCATTCTTGGCAAACCTGACAGCTTAATTTGGATGGGAGTTTATACTCCCTTCTCGCTTTATTGGAGAAGAGATCGTGGATATTAACATGACTCTGGTGGTGCAAATGCTGGTATTTGCTGGCTTTGTATGGTTTACCATGAAATTTGTATGGCCACCATTAACAAAAGCACTTGATGACAGACAAGCCAAAATTGCAGAAGGATTGGCTGCTGCAGAGCGTGGTCGTCATGAGTTAGAACTCGCTCAAAATCACATCAAAGAAGAATTGAAGCAAGCAAAAGCCCAATCTGCTGATCTGATTGAAAAAGCAAATAAGCAATCCGCTTTGCTGATTGAAGAAGCTCGTTTAGAAGCCAAGGAATCTGCTGGCCGGATTTTAAAGCAAGCTGAAGAGCAAATTGCTTTGGAAATGCAACGAGCCCAGCAAAAACTCCGTGATGAGTTGGCTCAGTTGGTTTTAGCTGGAATGGAAAAGGTCATTCAAGGTACTTTATCGGAAGCGGCAAAGAAACAAGCCGTTGATCAATTGATTACTGAAATTGCAGAAGGTTAGTCCTTATGAAAGACTTGCAAACAATCGCTCGACCTTATGCCAAAGCACTGTTTGAATTGGCTTTAAAGCATCAATGCTTAAACGAATGGCATGATGCTTTAGCCGTTTTATCGCAAGCGGTTGCCGAACAAAACATGCAGCGCTTATTAGGTCATCCAGAGGTGACTAGCGCGATGTTGGTGGATATTTTATCAACGGTAGTTCAAGGTGTCATGAAATCGACCGAACAGCTGAAATTATTAGTTCAGGCGCTTGAAATGATGGCTGAACACCAACGTCTATCCGTGATTCCAGAGGTTTATCGTCAGTTTGATATGCTTAATGCCGAACACCATAAAATGTGTAGTGGTATCGTCTATTCAGCTATTGCTCTAGATGATAATCAAATGAGTAAATTGGTATCCGGTTTACAAAAAAAATTAAACAAAACCGTGAATTTATCACAAATCATTCAGCCTGAATTACTAGGCGGCGCTAAAATTGAAATCGGTGATATGGTGATTGATGGTACTTTACGTGGTCGTATTCAACGATTGGCTCAATCGATGTATTCGGCTTCTTAAGATGGTTTTTATTTAGAGGATTCTTTCATGTCAGAACAAATTGCGCTGAGTCCCTCAGAAATTAGTGACATTATTAAACAGAAAATTGAACAATTTAAAGTGGTTGCTGAAGTTAGCAATGAAGGCACGATCGTTAGTCTTAAAGACGGTATCGTTCGACTTCATGGAATGGAAGCTGTGATGCAAGGGGAAATGATTGAATTTCCGGGCAACACTTTTGGTCTTGCATTGAACTTGGAAAGAGATTCAGTCGGTGCTGTGATTTTAGGTGATGCCTCGCATTTGTCTGAAGGGCAAAAAGCGCGTTGTACCGGTCGTATCTTAGAAGTTCCTGTTGGTCCTCAATTGTTGGGTCGCGTGGTGAATGCTTTGGGTGAACCTATCGATGGTAAAGGTCCTATTGAAGCCACTATGCACGCACCTATTGAAAAAGTAGCGCCGGGTGTAATTGCTCGTCAATCAGTTTCACAACCTGTTCAAACAGGATTGAAGGCTATTGATGCGATGATTCCTGTCGGTCGTGGGCAGCGTGAATTGATCATTGGTGACCGTCAAACTGGTAAAACCGCGATCGCCATTGACACTATCATCAATCAAAAAGATACAGGCATCAAATGTATTTATGTTGCCGTTGGTCAAAAAGCATCTTCTGTGGCATCTATTGTACGTAAGCTAGAAGAGCATGGCGCCATGGATCATACCATTGTCGTTGTTGCTGGCGCTGCTGATGCTGCTGCCTTACAATTTATTGCGCCATATGCAGGCTGTGCAATGGGTGAATACTTCATGGAAAATGGTCAAGATGCCTTGATTATTTATGATGATTTAACTAAGCATGCTTGGGCTTATCGCCAAATTTCTTTGTTATTGAAACGTCCCCCTGGTCGTGAAGCGTATCCTGGAGACATTTTCTACTTACATTCTCGATTATTAGAGCGTGCGGCACGTATTAATGCGGAAGAAGTAGAAAAATTAACCGGTGGTCAAGTAAAAGGTCAAACCGGATCCTTAACAGCTTTACCTGTTATTGAGACACAAGCTGGTGACGTATCTGCATTCGTACCGACCAACGTTATTTCGATCACTGACGGTCAGATTTTCTTAGATGTTGATTTGTTTAACTCAGGCGTTCGACCTGCAATCAATTCAGGTTTATCCGTATCACGTGTGGGTGGTGCAGCGCAAACCAAAATTATGAAAAAATTAGGTGGTGGAACGCGTTTGGCGCTAGCACAGTTTCGTGAATTAGAGGCTTTCTCTCAGTTTGCATCGGATCTAGATGAAGCGACCCGTAAACAGTTGGAACGTGGACAACGTATTACCGAAATCATGAAGCAGAAACAATATGCACCGTTTTCAGTTGCACAAATGTCTGTTTCTTTGTTTGCAATTGAAAAAGGCTTTTTAGATGATGTTCCAGTTGCGCAAGTGCGTACATTTGAGCATGGTTTGCAAGAGTACATGCAACATCATCATGCGTCATTGATGAAGACCATTAACGAGAGCGGTGATTACAACGCAACAATTGAAGAACAATTGACTGCCGCAGTGACTGCTTACAAAAAAATGGCCTAATTAACCTATGGTGGTTTTTATAACCACCTTTAATGAAGTGTGAATCAAAATGGCTGGTGCAAAAGAAATACGAAGCAAAATAGCAAGCATTAAAAATACCCAAAAGATTACTCGGGCGATGGAGATGGTTGCTGCAAGTAAAATGCGTAAAACTCAAGAACGTATGAGAACATCGCGTCCGTATGCACAAAAAATTAATCAAGTGATTCAGCATCTGTCGCGTGCAAACTCAGAATACCGTCATGCTTTTCTACAAACACGTGAAGTTAAAAAAGTCGGTGTCATTGTAGTAACATCGGACAGAGGTTTGTGCGGAGGCTTAAATGCCAACTTGTTACGCTTAGCGGTTCAACAAATGCGCAATTGGAGTGAGCAAGGCTTAACCATCCAAATGGCTATTTTTGGACGAAAGGGACAAGCATTTTTTCGTCGAGTGGGTGGGCATGTCTTGGCGACTTCTGGTCCCATGGGTGATACCCCCAGCATGATGGATGTGATTGGCGTTGTGCAATCGATGTTAAAGGCATATGAAGATGGTGAAATTGATGCGCTTTATATTGCCTACAATGAGTTTGTGAATACCATGACGCAAAACCCTGTGGTGGAGCAACTGTTACCATTGCCAAGCAATGAGACAGATGAAAATTTACAACATCATTGGGATTACATCTATGAGCCGGATGCAAAAGATTTGCTTGATCAATTACTGCGACGGTATATAGAAATGCAAGTTTATCAAGCAGTTGTTGAAAACATCGCTTGTGAGCAAGCCGCGAAAATGGTTGCCATGAAGAGTGCAACTGATAACGCAGGTGAGTTAATTAAAGAGTTTCAATTGGCCTATAACAAAGCGCGTCAAGCTGCAATTACCCAAGAATTGGCGGAAATTGTGGGCGGTGCCGCGGCTTTATAAGAGGGTGAGATATGAGTAAAGGTACTATTGTACAAGTAATTGGTGCGGTGGTTGACGTTGAGTTTCCACGCGATAATGTTCCTAAAGTCAATGATGCATTGCAAATTGAAGAAGGCAACTTGGTATTTGAAGTTCAACAACAGTTAGGTGATGGTATTGTTCGTACGATTGCTTTAGGTACAACCGATGGTTTGAAACGTGGTTTACAAGTCATCAACACAGGTGAACCGATTCAAGTGCCTGTAGGTGTTGAAACCTTAGGCCGCATTATGGATGTTTTAGGTCGACCGGTTGATGAAAAAGGTGATATTGGTGCTAAAGAACATTGGTCCATTCATCGTGCAGCGCCTTCTTATGAAGAACAAGCCGGGAGTCAAGAAATTTTAGAAACCGGTATTAAAGTTATTGACTTATTATGCCCTTTTGCCAAAGGTGGTAAAGTCGGTCTTTTCGGTGGTGCTGGTGTAGGAAAAACCGTTAATATGATGGAGCTGATTCGTAATATTGCGATTGAACATAGTGGTTATTCGGTTTTTGCGGGTGTCGGTGAACGTACTCGTGAAGGAAATGACTTCTACCATGAAATGAAAGATTCCAACGTATTGGACAAGGTATCCTTGGTTTATGGACAGATGAATGAACCACCAGGCAACCGTTTACGTGTGGCATTAACTGGATTAACCATGGCGGAAAAATTCCGTGATGAAGGCCGTGACGTTTTGTTATTCATCGATAACATCTATCGTTATACTTTGGCTGGGGTGGAAGTGTCTGCTTTATTAGGTCGTATGCCTTCTGCTGTAGGTTATCAACCCACATTGGCTGAAGAAATGGGGATGTTACAAGAACGTATTACATCGACCAAAACGGGCTCGATTACCTCGATTCAAGCGGTATATGTTCCTGCGGATGACTTAACTGATCCGTCGCCTGCAACAACATTTGCGCATTTGGATGCAACCGTTGTATTGTCTCGTCAAATTGCTGAATTGGGTATTTATCCTGCAGTTGATCCATTAGATTCGACTTCACGTCAGCTAGATCCTTTAATTGTTGGTACCGAGCATTATGAAACTGCGCGTCGAGTTCAAATGACTTTGCAACGTTATAAAGAATTGAAAGATATTATTGCCATTTTAGGTATGGATGAGTTATCAGAAGATGATAAACGTGTGGTCTATCGTGCACGTAAAATTCAACGTTTCTTATCACAGCCTTTCTTTGTTGCGGAAGTTTTCACTGGCTCTCCAGGTAAATATGTATCTTTGAAAGACTCCATTAAGGGTTTCCAAGCTATTCTTAATGGCGAGTGTGATGAGCTACCCGAACAAGCTTTCTATATGGTTGGTTCCATTGAAGAAGCATTCGAAAAAGCTAAGACTTTGTGAGAGATGATAACATGCCAATAACCATGCATCTTGATATCGTCAGCGCCGAGAAAGAAGTTTTTTCCGGCGTTGTACAATTTGTAGTTGTGACAGCAGAACTTGGTGAGGTGGGTATCAAACCTGGACATGCGCCCATGTTAACATTGCTAAAACCCGGTGAAATCTGTGTTACTTTAGGAAATGGTGAAGAGCAAATCTATTACCTATCCGGTGGCATGTTAGAGGTCCAGCCTTATTACACCACTATACTTGCGGATACTGTTGAGCGAGCTGATTCTTTGAATGAAGCGGCAGCCCTCGAGGCTAAGCAGCGTGCTGAAGAAGCCATGCAAAAACGCGATAGCGACGTCGATTATTCGATGGCCTCTGCGGAATTAGCAAGAGCTGCAGCGCAAATTCGCGCAATTCAAAAACTACGTAAGAAAACGCACGCCTAATTTTATCAAAGCCATTGTGAAACAATGGCTTTTTTTAATATAACGCTGCTCATCATTATTTCAACCAAGCCTTAAAGTCATATGTTATTCAAAGTTTGTCATCAGGTTTGATCTCTTTGATATCATCGATTAAAATGGATGTTCAATGAATATCACCATGTATAAGAGATGACGCTTACACTCGATAAACAACCCCTTGCTGAATTTACCTCCCAGGCGTATTATGATTACGCTATGGCCGTTATCTTAGATCGCGCCTTGCCTCATATCGCAGATGGGTTAAAGCCTGTGCAACGTCGCATCGTTTATGCCATGTCTGAACTGGGATTAAAAGCCAGTAGTAAATATAAAAAATCAGCAAGAACTGTCGGGGATGTTTTGGGTAAATTCCATCCTCATGGTGATAGTGCGTGTTATGAAGCCATGGTTTTGATGGCTCAATCTTTTTCTTACCGTTATCCTTTGGTGGATGGTCAAGGAAACTGGGGTTCGGCAGATGATCCTAAATCTTTTGCTGCCATGCGTTACACCGAAGCTCGTTTATCTCCTTATGCAGAATTGCTATTGCGTGAGTTGCCCTTTGGAACCGTTAATTGGGTAGATAATTTTGATGCCACTTTAAAAGAGCCGTCATTACTACCAGCACGTCTACCGAATGTATTGTTGAACGGTGCATCCGGTATTGCGGTTGGTATGGCTTCAGATATTTTACCTCACCAAATTCATGAAGTTGGTAAGGCGTGTATGTTTTTACTGGATAAACCTGAAGCTGAACTTCAAGATATCTTAAAATTCATCAAAGGACCTGACTTTCCAACAGCTGCCGAAATCATCACGCCTTTGCCACAAATCATACAGATGTATGAAACGGGTAATGGAAGCGTAAGATGTCGAGCCATTTATCAGTTGGAACGTCAACATATTGTTATCACCGCTTTACCATATCAAGTTTCCGGCGCCAAGGTTTTAGAACAAATTGCCCAACAAATGCAGCAGAAAAAATTACCGATGGTTGAGGATTTACGAGATGAATCTGATCATGAAAATCCGACTCGTTTGGTGATTAAATTGCGCTCTGGACGTATAGATGCACAAGCGTTAATGAGTCACCTATTTGCAACCACTGATTTGGAGCGTAGTTATCGCTATAATTGCAACCTGATTGGTTTAAATGGTCGTCCTGAAGTGAAGGATTTATTAACTTTATTGAAAGAGTGGATCCAATATCGATTGCAAACTGTGACTCGGCGCATCAATCATCGTTTAGATCAAGTTCGTGATCGTTTAGAAGTGATTATGGGCTTGTTGGTGGTGTATTTACATCTGGATGAAGTGATTCGCATTATTCGTGAAGAAGATGAACCTGCTCAAGCACTGATGGCTCGTTTTGATATCAATGAACGTCAGGTATACGCAATTTTGGAAACAAGGTTGCGTCATTTGGCAAGATTAGAAGAAGGACTGTTAAAAAAGGAACAAGACGCATTGTTGACTGAATTGCAACAGCTGAGCACTTTTTTAGCTGATGAAAAGGCTTTACGTCAGTTGGTTAAATCAGAAATTGCCGAGGATCTAAAAAAATATGGTGATGAACGACGTTCTCCTTTGGTTGAACGTTCTAATGCTCAAGCAATGTCTATGGTGGAAGTTGTATCTAATGAAGCCTTGACCGTTATCATGTCACAGCAGGGCTGGATTCGTGCAGCTAAGGGCAGTGATGCTGATGGACAAAGCTATCCTTTTAAAGCGGGTGATGGATTTTTAACACAAGTTAAAGCACGAAGCTCCCAAATGATTCATTTCTTTGATAGTGAAGGAAAAATTTACCAGCTACCTGCTCATAGCCTGCCTTCTGCTCGTGGTCAGGGTGAACCTTTAACCAGTCGATTAAATCCTGCTGATGGTGCCAAATTTATCGCTATGGGAGCGATTGAGATGGAAGGTTATTATATTTTAGTCAATAGTGCGGGTTTTGGTTTTTGTGTGCCAGGGAAAGAGGCCGGCACTAAAAATCGTAATGGCAAGGCTTGTATGAATTTGCCAGATAATAGCCGATTATTGTCAGTGCTTCCTGCGGTAAGTCTTGAAAATCAATATTTGGCGTTATTAAATTCAGCAGGTCGATTGTTGATCATACCTTTAGTGGATATCCCCGTCTTAAGCAAAGGGAAGGGAAATATTTTAATGAAATGTAAATCCAGTATTTCTCCTGAGCCTTTGGTCGTATGGAGTGTGGTAGTTCTTTCTGAGAAGGATGTATTGTTATTGACTGATAAAAAGCAAACACATCGTTTGGATTTCAAGAAATGGCAGTCTTATATTGGGAAGAGAGGTCAAACCGGAAAAAGTTTATCTAAACCGCTGACCTCAGTGAATCATTTGACGATTGAGCATTAGGCAGGCTCAATCGCATTTTGCAAACGATTTTCAAGAGAGTGAATAAATTCAGTGAGTTGTTCACGCTGTTGAAGTTGTTTTTGTTCTTGATTGATCAATTCATGGCTTAAATCCAATGCAGCTAATAACAAAATTTGTGTCGCATCGAGCGTTTTGAATTGTGATTTTTTTTGAGAAATGGTTGCATTCAGTTTTTTAGCGGCCAATTGTAAATTTTCCATTTCCTCAATAGGGCATTTTATTTTGTAACTTTTATTCATTAATTGTATGGTGCAATGATTGGAAGTATTCATTTTGCGATCCCCATGAAATTTTTTGTCATAACACATGTTAACAATTTTGGCATCTTTGAGCAAATCAGTTATCATCTAGTTTTAGAATACTATTGAGAAACATCATGACAGACCTTTCCAGCTCCACTCCAACCCTGCCGGCCCATACTCAAATCATGGAAGATTTGTCAGCTTTGACTTTAGATGTAGATGTTTCGTACTTACATGGTTTACTGACTGGCTTTTTGGTGGCCGGTGCTGGCATACAGGCTGAAAATTATTTACGATCTTTAATTTTAAATAAAACCGGTCCTAGTTTTCACCAATCGACGCATGCTTTATTTTCTATTTATACTGTTACTCAGACATGGTTGAATAGCTTTGGCTTTCAGTTTGAGATGTTATTGCCAGAAATTGAGACGGCACTTCCTGAACGACTGCAGGGGTTTTCCAATTGGTGTCAAGGCTTTTTAGAGGGGTTACAGGATGCTGGGTTGACCATGGATGATTTTGAAAATGAAGAAGATCTAGAAATATTACAACATTTAGATGATTTTTCTCAAATGGATGTTGATGATTTAGAGTTTGATAATGAAGACGAGAAAGCATATCTTGATGTAACTGAATATACAAGGCTTGCTGTTTTACAACTATTTTGTGATTTAAATGAACAAAAATCTGGAAAAACGACTCCAGCACATCATTAAGATAAGGAATGGGGATGATCACTCAAAAGGAATATCAAAAACGTCGAACTGATTTGATGAAACGATTGCCTGCTCAAAGTATTATGATCATACCGAGTGGCGAGGAGGTATTACGTAGTGGTGATGTACATTACCCGTTTCGTCAACAAAGTGATTTTTTATATCTAACAGGGTTTTCAGAACCCCATTCGATATTGGTTCTTAAAGATGGGAAGTCTTGGTTATTCAACGCTCCTCAAGATGATCAGAAAACCGTTTGGACGGGACCTGTTCTAGGGCAAATGGGTGCAATTGCTCAGTTGGGGATGGATGAGGCCTATCCTGTTGGGGATTTTGAGGTCTATTTACATACATTACTCGAGGGTGTTACCGCTATTTATTATCCTTTTTTACAAGGTGGGCAGTGGGAAAAGAAATTATTTTCAACCTGGAAGCAGGTCCGATCTCAACGACGTCAAGATCGAGCTTTGCCAAGTGCTTTTCATGATGTTTCTCCATGGATTGCAAGCATGCGTTTATTTAAAAGTCCTGATGAAATTAGAACTATCCAAAAAGTCGTGGATATTTCTGTGGATGCCCATATTGCCGTGATGCAACAAATTTCCTCTTGTGAATATGAATATCAAGCAGCGGCTATATTTCATCAACACCTTCAACAACAAGGGATAATGGAGGTGGCATATCCCAGTATTGTGGCTAGTGGTGAAAATGCTTGTATTTTGCATTACACCGAATACCATCGCGCTTTCCAATCAACGGATTTACTTTTGATAGATGCAGGTGGTGAATACAAGGGATATGCGGCCGATTTAACAAGAACTTATCCTGTTCGAGGACGATGGACTTTTGAACAACAAGCTATTTATGAGCTGGTTTTAGCAGCTCAAAAAGCAGCAATTGCCGTGATTAAACCGCAAATACAATGGTCTGAAATCCAAAAGACTATTCTTTCTTTTCTGACTCAGGGGCTTAAAGATTTAGGTATTTTGCAGGGAACCTTATCAGGCCTATTGGAACAGCAAGCTTATAAATCTTTTTATATGCACGGTTCTGGGCATTGGTTGGGCATGGATGTTCATGATGTTGGCGCGTATGAAGAGCATGGACAATCGATTCGATTACAATCTTCTATGGTTTTAACGGTAGAACCAGGTTTATATTTTTCACCCCAGTTGTCACATATTGATGAGCGCTGGAGGGGTATCGGTGTGCGTATTGAAGATGATGTGTTGGTGACCGAGCAAGGAAATCATGTATTTTCGCATCGGTTGCCAAAGGAAGTCGATGATTTACAAAGTATTGGTTGCTTATGCTAAAATTAGAGTGTCAGGTTTTAATCATTGGTGGTGGAATTGTTGGTTTGAGTTTGGCCAAGGGCTTGGAGCAGCAGGGTATTAGTTATTTATTAGTTGATGATGGTGTGCAAAAAATTCATAAAACCACCCGTCCTTTGGCTTTGTCAAAAACCAGCATTGCCATTTTAAAATATTTGAATGTTTGGAATGATATCCGGAATTTTTCAACTCCTATTGAATCAATTCATGTTTCAGTTGAGGGGCATTTTGGGGCGTTAAAGCTCGGTGAAGCCGGTCATGAATATTTAGGACGGGTCATCGATTTGAATGAATTACAAACGATTTTGATGAGAAAGTTGAGTTTGCAACAACAGGTGAAATCAGGTCGATTTGTGCATTACGATAAGAATTCAAAAGAGGTTCAATTATTTTGTGATGAACAAGAACTGCGTGTGAAAGCGCAAATTATTATTGCTGCGGATGGTGCATTATCTTCAGTGAGAGCTTGTTCTGGACTTGGCGTGGAAGCAGAAACTGAGCAGCAGGCAATCATTGGAACTCTTGGTTTTCAATGGCCGCATCATGGTCAGGCTTTTGAACGATTCACTGAATGGGGGCCTTTGGCTTTGCTGCCATGGAAAACGCATGAAATGGCGATGGTTTGGAGTATGAGCAAAGAAAATGCACTGCATTTACAACAAAGTGATTATCCGTCTTTGATTAAAAAGCAGCTTGCTCATCGTCTGGGACCGATTGTTGATTGTTCTGCAATAAGAACTTATCCTTTAAGACAAATATTCATGCCGGTGCAAAACTTTCAAAATATACTGTTTCTAGGTAATGCAGCACATACGCTTCATCCCGTAGCAGGCCAGGGCTTTAATTTAAGTTTACGCGATGTGATGACTTTTCTGAATATTTTAAAAGAGAATGGTATTCATCCTGGCGTTTTTCCTATTTATATGTTGAAACGTCGAGATGATCAACGGTTCACCAAATTTTTAACACGATTTTTAGCAGGAGGCTTCCATCGCTTGCCGGGTTTTTTGAAAGGCATCGGTTTGAGTGCTCTTGGGAATCATTCTACCTTAAAACAACTTTTTTCATATTATGCTCAAGGAATGGGGTACCCATTACCTTTGTCCATTTATCAGATTTTGGAATCCAGCGATGAATAAAATTGCAGTATTGGGTGGCGGTGTGGTAGCCATGTTAACAGCCATTCTTTTAAAAAAAAATCGAAAGGATGTTATGCTTTGGCGAAGTTTCAGTCAAAAGCTGGTAGGTGAAAATAAGCGAGTGTTTGCTTTGAATCGCGCCTCCATTACTTTTCTTAAAGCGCATGGTATTTTAAGTTATCTTCCAGAACAAGCTATGCAACCTATTGCTCACATGAGGGTGTGGGATGGTTTGGGGCATGCGTTTATGGAATTCAATGCTCAAGATGTTCGTCAAAGTGAACTTGCTCGCATTGTTGAGGAGCCGGCTTTATGGGAAGCTTGTTATCAAATACTTAGCGAATTGAAAATTCCTGTATATGAAAGTCATTCATCATTCTCTTGTGTTCAAGAAAAAGCGGAATGGATTTTTTCTTTAGAGGCTGGTCGATGTATAAAAGCTGATTTTTTATGTGTGGCCGATGGTGCAAGATCGCCTGTTCGAGAATACCTTCAAGTTCCTTGTGAGAAGGGCAGCTATGGTCAAAAGGGTATTGTTGCGCATATTCAGGTGACCAAGCCCCATCAGGCTCAAGCGTTGCAAATTTTTGGGGCGCATGGGCCATTGGCTTTTTTACCCTTGTCTTCGCCTTATCATTATTCTATGGTCTGGTCCTTGGATGATGCATTGGCTAATCATTATTTAGAATTGGATGAACAAGCATTATGTCAGAAATTAAATACTTATTGGGATGGATATGTAGGTCGTGTGGTCGCGGTCAAGGGTATTCAATCTTTTCCCTTGCATTATTTACATGTGAATCAATATTATGGTAGAAACTGGATGTTATTAGGTGATGCTGCACATCATTTTCATCCATTAGCCGGGCTTGGTTTGAATGCTGGTATTGCTGATGTGATTTGTTTGGAGCGTTTATTGAAATCTCAAGCCTTGGATGAACGTCTTTTATCAGTTTTTCAACGGGAGCGACGTGCGAAAATCATGCCTTTGATGTACGGTATGCTGATTATTAAAAATTGCTTTGGAAATACAGATGGATTTTGGGTAAAATTAAGATCTTTAGGTATGGATTGGCTTAATCATCAATCCTTAATTAAAAAGATGATGATGAATATGGTTCAAGATGCGTGAACGTGACTTTTATAGCCTTATTCCTGACGAATGGAGAGTATGATGAAGGGACTTAAATTTTTAGGCACAATCATTTTTTTTATGGTCAAAGTCGCATGGTCAGATGATGTCGAAGTCAAAGGGGTGATTTTACAACCCACTCTTGCTCATCAAAAGGTCCCTTTGATGGCTGTGCAATTAAGTCCAGCGGCTAAAAGGTATTATCTACAGCGCTTGCAAAAAACATCTATTCAACCGCCTTTAAAAAGCTCAGGATTATCTTCTGTTCAATTGGGCATGGAAAATGTTCCAGTCCTTAATCAAGGTATCCACGGTTCTTGTGTTATTTTTGCCGCAGCAGCTGCCGTAGATGCTATTTTAAAAAAAGGCGATCATGTTAGCCCTCTGTGTAGCTTACAGCTTGGACGTTATTTGCAATCTTTTGGTTATCTGCAAAGTGGCTGGGATGGGGCCTTGGCCCATTCGGTATTATCTCAGTTGGAAGCTTTTGGATTTTTAAGTAAGGATTATCAATATCAAGAAGGTTGTGGTGGCCTGTATGAATATCCTTTGCTGGATAGACAGTTTGGCTCAGAGATGTCGTTGACGACCTTTCATCCAGAAAGTGAATCATTATTGGAACATCGTATTGGCTGGAGTTCTATTTTAGATGTATATCAAAGCAGCCATGAGCCTGTTGATATGCAAGGCCTCTTAAGTCACGTCAAGGCGGTTTTGACAAAAGGCGACCGAGCCATTATTGGGGTTTTACTCGCAGAACCCGAGTTGGGTTTGGCCGGTGCCGTGGGTACTTATCATACACTGAATGACACATGGCTTTTAACTCCTGAAATTCAGCAAGATATGAAGCAAAATCCTCAATATGCCGGGCACGCCTTGCTAGTGACAGGTTTTGATGATAATGCATATGCAAAGGATGATTTTGGTCGCATTCACCGAGGTTTAATCACTTTAAGAAATTCTTGGGGAGATAAAATCGGTGATCATGGTAATTTTTATATGTCCTATGATTATTTCAAAGCAATGGTGATGGAAATTCAAAGGATACGTCAATTAAATAGTGAACAATAACAATATAAGGGAAGACGTAATGGCTATAGTTGTACAACATATTCCAGCAACAAATGAAGATATTCAAGGAAATCATGGTATTGGCCGATATTTCTTTTTGACGGGCTCAGATGGTCGTGCACAACAAATCTCCGAGCGGTTTCATCATCGTGTCGAAAAATTACATCCGCGCCAACATAATTTATATATGGGTCAAATGGAAGGATTGGATGGGCAAATGGTTGATGTGGCATCCATTTCAACTGGCATGGGTGGTCCGAGCGCTGATATTATCATCAATGAATTGGCGATGCTTGGTGCTAAAAGATTACTGCGTGTAGGAACCTCTGGTACTTTACATCCGCAAGCGGTCAAAGGCGGAGACTTGGTTGTGGCGACCGGTGCTGTGCGAGATGATAAAGCTTCTTGGGATTATATTTATCCTGAATATCCGGCCATGGCTTCTTTTGAATATATACAAGCCGCCAAGCAGGCCAAAGCAAAAACCAATTTTACCCCTAGTCGTATACATTTTGGTGTGGTGCATTCGAAAAGTTCTTTATTTGCGCGAGAGTATCAATTTTCTTTATTGAAAGAAAGTGTCGATTATATGGATGCTTTGCGTCATGCTGGTGTATTGGCTTCAGAAATGGAGTGTGCGCAATTTTTCACATTAGGTCCCATTCTTACCGCTCGTTATCATGATATATTTGATCCTTTAAGTGAAATTCGAATGGGAGCCATTTTGTCGATTATTGGAGATGAATCAGGCTTTATGAGTGATTCTGAAAAAATTAAGGCAGTCAATGAACGTTGTATTCAATTTGCAATTTCAACCACTTTGGAAATGGCGCTTTTGGATAAGCAAGCGCTTTCGCTCTAGCTTATGAACGAGCGAATTGTTCCTGACTGAAAGCGATACGTGAGAGTATCGCTTCATGTGGAAATTGTTTTTTTCGATCTTCAATCAAACGTAGTCTTTTGAGCAAGCCTTCTTGATTTGCCACTTGAATACTTAAACCAGGGCGGGCGTTGAGCTCAAGCATCAAAGGTCCTTGATGTGCGTCAATGACAATATCTACCCCCAAATACCCCATACCTGTTAATTCATAACAACCAGAAGCAATTTGTAAGATTTGCTCCCAATAAGGAATCTGTAGACCGGCAATGGGATGGAGCGTGTCAGGATGATGATCAATGATTTGATTCTGAAAGACCCCATCAAGGCTTAAGCCCAAGCCTAAATCTATACCAGCTCCTATAGCGCCTTGATGAAGATTGGCTTTACCGCCAGATGAGCGTGTCGGTAAACGAAGCATGGCCATGACAGGATAACCCATGAGCGTAATCACTCGAACATCTGGAACACCTTGATAGCTGATGTGACTAAAAATCGGATCAACAATCACGCGTTTTTCAATGATGGCATAATCATGATGACCTCCGAGGCTATAAGCACCGGAAAGTAGACGAGATAAATGATAACTCAGTTCTTGTTGAGACAATAACTTGCCATTGATTTGTCGATAACGTGTGCCCACTTTCCCTGTAATGACAAGAATACCGTCACCGCCAGAACCATGTGCAGGCTTAATCACAAAATCAGTAAAAGGTTCGAGTATTTGATCAATTTTTTTGATTTGATGTTCAGTATCAATTTGTGCATACAATTGCGGAACAGCAATATCAGCTTGTAATGCCAAATGTTTGGTTTTTAATTTATCATCGACCAAGGGGTAATTTTTGCGTTGATTATATTTCAATACAAAATCGGCATTGCGCTGATTAATACTTAATATCCCTTTGTCTTTTAAGCTGCGATATGTTTTAAAAATCATGGCATTTCTCAATTTGTTAGTTTTGCCAAGGCATTAAAGCGCACCAATTCTAGTAAGCGATAACCTCGATATTGTCCAAACCATAAAATCAAGCTTAGAATGACTAATATGAGCTCGGGAAATGCAAAGACCAGGTATTGGATTTGGGTCTGTGTCATTGCCCAGTAACACAAGGTTGCAGCAAATAAACTTCCAAAGCTTGCTTTGATGGCGGCATAGGGACTTCGCTCATCCCACATGATACACATTCGTTCAATGGTCATGGTTAAAATCACCATGGGGAATAATGCAATTGAAAGCCCTGAGTCTAAATTCAGATTTTGACTTAACACACTAATACCAATCATTAGTAAAATTACAATACTTAAGATGGCTGATAATCTTGGAACTAAGAGTAAGCGCAATTGATCAAGATAAAAACGTGCCATTAAACCAAAGAAAATGATGATATTAAAAAGACAAATACCCCATATGACATGAGTTTCTCTAAAGGCTAAGGCAATCAAAACCGGCATAAAGGTACCAAAAGTTTGAAGTCCTATAAAATTGCGCAAGAGTAAGATAATAAAGGCGCCGACAGGTACCGTTAATAGAATTTTATAGGTTTCTTGCGTATTGACGGGTAATTCGAGTAATGAAAAGCGCATGAGTTGAGATTGATTTAAAAGGCCATGGGTTTTGGCAACACTGAGTGCATTCATCGGTGTTGGTGAGATGTTAAAGTTTAATTGTGCTTTTTGCCCACCAAATAAGGTAAAAAGAGGCTCGTCGCCATAGTTCCAGATTATAAAATCATGCGGCAGGCCTGCATCTCCGTTTCTTGGGTTAATATAAATCCATTCTTTTTGATTATAGACCGCAAGCCAAGTTTCTAATTCAGCATGGGATTGTTGTTTGGTGTGAAAACCATGCACCGACGTTGCAAATATATTGGCTTGATTTAATAAAGTAATCGCCGAATTAACCAGTTGTTGATTATTCATATCAGGGCCAACCAGTAATCGTGCGTTACCGTCATTTTTACGTAGTTCTCGAATACTGCCCTGGGCAAAGGTTTGAATATCAGCAGAAGATTGTCGAGCCGCTCGAATAATTGCTTGTGCGGCAGAAAACTCGGGTTCTTGCAGGTGAATTTTTTTAAACAGGGGGGCCTTCATGAATTTTTGACGAGAGGCGCTATCATTTTCTTTGAAAATTGCACGATAATAAAGTGATTGCATCCCACTGCTCCGCCTTAAGGTCCAGACCACTTGACGGTTCAGACCCTCGAGATAGGTACTAATTCCATAGTTAGGTGCAATGAAATATTCATCGAGAATACTGAAATGTTTAGGTTGATAGGGAATACTAAAACTAGCTTTGATGGGTCGATTTTTGTCAGCCATAAATTTAAGATGGGCTTCTAAAGTCCAGGTATTTACCATGTCATTATCTTTCAAAGGAACACCCATTATAAAGTGCCGATATGCAAAAATAGAGAGTCCTATAGACATGAGCAAAATGATCAAGGTGTAAAGGTGTTTTTTAGGAGTTTTCATGTGTGGCGAACCTTTCTAGATTGAATATAGCGTTCATTGGGGTCAACGCAGCCATTAAAAGCAATAATGGCCTCACGTCCCAATAACATTGGATAAATGAAATGCTTGCGATTGGTTAAGTTCACACGAATGACTTGTATTTGATCGCCTAGTTTGACTTTCATGAGTACCACGGGTCTTTTGACAAAATAACGAAAGAGTTTAGATGTTTGATTTTCTTCAGCGCGATTTTTGATATTGATTTTGCCAATATATTCGCACTCAAATTGTTTATCACCTTCCTTGCTGGGCACAATAAAACTTAAATAAGGTTTGCCATACTTGGAAATCTCTTTAATATGATTGGCATTGAGCGAGGCTGATTTTGCCCCAGTATCCAGTTTGGCAGATAATGTAAGGTTATGATCTACCAAGGTTGCTTTTTCGATATATCCATAAACAACTGTTTTTGAATTAGCCATAATCGGTCCTGAAATCAAAGCAATTAAGAAGGAAAAGAAGTATAAAAAAACTGGCATTTTACCCCCAACAAATAATATTGACGCCTATTTTATCAAATTAAGTAATATTCTTGCAATTACTTGATGATAAAATGATAATAGAAACCCTATTTTATGATAAATATTAAAATATAGAATGCTTTTTTGTTATTTTTAAATAATATTATGTATACGGATTGATTTTCATCCAGTATTCGAATACTATAACAGATTGCTTCTTTGATTAAAATTAAAACTTTTTGAAAAAAGTACTTTCAATGTTCAGTGATTTCAATTATAATTGAGTTCAACTCTTCATGTCATAAGAATGAATTCGATGCCAGTGTCAGTTGAAAATAATGATCAACAACCGCCTTCTGATTTTCTTATCGCTTTAAAAATTCCTGGTAACTTTTATATTGGACTTCAGTCTGTTTTAGACGCCCTTGATTTATGGATTAGTTCGGTCAAATATTATTTTGATGCCATCAATCCAGCTAGTAATTCAGTCTCTTCTCAAATGTTTTGGTCGTGGCTTCATTCCGAAGAGGGGATGTGTTTGTTTTTCATGGGTGCAGCATTCAGTGCTGCATTTGCGTTTATGGGGAATGGTATCCCTGAAAAATATAAGTCCAACTTCTCTATAATTGCAGATATGTATTGGCCTTTTGTCCGTGATGTGATTAAGCGTTTAAAATGGACTTTTAAAGGAACCCGAAGTTTATTGCTGGTGACACAGACATTGTTACAGCAGAATTATATTTCTTATATTACGCCTTTTGGAATTGCGCTGGGATTACTCGGAGCCAGTAACCAGTTTTGGAATCGAGGCATGGTTGAATCTCGAAAGATATTACAAGAATACAACGATCGTTTTCGTCAGCAAATCAAAGGGATTGATGCTTGTTTTTTAGAAGTTGAAAAAGATTGGATTTATAATGGCGATAATGTTCGAGAAAATGTTAAATATATTTATGCGGGCAGTATTTTAAAAATTAAATCTACTCAAGAGTATTATCGCGTGGATGCCTTTGGAGGCATTACGGCGTTCAACCCGAATCAACTTAACTCAAAGGAAAAAATATTTTTTAGCGAATTGGAACGCAAGTTAGAAGAGTTGCGTTTGTCTCAAAATGGAGGTTCAAGTTATCCACGAATTACTTGGAATGAATTTCAGGAGTTGATTCCTCCCGGAAATGATCTTCAAGAAAACAGTATACTACAAAAAGTATTTGTAGAAAAAAAAGAATTTATTGAATCTCACATCGTACAATCACAATCAAATATTAATCAAATCTTATTCAATCAGGCTAAATTCCAGAATGATTCCAATAAAGCCTTTGTTTCCGCGACTCTGAATGGCCTCTTAAATGCACCTTATTATTTCTTGGGTGTGTTAAGTATGGTGACCCTCCCTGCATATTTGTTCGTTCCCGCCGTGGTTATTTGTGGTTTCTTCATGATGCTCAATATTTTGAGTGAAATTTATCAAGAATCGGATTATCAAAGACGCTTGAAAATTTCCCAACTCAAAGCCAATCTCGTTATGAATAAACGTTTATTGATGATGGAGTGGCAAGTGTTGAATGCCGATCATCCTGATTCTTTAAAAAATGAATTAGAACTTTTAGCCGGTTTATTAAAAGAAGAGCGTGAATTTCAAGTATTGGTTAAAAAAATACAAGATACTCAAGGTTTTTCTCATTTTGAAAAATATCAACTTGATGATTTGAAATCGCTTTCATTTGCAAATATTCCAGAATATATACAAAATAAAACATTGCTGAATGCACTGATTCGTATTGAAAACCTTGAGCGTGGTTTTATTAAAAATCATAATGAATTGGATTCATGTTTACGTCTAAATACTTTATATGTTTCATGGCAAGCTATTAGAAACGGTTTAGTGGTTTATGGTGCTTTTAATAGCTTGTTGATGACCATTGCAACGATGAGTTTCTTATTTGGCTTAACTATTACACCAACATTTTTTTATGTTTCGATTAGCGTCGGTAGTTTGATGCTGCTCGCAACTTTTTTATATACTTTATTTTTTATTCAACCCAAACAAGATATCGAAGAAGAGATGGGCGTTCATATTGATGCGGAACCGTCTACAGCATATGTAGCGAAATCAACGCAAGTGATTATTGATTCACCAGTCATTCAAGCCTCTGAAAATTTATTAATACCTGAACATGCTGAGGTCTTTAGACAAGCCTTATCCGGGGCTAAAAAAGGTATTAAGTGTACTCAAACGATATTGCCTTTGTTGTTTAACATGTCAGATGATTTAAATCCTGTTTTGTTGATGACATATCTTACAGTGAGTGCGGGATATGGTTTCTTATTTGCGCTGAAAGGGTTAAGAGGATTGATACGTTTAGATAGCAATGTTTATGAGAAATCATTCATGTATGCAACCATTACGGGGAAATCACCGTTTTTTGAGCCGCCTGTGTCGGCTAACAAGAAGTCGATTAGAGATTTCATCTCGTTGGGTCTGGTGCGAAGAACCAGTGAAGACAGTGGTACACCTTCTTCACGTTCTTCTTCTGTAGCCCCATCCCCTTTGAGTATTGGTAATGACTAGATTGTCTGTTTTTGTTGATACAGCTCTGGGTTAAGACTGGGATCATTATACATTTTATGCTGATGATAAACCCTAAATGTTCGAGTCTTTTGTTGAACCTGCTCCAGAAGTTCTTTTAAGCATTGGCTTAATTGCTGGTGTTGTATATAAAGTTGATCAAGTTTCATTTGACAGTTTTGAATATGCGCATGTTCAACATCGGTTCTTAAAGTTTGTAAGCGCATATGGTAAATTTTAAGTGACATTATCGATAGACGGTCAATCATCATCCCTGGCGCCTCAGAGTTTACAGGACATTCCTCATATGAGGCTGGTTGGAATAGCTCAATCATCGCTTTATCAATATTTTCCATTTGATTATTGCGTTGTTGATTAAAATAATCTATTTCACGCTTGGCTTTTACAACAAAAGCATCGCCCATGTCATTGCGACGTGCCCGGTCTTCAGCGTTCCATAATTGATAGTTAAAAGCATGATTTGCTTCAACGAAACTCATCCATTCTGATTCTTGATATTGGATGCCTTGCGTTTTCCAGTTTTCAATAGCCGTTTGTTGAAAATCCATGATTTGCTGTACAAGAGATGATATATTCATATTTAAACTTTTATCAATTGAAAGCGCACAGTATAACCTTTTTATTGAATTTGGAGAATAAAATGCGCCAGTTTATCGTCGTATTACTTTTAGGACTTTATTCCTCTATTTGGGCTCAAGAATTCTTACCTAAAGGCTGTCATGCTTTACCTCTGGGTGATGACGTGCAATTCATGCCGAAAAAAGATCATTTACTTTTTGTTCATAGTTTATCACCTCATGAGATATGGCTAGCTAATGTCAAACAACAACGTATGACCACAAGCGTTGTACCCGGTCTTTGGAGTGTATTTTATGCACCGAAATTTGAAAGCTCTTGGCGTTGTATTCAATCAGAACCGGGACATGAGCAAAAAGTTGCATGCCATGAGGTTTTAGCCGTTTGTGAATGGCCTATTCAATCACCTAATGCTCAATTGAAAAGGTTAAATGCTTGGATAGCTTATAATATGCGCTTTTCAGAAATATCGGCTTATTTACAAAGAACCGGTTGGCAATTAAAAATCGATAGTAAGAGCCAATAACTGCTTCTTAGTTGACACTTTAGTCTTTGCTGGAGATAATGACAGTTATATCATCAACTCAAACTTAGGGTGATGTGAAATTCTTTAAATTATGCTCAAATGCATCGAACAGTGATTAGGAATGGTGAAACGTGTCAAAGAAAACTAAAGATCCGTATTTTGAACGAGAACTTGAAAAGTATGAAGATCCCATTCCTAGTCGAGAATATATTTTACAGATTTTAGGTGAACAGGGACGCCCGATGTTAAAAAGTGCCTTGTTAAAAGCACTAGAAGCACCTAAAAAATCCCAGCAAAAAGCCTTGATGTTCCGGTTACGAGCGATGGTTCGAGATGGACAAATCATGATTGACAGAAAAGATAGAATTTGTTTAATCAATAAAACCACCTTGATCAAAGGTCGCATTCAAGCCCATGCAGAAGGCATGGGCTTTTTGATTCCTGAAACAAAAGAAGCTGATTTGGTTTTATCCGCCCGCGAAATGAAGTCGGTGATGCATGGTGATATTGTTCTTGCTTATCAATTCGGTGTTGATAGACGTGGAAGAGCGGAAGGTAAAGTCCATGAAATTTTAGAACGGGCAATAAAGTCTGTGGCTGGTCGATTTATAGAGAAACAAGGGATCTTTTTTGTAGAGCCTGAGCATAAGTACTTATTTCATGATATTTTGATCCCGCCTCAAGAAACTCAAAATGCTCAATCAGGGCAAATGGTAATTGTCCGAATTGTTGAATATCCAACTTCTCATAGTATGGCCATTGGGCGAGTAGAAAAAGTTCTGGGAGAATACCTGGATCCGGGCCTTGAAATTGATGTTGCGCTTTTAAATTATGGAATTCCTTGTCAATTTGATGCTGAAATTATTTCAGAGACCCATTTGATCCCAAAAGAAGTGCATGAGAAAGATTTAAAAGGGCGCAGAGATTTACGTCACATGCCTTTTGTGACTATTGATGGTGAAGATGCCAAAGATTTTGATGATGCGGTGTGTTGTCAACCACTGGCCCAAGGCCAGTATCGCTTATGGGTGGCCATTGCTGATGTCAGTCATTATGTGATGATCGATTCCGCGATGGATAAACAAGCGGCTCTTCGAGGAAATTCGGTCTATTTCCCTGGGCGTGTCGTCCCTATGTTGCCAGAGGCTTTATCCAATGGCATCTGTTCTTTGAATCCACAAGTTGATCGTTTATGTATGGTTGCCGAAATGGTGATTAATACCAAAGGAGAAATTCGTCAACCTTCATTTTATCGAGCCGTAATCCATTCACGCAATCGTCTTATTTATGATGATGTGAGTCAATATCTTAAAGATGATGCAGATCCCAATCTTGAAGAAACAGTTTGGCTCATGCTGAAACATTTATATGAAGTCTATCATGTATTATTGCAAGCAAGATTGGCCCGAGGTGCAATTGAACTGGATACTATTGAGACCAAGGTGGTCTTTGATGAAGATAAAAAAATTGAAAAATTGGTGCCAGTAATTCGTCAAGATGCGCATCGAATCATTGAGGAGTGTATGTTAGCTGCCAATGTTGCGGTTGCTTCATTCATTGAAAGTCAGGGGATTGCCTCCTTGTATCGGGTACATGAGCAACCCGATGTTGAAAAAATGAAAAGTTTGCAAACCTTTTTGGGGGAGTTCGGAATTGAGTGTCGTTTTAGTGAAAAAACCAATCCCAAACAATTCCAGCAGGTTTTAGAAAAAATTCGTCAACGGCCTGAAAAACAAGTGCTAGAAACCGTGATGCTGCGTTCTTTAAAACAAGCGCAGTATGCCGTCGAAAATTTAGGTCATTTTGGTTTAGGGTACACCGTTTATACGCATTTCACATCTCCTATTCGACGATATCCAGACTTGGTGGTTCATCGAATCTTAGGTGATATTATCGACAGAAGCACTCAAGCACGTTATACTGATGAACGCCTGACTCAGCTGGCACAAGCTTGCTCGATGACTGAGCGACGTGCCGATGAGGCTACACGTGATGTCTTGACTTGGTTAAAGTGTATCTATATGCAGGATAAGCTGGGACAATCTTTTGATGGTACTGTTACTGCAGTAACATCCTTCGGTTTATTTGTGACGATTAAAGACATTTTTGTGGAAGGTTTGGTGCATGTGACTTCGCTTAAAAATGATTATTATTATTTTGATGCCTTGAGACATCGTTTGGTGGGTGAACGCACGAATCAAGTATATCACTTGGGTGATGCGATGAAAGTAATGGTAGCGCGTGTTGATGCTGATGCGCGAAAAATTGATTTTGATTTGGTTAAAGAAGATGTCTAAAAAACCTACAGCTTATGGTTTGCATGCCTGTCTTGCAATTTTAAATAATCCTATACGAACCATTGAACAATTGGTGATTCGACAAGGTGATGAAAAACGATATGTAAACTTACTCGAATTGGCAAAAAATCGTCAAGTTCCTGTTAAAATGTTGTCTTCTCAGCAAATGAATGAAGAATTTCCCGACGTTGTGCATCAGGGCGTTGTTTTGTGGTGCAAACCCTTGCCAACATTAGTTGAAGCAGATATTCCAGGTTTGCTTCACGGATTGAGTCATCCGGCATTTATTTTGATTTTAGATGGTGTAACGGACCCGCATAATCTGGGCGCTTGTCTTCGCAGTGCAGATGCCAGTGGCGTTGACATGGTCATTATTCCTAAAGATAAAAGCGCGGGTCTAGGTCCTGTCGTAGCAAAAGTCTCGTCTGGCGCCAGTGAGCACATCCCTTTGGTTCGGGTGACCAATCTTGCGCGAACTATTGAAAGTTTGCAAAGTTCAGGTGTTTGGATTTATGGTGCTTGTGGAGAGGCACATCAGTCATTATATCAATTGGATGGCTTGGGCGCGATTGCTTTGGTGTTGGGTGCTGAAGGGGATGGTTTAAGACGCTTGACTCGGGAAAAATGTGATGGACTTTATTCTATTCCTATGATGGGCAGTGTGTCGAGCTTGAATGTTTCGGTTGCTGCGGGTGTTAGTATGTATGAGATTAGACGACAGCGTATCCACGCTGTCGTCAAAGATTTAGCCTAGTTGTTCTGCAACAAAATCCCAATTAACGAGATTCCAAAAATGTTCGATGTATTGAATTCTGGCATTACGGTAGTCGATATAATAAGCATGTTCCCAAACATCGCAAGTTAATAGCGCCTTTTGCCCATGGCGTATAGGCGTATCGGCATTACTGGTACTTGTGATGGCCAACTGTCCATCTACACTTTGTACAAGCCAAGCCCAACCCGAACCAAAGGTGGTGAGTGCAGTTTTACTGAATTGTTCTTTAAACGCTGCAAAACTTCCAAATTTTTCAATAATGGCATGCATCAGCTTACCTTGTGGCTCTGGTTTTGCATTAGGTGTTAAACAATTCCAGTAAAATGTGTGATTCCAGACCTGTGCGGCATTGTTAAATAATCCTGCATCGCTTTTTAGAATGATATTCTCAAGGCTTTCGTTAGCCATGGGATGGTTTTCTAATAATTGATTGAGATTATTGACATAGGTTAAGTGATGTTTTCCGTAATGATATTCTAGTGTTTCTTTAGAAATATGCGGCTCTAGTGCATTGAGTGCATAGGGTAATTGAGGCAATTCAAAAGCCATAGTGTTCTCCAAAAATTTTCAAATCCTGACAAGTTTAATGAATCTTATTCTGCATGGGAAGCTTAATGGGACCAATTTAGTCTTTTTTTTTTAAAACTTGCTTGAGTTCAAAAAAGGCTTGGCCCATAATACTATCACTTTGATAAATTGAGGTTTGAAAATGGATACTTTAGAGAAGATTAAACAACAAATCAGTGAAAATTCTATTTTATTGTATATGAAAGGATCTCCTGATATGCCTCAGTGTGGTTTTTCTGCGCGGGCTGCAAATTTAATTAAAGAATGTGGTGTGCCTTTTGCTTATGTGGATATATTGTCAAACCCTGATATTCGACAACAGCTGCCAGTTTATGCTGATTGGCCTACATTTCCTCAGTTATGGGTACGAGGCGAATTGATTGGAGGATCTGATATTTTAGCTGAAATGCATGCCAATGGTGAATTAAAACCATTGTTAACTGAAGCTTTAGAAAATAAATAAGGGGAAATTATGAGCGTTTTAGTAGGTCGTCAGGCACCAGACTTTACTGTGCCAGCAGTTTTAGGAACAGGTGAAATTGTTGATAAATTTAATTTGTATGAGCGCATCAAAGGCAAACATGCGGTGGTGTTTTTTTATCCATTGGATTTTACCTTCGTATGTCCATCTGAGTTAATTGCGCTGGACCACCGTATGGATGAATTGTCTAAGCGTGGCGTAGAAGTAGTAGCCGTTTCAATTGATTCGCAATTCACACATAATGCTTACCGTCAAACGCCTATCAACCAGGGTGGTATTGGTCCAGTCCGTTATACTTTAGCAGCTGATACTCGTCATCAAATTTGTCAATCATTTGGTGTTGAACATCCGGTTGCAGGTGTTGCATTGCGTGCAGCTTTTGTAATTGATGCTCAAGGTTTAGTGCGTTCACAAATTGTGAATGATTTACCTATTGGTCGAAATATAGATGAGATTATTCGTATTATTGATGCTATCCAATTTTTTGAAACGCATGGTGAAGTTTGTCCTGCGGGTTGGACCAAGGGGAAAGCAGGCATGAAAGCCAATCCCCAAGGTGTTGCCGAATATTTAGCGCAAAATGCAGACCAACTCTAAGTTCATTATTTAAGGTCATTGATTTTATCAATGGCCTTAAATGTATTTAAAATCTTACAAAATAATTCAGCCGTCTTTTTGGCATCATACAATGCAGAATGTGCTTCAGCACCATTAAAATCAATATGAGCTGATTTCATGGCTTTGGCTAATACAGTTTGTCCGTAGGCGACACCAGCAAGCGTTGCCGTATCAAATGATGTAAAAGGATGGAAAGGTGATTTGATTTTTTGGCGCAAACAAGCCTCTTGAACGAATTGTAAGTCAAACCAGGCATTATGTCCGACAAGTACTGCTCGTTGGCAATGGTGTTCTTTTAATGCGGCTTTAATGGGTTTAAAAAGGGAGTTGAGCGCATCTTTTTCAGATCTTGCAAAACGAAGTGGATGGAACGGATCGATTTTATTGAATGCCAAGGATTTTGGATCCATCACCGCATCTTCAAATGGCAAGATGTGCTCACTAAATGATTCACCTATACTAAAGCCCTCCTCGTGGTATTCAATTAGAACCACAGCCATTTCTAATAAAGCATTTTTATGTGGTTCTAGTCCTGATGTTTCAACATCGACAACCACGGGCATAAAACCACGAAAACGTTCCTTCAGCATGACCACGCTAAACCTCTATATTTCTACCTCAAGAATGAAAAGCAGGATACCGTTTGTCAGGTGAGGGGTCAAGTCTTGAATCGGCGTTGTTGTTAAATAATCTTTCCGAGTAAAAAATGGGCAGTTTATTTTCAAATGACGCAAAAAAATAAAAAGAATGTCAAGGAACTATTGACAAAAGAAAAAAGTCGCTTGATGATGGTAGAAAGTCTTGAAGTAGTCACACTCACTTCTTGGGCTTTGATAGTTAATCGCTCATAAAAACAACTGTGTTACTTTAAGGTTTTTTATTAGTGTTGACAAGTTGTTAAAGTGAGTGAATAATCGATATTGGTACATTCTCGATTTAGAGCGATGAATAGTACCTAAACTAAAACGGACGTTTTAATAATAAAAAAGTGGAGAAAAGTATGTTAAATCTGAAGAAAACAGCATTGGCTGTTATCGCTTTAGGAAGCACAGCCGCTTTTGCTGGCACAATGGGGCCAGTTTGTAGCGCAGTGAATGTTACTGTACCTTGCGAAAACACAGCTTGGGATATCGGTGGCCGTGCATTATATTTACAACCTTCTGCGAGCGGTTATGCAGCTCAAAGAACATTGACCACATCAACAGGTTCTATTGAACGTGGTGTGAATCCTGCTTGGGGATGGGGTTTCCAATTAGAAGCTTCTTATCACTATAGCACTGGCAATGATTTCAATTTGAACTGGTATCATTTCCGTAACGGCAGCTCAAGAACATTGGAAGCGCCTGTTAATTTAGGAACAGTGGTTTCTAATCAAATTTTTGATTTCCAAAAAGTAGCAAATCTTACAGATCTGACTGTTGAAACAGCTTACCAATCTGTTAACCCAGCTTGGGATCAAGTCAACATGGAATTTGGTCAACATGTTGATTTCGGCGAAAACAAATACGCACGTTTCCATGCGGGTATGAACTACTCTCGTACAGGTGTAACTGGTACAACAGCTGCGACCTATTACACAGGTGGTACTCGTACAAGTACTTTTACCGATAACAACAATAGCTATTCTGCTGTATACAATGGCTTTGGTCCTCGCGTTGGTACAGATTTGACCTACGATTGGGGTAACGGTTTAAGTGTTTACGGAACAGGTGCATTGTCTGTATTAGCAGGTAGCACTAAAAACTCTATCTACGCACTTGATACCACTGTTGCAAATGTTCAAACATGGACATTATATAACACTAGTATTTCTCGCGTTGTTCCTGAGTTAGATGCTAAATTAGGCTTCATGTACACCTATGCAATGGCACAAGGTGACTTGAGTTTAGACCTAGGTTGGGTATGGGCTAGCTACATGGGCGCATTAGCTACCAACAACACTGTTGCTGGTGCAAGTGACCACAATTTCGGAATCCAAGGTTTGTACTTTGGTTTGAAATGGGTTGGCAACGTTGCTTAATCTGTTTAGAAGTTGAGAAAAACCCACCTTATGGTGGGTTTTTTTATGAATGAATTGATGGAGATATAGGTGTTTTTGTTGAATAAAAGGACGTTCCTGGGCTGTTTATTATGTCTACCTGTTTTTGCAGGGAGTATGGCCACTGTTTGTGAAGTATCAGATGTCACAACACCGTGTTTGCAGGATTCTTGGGGCATAGAGGCGCATGCTTTGCTATTGAATGCAAATACTAGCGCTATCGATATACCTCATCAAATTTATTCTTCATCGGGGCAAGCTGAATTCGGCACGAATCCCACCTGGCAATGGGGTTTCGAAGTTGGCGGGACTTATGTGTGGAATACGGGCAATGATTTTGTCTGGTCATGGTCAAATTATCGAAATGAGGACATCAACAAAAACTTAACTCATCCAGTGGCATTGGGAACGATTGTTCAACAAAATGTATCGTCTATGACGATTGATAAAGTAATAAATGATGCGATTTTAGATACGGCGAATTTTAATACGACCTATGAATGGGACCAAATTAATTTTGAATTTGGACAACCCATGGATTTACCCTTACGGGTTAAAATACGCCCCCATGCAGGCGTACAAATTTCAAGAATTGCAAATTATTTGAATACGCGTTTTGGCACTACCGATTCACAAGAAAACTCTTTGTTTACAACCAGAACTTCAACCATGTTTAATGGTATGGGGCCTAGAAGTGGCTTAGAGCTTCGTTGGGAAAGTGATTGGGGGTTATCTGTTTATGGGCGTGGTAATTTGGGATTGATGTATGGACCTGCCAAAAACAATGAGTATGTTGTTGATGTTTTAGCTAATGCAACGACCATTTATAACTCGTCATTAACAAGAGTTGTGCCTACTCTTGATAGTCAGTTAGGAGCAGAGTGCCAATTTGATATTGCGCAAGGACTGGTTAGTCTCGATGTGGGTTGGCAATGGAATAGTTACCAAGGAGCCCTTATGGAAACAGCTTTTAATATTCAGGGATTGTTTTTTGGATTGAAATGGCTCGGTACCTTGGCTTGATTTTCCCGGTTTATCTGCCCCTTTGAGGGGCGATGGAATAAAACTCAGAAACCTTTTGTTTTTTAATGTAACTATCGTTATAATGCAGCAAAAAAAGAAGTCTAATTGGTGTTGTTTATGAAGCGCTATGTTGCGATAAGTTCATTTTTATGTTCATTATATGTTGTTCCTCTCTATGCTCAGTCGGATGATTTGTCAAAAGAAGTCTCAGCACTTCGTACGCAAACGGAGCAGTTACAAAAACAGATTAAAATTCTGCAAACTCAAATATTGACGGTTCAACAAAAACCGCTGGTGAGCGCGCCCATTGTTCAAGCACCAGTTAAAAAAAGACCTTTGGTTGCAGGCAGTGTTCATCCTCGCAAAGCTAAATTTAAAATTGATTCTACGGTTCATGATTCTCAAGTCATTGTTCGTTCCATGGATATTGATCCCGAGTCTGTTGATTTTTATCCGACGGCGTTAGTTGCTGATGGTCGTGTATTGACTTATATTGCGGGAACCCCCGTTGTCTCTTCTCCATATTTGGGTTCACGTCCAGCTTTTGACGGCTCAGACTATTTGGTGAATATTTCTAGTATTAATCGTGATATTCGTCTCATGCAGCAGCGTAGAAATTTATATCGTGCTTATGAAAAAGTAGGTTATTCAGCACCTAATATGCCAATTATCATGCTCAGTGGTAAAGCAGAACCCATGGGTTACTTTGGTCGAACGGAAAATAATAATTATGTCGGTGATTGGACTTTTGCATCCAGTGAGCTTGATGTGGCTGCATTTTTAAATGATAAAGTCGAAGCTTATATGGGGATTGCTTATAATCAAGCACCTCCCCCAGGTGGTGGACCCCGCGTTAATAATTCCTTATTTGGTTTAAATATGGGCTTTATCAATATTGGTGATTTGGATGAAACCCCATTTTATCTGACTGCCGGACAGCTTTATGCCCCGTTTGCTCGTTATTCAACAGCGATGGTAAGTGCGCCTTTAACCATGGTTTTTTCAAGAGTCCGAACTCGTCCTATTATTTTTGGCTATAAGTCACAATCCGATTCGGGACCCTTTGCAGCGGCTTATGCATATCGTACTGATACGACTCTGGGTAATCATGCTGCTGGCGGGTTGAACTGGGGATATATCGTGAATGCCCATGATTTTATCGGTGAATTTGGTCTGAGTTATATTTCGTCAGTTGATGATGCGTCAGGTATGCAATACACTGGTCCTACACAAATTGGAACCTTTGCCGGTTTTGCTTCATTGAATAACGGAAACGAAAGTGTAGCCAAGGTGCCCACCGGTGGCACGCATTTGACCATTAGCTTTGACCGCTACAACTTGACGGCTGAATGGGTCACGAACTTATCACCATTTAGACCGCAAGATTTAAGTTACAATGGCGAGGGAGCTCAAGGAAGTGCTGGTCAGTTGGAAGCCGGTGTGACTTTTATGACATTTCAAAGACCTTCGGGTTTGTCCGTAGGTTATCAGTGGACAGATGAATTATTGGCATTAAATCTCCCTCGACAACGTATCATAGGTACTTATAACATTTCTATTTGGAAGGATACCGTTGAAAGTATTGAATACCGTCATGATATCGATTATGGTGGTAGTACTTTTGCCAATGGTGCAGCACCGACCGGTTCAGTTAATAATAATACCGTTGGCACGGGCGCAGGTTATGATATGATTTCTTTACAAATCGGTGTATATTTTTAGAAAGTATTCTAAAAGGAGAGAAAAAGATGTCCTTAAAATCAGATCGTTGGATAACCGATATGGCCCTGACACATGGCATGATAGAACCCTTTGAGGGGCGCCAGGTTCGCCATCAACAAGAAGAACGGATTATATCCTATGGTGTTTCTAGTTATGGGTATGATGTGCGGTGCGCCAATGAATTCAAAATTTTCACCAATATCAATTCAAGTATTGTGGACCCCAAAGCTTTTGATGAAAATAGCTTTGTGAGCATTGAATCCAATGTTTGTGTTATTCCTCCTAATTCTTTTGCTTTGGCAAGAACCATTGAGTATTTTCGTATCCCACGTAATGTCTTAACTATTTGTTTGGGAAAATCAACTTATGCTCGTTGTGGTATCATCGTTAACGTGACGCCATTAGAGCCTGAATGGGAAGGTCATGTAACTTTAGAGTTTTCTAATACTACCAATTTGCCTGCTAAAATTTATGCCAACGAAGGCGTGGCTCAAATGATCTTTCTTGAAGCGATGGACCCTTGTGAAGTATCTTATAAAGATCGCAACGGCAAGTATCAAGGGCAAGTTGGCGTCACACTTCCTCGAACTTAATCATCTGTGAGAATAGGGTATTGATGTTTGCTATCATCGATGCCCTGTTTCATCGTTTTTCCTGGTTTAAAATGTGGCATGTATTTTTCTTGCGTCTTAGAACGTTTGCCTGTTTTAGGGTTAAATGATTCGCGTGGTGGGCGGTGGTGTAATGCAAAGCTCCCAAAACCTCTAATTTCAATTCGTTGTCCAGAGGTGAGTGTATTTGTCAAAATTTGAATAATAAGCTTGGTGGCTTCTTGAATTCTTTTTTCAGGGAGGTGGTTGAGTTCTTGAGCTAATATTTCATCCAATTGTGATTTGATCATTTGATTTTAAGCTTGCTAAAAGTCCTTAATCTCCAGTATAGACATCTACAAAAAATATTCAATGACTTTTCGAAATTTTGTTTTATACATCTGAAAAATTTTTTCGTCGATGAATATAGGCCGGTACAACTCCCCAGGAGCACTGTACTTGAGTGGTTTGGATATCAAAATGTTCTTTGGGTAAAGGTTTTGAGCAAGTGATAATAGTCGAGGCGGGATGTGCGATGAGTTTTTCACATAGCTCATGCCAACTGTGCGCAACAAAACTTGCTACATTAATAAATAAGATATTAGCATCCGACCAGCTAGCATCCATGACATTTTGATGCTGGAATTCGATATTGGTTTTTAGTGTACATAATGATTTTTTGTGTTCTGCAACGAGATGTAAGCTTTGTAATGTTTCAATGCCATAGGCTTTTTTAAATTGATACGTTTTAGCGGCAGCAATGACGGTTTTACCAACTCCTGAGCCTAAATCATAAAATACATCTAGTGATGAGGGTTTAACCAAAGAGAGTAAGGCTAAAAAACTTTCCAAGTCAATTTCGCCATAAGTGAGACTTAAATTGGGATATCTTTGTTTTTCAAGGCGTGATAATTCAAAACCATCAATGTCAGCATAAAGTTGTTGTATGCATTTAAGATTTTGAGGAATTTGATAATTTTTTCGCCACATCATGCGTTGATATTTTGCTTTGAGATGTTTAATCATGATCTAAAAATCCTTGTGCTATCATCCATTCATCTTGTGCAAATTTGGATAAATAATTTCGAATAGAGTCTGGTAGAATCACCAAACATTTTTCACCTGAATTTAAGTTACTTGCAGCTTCCAAAGCGGCGCATGTAGCGGCGCCACAAGACCCACCTACCAGAAGCCCTTCCTCTTTGATTAAGCGTCGAGACATTAAGAAAGATTCCTTGTCTCGAGTTTTGATGTATCGATCAATGAGACTATTATCCAGTACATCGGGGATAAAATCATAACCAATGCCTTCTACCAAATAGGGTACTACATCGCAACCACCAGCTAGAATTGAACCTACAGGATCAGCTCCTATAATCTTAATATGAGGGATAGCCTCTTTGAGATGTTTGGCAACGCCGGATATGGTTCCTCCGGTTCCTACGCCCATGACCACCATATGTAAATCCTGCCCAAAATCATTCAAAATTTCTTGGGCGGTGGTTCGATAATGAATATCTGGATTCATGGGATTGTGATATTGATCCAAAATATAAGAATGAGGGATTTGTTTTTGTAAGTCTTTCGCAAGCGAAATATGACTATCGGGATCATCCCAGGCTGCCTCTGTTCTTGTTCTATAAATAGTTGCACCTAAGCGTTCGAGGACCACTTGTTTTTCCATACTCATTTTAGCGGGCATGGTGATGATCACTTGGTACCCTTTGACTGCACCTGCCAAAGCAATACCAATACCTGTGTTTCCAGAGGTAGGCTCAATCAAGACATCACCAGGTTGAATGATGCCACGGCGCTCAGCATCTTCGACCATGGCATATCCAATTCGGTCTTTAATCGAACCACCAGGATTCATGAATTCACATTTGGCATAAAGTAAGCAAGAGAGCTTGTTACCGATACGATGAAGTTTTACAACTGGGGTTTTCCCAATAGTTTGTAAAATGTTGTCGTAGATCATGATGGCTCTTTTTGCGGTGGTATAGTTTTAGTATAAGACCTTTTTTTAATTTTTGAAATGCACTAGATTTGACTTCATATCATAGGGTTTTTATACTGGATTTTTGATTTTCAAGGTATGTTCATGTATTTACAAGATGATTTAAAAAAGATGGTGGCGCAAAAAGCTCTGGATTATATTGAAGATGATATGGTGATTGGTGTGGGTAGTGGCTCTACAGTGGCTTTTTTTATTGAAGAGCTGGCCAAAATCAAACATCGATTGGATGCTTGTGTAGCGAGTTCTAATGATACTGCTGCTCGTTTAAAGGCCAAAGGCATCCCTGTGATTGATATGAATGTGGCCCCACAAATTGCCTTATATATTGATGGTGCTGATGAAATCAACCCTCGTGGTGAAATGAAAAAAGGAGGGGGTGGCGCGCTCATGCGTGAAAAGATATTAGCGACCTATGCTAAAAAATTTCTATGTTTGGTCGATGAGTCTAAATATGTTCAATACTGGGGTGATTTTCCGGTAGCTGTAGAAGTGATTCCTATGGCAAGAAGTGCCGTTGCCCGAGAGCTGATGAAATTACATGGCAGCCCTGCTTATCGAGAGGGATTTGTCACGGATAATGGCAATATTATTCTGGATGTCTATCAATTGGAATTACTTAAACCTTTTCAACTTGAACAACAGCTCAATCAAATTGTAGGTGTTGTTGAAAATGGGATATTTGCGGCTTGTAAGGCTACGGAGGTCTTGATGGCAACTCAAGAGGGCGTTAAGGTTTGGCGTCCGATTTAAGTCTAAAAGGTCTTTTTTTATTATAATGAAGACATGAGTTATTACTGTAATTGTTGAATCATGTTTGGTATGAAGGACATATCTCAAGTTCAGTTAATTGGTTGTTTGAATAGACGCTTAAAGAACGAGGACTTGTATGCCTTGTATTCTGAGGGTATCTGTAATGGTTTGGTATTTTTAGCCATTGAGTACTTTCTTTTAAATAAAAAAGATGAATTTTTTAAAGATTTATATCACATCATCCAATTGGATGATGTGAGTTCTTTCTATCTTATGCTGACGAGGTTATTAATTCTTTTTATTCCCAAGCAATTTTCCTTAGATTTGACACAATTTGACGCTTATCAATTACTTAATCCAAAGCCTATATGTCACTTTAGATTTGGGATGGTGATGACCAAAAAAAATTGGGTGAAGTTTTTTAATCAGATTCATCTGCGTGAAAATGAGGTTATGCGTATTGCATCTATCAACCATGTGGTGATGATAACCAAAAAAGACAATCAATATTATCTTTATGATCCAAATAATTCTGCAGGAGAAATTCAGTATTCCAATGCTTTCGGTGTCGTCAGTGGTTTAAGTTGGTCTTTTGACTCTTATCCCTTATTAACCAATAAATTAGCCATGACTGTGCATATATTTATTCCTGCTCATGAACCTGAGATCTCAAAGATCCCCTCATTTTTAAAGATAAAAAATTAATGTAAGCTATTGATT
>CAZNFJ010000012.1:0-38184 GCA_964572685.1 uncultured Legionellaceae bacterium
CGTCGAACATGCATGAAGTAAAACAGTTTTTACAGAAGAAACGTAGCTCTATCCCTTCATCGCGATTTGATTAGCTCGAACAATCAATTTATATTTGATAGCAAAGTGATTAAGACCTGTTTTGAATTTAAGCATCTAAAGCTTGCAGTAAGCAATCATAGCAGCGAACACATGATTTGTAGAAGTTTAGACTTGATCTGACAGTTATCAGTTTTTCAGAAGTGTCTGTCAGGTCAAATTTAGTTTATAAATTTTTCCTTCCAAATTTGTTTGCCATCAATTAAAGTTTGCATTGGGGTTCTACCACAACACATTTTACCTTGATGGGTGCGCTTATTATTATAATCTTGTAGCCATTTGTCCAGATCAATTTGTAATGCCTCTACTGATTCATAAATTTTCTTACGGAATGTCACTTGATAAAATTCCTGTAAAATCGTTTTATGGAACCGTTCACAAATACCATTTGTTTGAGGCGATTGTGCTTTTGTTTTCGTGTGTTCAATATCATTGATAGCCAAATAGAGCTGAAAATCATGATGTTCGACCTTACCACAATATTCAGTCCCTCTATCCGTTAATATTCGCAACATAGGCAATTCTTGCTGTTCAAAGAATGGGAGTACTCGGTCATTCAACAAATCAGCTGAAGTAATTGGCGTTTTGGTCGTATAAAGTTTTGCAAAAGCAACTTTACTATAGGTATCTACGAAGGTTTGTTGATAAATGCGTCCAACACCTTTTAAAGTCCCCACATAAAAGGTATCTTGTGAACCAAGGTACCCGGGATGCGCAGTTTCAATTTCACCACAAGCAATATCGTCCAGCTTTTTCTTTTCTAGAGCTGATACTTGGGCTTCAGTGAGAATAATGCCTTCTTGAGCTACTTTCTCTTCCAGAGCTTTTAAACGATTTTTAAAATTAGCCAAATTGTGCCTCAACCAAATACCTCTAACACCACTGGGTGAAACAAAAGTGCCTAATTTACGAAGTTCGTTACTTGCTCGTAACTGGCCATATGCAGGATATTCAATGGCAAATTTAACAACAATATCTTCTATTTCTGCTTCTACTCGATTTTTTAAATTAGGCTTCTTTCTGGTTTTATCGAATAATGCTTCAATCCCACCTTCATCAACCGCTGATTTATATCGATAAAAAGTATCTCGTGAAACGCCCATAACCTTACAGGCTTTTGAAACATTATTTAATTCTTCAGCTAAATTCAGAAGACCGACTTTATGTTTAATAATTTTAGGTGTATTCTCTATCATGAGTGTTTTCCTTAAATGTTTTGTGAAAGATAACACTTCTATCAAAACTGAAAACACTCACTTTTTCAAGTCAATTGTCAGATTAAGTCAGAACTAATTCACATGATTGCATTGTGTTTTTACTTTCTTGGTCGGTGATTTTTCCAAACTAGCATTTTGCTTAATTGATTTGTGAAACTCTTCTATTTTCCACCGTTTTCGTTTTTGAAAACCTTTTTGAGTAATTGCACGGGAAAAGCAAGGCCTTCCTGAATTTACAGAAACTTTGAGACACTAACTTTGGGCGAGCTTATGCTGTAAGTCCATAGAACTGTTCGAAAATAGTTTGATTATCTGAGCGATGGTCCTGTTCTATAATATTATTGAGGTATTTGACCTGCCTGACCTTAATCTGCAGAAACAGCCCTCCCAGCATAAAAACCAGTTTGGATACCAACTCTGCCTTAATGAAGAGAGAGGGCTCAATAATTTGAGCCCTTGATTTATTTAACAAACATATTATAAAAAATACCCAGAATAAAGCCTTTGAGGTAGAGATGCACAAATGCCATAAGAGTACCAATTGCAATTCCAATCCAAGTGATTTCATAGCCAACATAAACAGCTTTCACTGAGTTAACAAACCAAACGCCAATTGGGTGAAAATGGGCAACAATTCCCATAACTAAAACAATCAAACCCCATATCAAGCCAAACGCCATACCTAAGGCTTTAGGACTTAGTTTTGCATATGTCATTACGTAAACTCCCTGTTATAATTATTGTTAATTTTTAATAAACAACCATTATCAACTTACACGTTTTTTTTAATGCTGCCAAGTCTTTGGATGGGGGCAAAACTTTTACGATGAATCGGGCACGGGCCATGTTCCATTAACGCTTGTAAATGAATAGCTGTTCCATAGCCTTTGTGTTTGGCAAATCCATATTGTGGAAACTGCATTTCAAATTGTAGCATTTGTTCATCTCGGGCCACTTTTGCCAAGATTGAAGCGGCCGAAATGCTGGCGTGAAGAAGGTCTCCTTGCACCAACGTTTGTGTTTTTAACGATATATTGGGTGCAAATTTTCCATCAATCAAGGCCATCTCTCCGTGAGGAATCAGTGGCTCAATGGCGCGTTTCATCGCCAATAGTGTTGCATGATGGATGTTGAGGGAATCTATTTCTTCAACACTGGCTTCGCCATAATGAAAATACAAAGCTTCTTGTTGAATGATGTTGGCCAGTTGAACTCGTTTTTTTTCTGATAGCTTTTTAGAATCCGTTAGTCCTTCAATGGGGGCAGAGAGAATCACGGCCGCTGCGACAACAGGGCCAGCCAGTGGCCCTCTACCTGCTTCATCGACACCAATGATTTGATGCCAGTTCATTTGTTGATAGCTCATGGGGGTTAAACCTTAAATTTTTGGACTATTGTAAATGAATCTAGAGTTCGTTTCTATGAATATGCACGCTATCTCGCAGAATGCAGTCGTTCCTAAACGCATTTTTTCAGTTAACAGCTGCTTTTCTAAAACTTCATCTTGGCTTAATTTAAATGCTTTTAGATAAATTGACTTATGTGTATACTAAAAGTATACATATCTACAAGGAATGAGATGTCGAAGAATTTGGATGCACTTCCACATTGGAAAATCTTGAATGATTTAAAGGTAACATCAGAATCCACTACATATAAATGCCATTTAAAAAATGCTTATTTTGATTTAACTTTACGACATCACGACTTAAATCAAAGTGTTTTTCCTCAGCTGATGCAGTTGCCACGAGTTCAAGGATTAGAGTCTGCTCAAGAACAATGGGCTAAGGGATGTTTTCAAGAGGAGCGTATACCGACTTATCATTTTTTAAGATGTTTTGAAAATATTCCAGCAATTTATCGTGATGAATTGACGCATACTCGAGAAAAAATGCAAGTCATGGTTGATGCTATTCGGGAAGGTGAATGGCGAGGAGCGACAGGAAAACCGATTACCGATGTGGTAAATATTGGAATGGGTGGCTCTGATTTAGGTCCGCGTTTGTCCTTAGAAGTTCTTGCCGAGTTTAAAAACACAAACCTTCGATTTCATTTTATTTCTGATGCTGATCCTTACGCTTTTGCTAAGGTTTTGGAAGACTTATCTCCTGAGATGACATTGTTTTTAGTGTCATCAAAATCTTTTTCAACAGAAGAAACCTTGTTAAATGCACAATATGCAAGTGCTTGGGTGTCTCATCCTGATGCATTAAAGCATCAGTTTATTGCCTTGACGGCACAACCTGAAAGAGCTAGAACACTGGGTTATGAACATATGCTAACCATTCCAAATTGGGTTGTTGGTCGTTATTCTTCCTGTTCATCCATGAATTTTATTTTAGCTTTGATGATAGGTTATGACGCCTTTATTGATTTCTTAAAAGGCGCCTATGAAATGGATATGCATTTTTTCCATACCCCTGCCGAAGAAAACATGCCGATGCTTATGGCGCTGATGGGCATATGGAATATCAATTTTTTGAATATTCAAACCCATTTATTGCTGATATATGATACTCGAATTCGCAATTTTGTTGATTATGTGCAACAAATGGATATGGAAAGCAATGGTAAATCCGTTAATCGCCATGATGCTCCTATTACCTATTCAACAGCCCCGATTATCTGGGGTGGTTTGGGCAATCAAGCCCATCATAGTTATTATCAATTGCTTGCGCAAGGCTCTCATCGTATCGGTATTGATTTTCTGACAGTAGAGGAAAACGAGTATGAATTGATCAATGCTTTATGTCGAAGTCGCATTGAAATTTTACAAGAGGGGATTTCAAGTCTAGTTCCGCATGAAAAAATTATGCCGCAAGTATCCACTCATCATATTCATCTTCATCAGTTGAACCCTCAAACATTGGGGGCATTAATCTCGCTTTATGAAAACAAAGTCTTTACACAAGCATGGTTATGGAATCTTAATCCTTTCGATCAACCGGGTGTTGAGTCAGCTAAGGCTCATGCACAATTTTCTAATCCATTTCGGGGATAACATGATACAAAAAGGCATTATACTTGCTGCTGGTCGTGGAACCAGGTTGTATCCAGCAACCATTGTTGTTGGCAAACCTTTGTTGCCCATTTTTGATAAACCCATGATTTATTACTCATTGAGCTTGCTCATGCAAGCAAAAATACGAGAGGTGTGTATTGTAACCAATCGGCATGATATCACCTTATTTCGTGAGTTATTGGGGGATGGTCATCAACTGGGGATGCATATTCAATACCGTATCCAGGATATTCCAAAAGGCATTGCGGATGTATTTAATGTTGCTGAAGATTTTATTGAAAGAAAGCCATGTGCTTTGATGTTAGGTGATAATATCTTTATCGGCAAACAATGGCAAAATCGTTTGATGGAAATTCAAGAACATCATGAGCAGGGGGCCTTGGTTTTTGCATATCCTGTTACCGACCCCAATCGGTATGGTGTTTTGAACTTGGATGCTCATAATAATATTCTTGATGTAATTGAAAAACCCAAAGTGGCTCCTTCGAATTTTGCGGTCACGGGCTTATACTTTTATGATGATAAAGCAACTGAATTTGCAAAAACATTAAAACCCTCGGCAAGAGGGGAATTGGAAATCACCGATCTGAATCGGATATATTTGAAAAATCAACAATTGGATTGGATGTCCCTCGATTGTTCTGATGATTTATGGTTTGATGTGGGAACCCATGAGGCCATGTACATGGCAATTGACAAGGTTTCTCATTATATTATGGAAAACCAAATACAGATTGGATGCATTGAAGAGCAAGCTTTTTTAAACGGCTGGATAGATCAATCCAAGCTTGCTCTTTTGCAAAAAAATGTCAATATGACAAATTATGGGCAATATTTGACGAAATATCTCTAAGTGCTTACTTAAGCGATCGTCTTAGAATTTTACCCACATTAGATTTTGGTAAGGTATCATAAAACTCTATGATTTTGGGTACCTTATATGCTGTTAAGTATTGCTTACAGTGTTGTCGCACATCTTCGGCTGTTAAATCCGGATCGGTTTTGACAATACAGGCTTTTACTTTTTCACTACCTTCGTCTACTTTAACACCAATGACGCCGACCTCTAAAACACCAGGCATCATGCCGATGACTTGCTCGACTTCATTGGGATACACATTAAATCCAGAAACCAGAATCATGTCTTTTTTTCTATCCACAAGGTAGACCATGCCATTTGAATCGATGGTTGCAATGTCACCTGTTTTAAGATAACCATCAGACCAGAATACTTTTGCAGTCTCTTCAGGGTTGTGCCAATACCCTTGCATGACTTGAGGACCTTTAACAGATAATTCGCCAGCTTGTCCCATGGGGACTTCGTGACCCTCACTATCGCGTAAGGAAATATCTGTAGAAGGTAATGGTAAACCCACTGCACCATTGTATTGCTTAACATATAAGGGATTGATGCAAACAGCAGGGCTCGTTTCAGTTAAACCATACGCTTCTATCACTGGTGTTTGAGTCATTTCATTCCATTTTTGAGCAACACTAGCTTGTAATGCCATACCGCCTGATAATGTAAATTTTAAATGAGAAAAATCAATCAGTTGAAAATCACGATGATGCAGCAAAACATTAAATAAAGTATTGACCCCTGTGAATGCTGTCATTTTAAATTGACTGATTTGTTTTATGAATGAACTGATATCATTGGGATTGGTAATCAAAAGATTTTGAGCGCCTAAATAAAAAAATGTGAATAAATTAGCGGTCAGTGAAAAGACATGATATAAAGGCAATGCCGTTACAATTCTATCGTTTTCATCAAATCCACGAGGTTTTATCCATAGACTTGCCTGTAAAATATTAGCCACCATATTCCGATGAGAGAGCATAGCGCCTTTGGAGACACCTGTGGTCCCACCTGTATATTGAATGAACGCCAGATCTTGCTCTGTCAATTCAACTGGTTGATATGTGTATCGATGATGTAGTGTTTTTGCAAAAGATACTGAATTTTTGAGATGGTGTGCTGGAATCATTTTTTTCCAGTATTTGATCACGCCATTGATTAAGTATTTTTTCGGCCATGGAAATAAATCGCCGACATTAGTCAAAATCACGTGTTGCAGTTCTGGCAAATTGGCTTTGGCTTTTTCTAGCGTGTGAGCAAAGTTTTCTAAAACAACAATTGCTTTGGCACCTGCATCACGAAGTTGATGTGTGACTTCTGGTGCGGTATAGAGGGGGTTTGTATTCACGACGACTAAACCCGCTAGAAAACTTCCAAATAAGACCACTGGATACTGCAGTGTATTGGGAAGCATGATGGCAATTCTATCTCCTTTTTTTAATCCACAATGCTGTAAGTATGCTGCAAATTGCGTCGCCAATTGATAAATTTCCCGATAAGTGACTCGCAATCCCAAATGGATAAATGCTGTATTTTTTGCGTAAAGATTACAGCTTCTTGTTAAAAGTTCGACTAAGGTATGAAAGGAAAGGGGCTCGATGGAGTGAGGTACGCCTGATTGATAATGTTCTAACCAAATTTGTTCCACGATGAAAGCCTTATATTGTTCTTTTCAACTCTCAAGTATAAACAAAAAAATACTTTGGAGTAAGGTCTTTTAAAATATTGAGTTTATCTGTTTAATTATTGTCCGCCGGTCTTCTTCTGCAATGAGGCCCTTCAGTTGTTCTCATCGACGTGTTAGTATAAACAAAAAAACACTTTGGGGTGAGACTTTGACAACAGATAATTTAACACATTCTCAAGTTGTAAGATTAAAAGGTCGTTTGTTTACGATTACCGTCATTCAAGTGTTCAATAAGGATATATACGCATTTGAACAACAAATTGAAAAGATCGTTAATCAGGCGCCAAAATTATTTTATAAAATCCCCGTGGTGTTAGATTGCTCCGCACTAGAACAAGAAATTTCTTCTTTATTGCCATTTTTTTCATGTTTAAAAAAGTATCATTTGCACCCCATAGGTGTACAGGGGCCACAGTCTTGGTTAATTCATTTGGCTGGTTTACAATCCGTCCCTTTATTTCAGTCCTCCTCTAATCAAGATAAGCCGGTTATCATCGAAGAAAAGAAGAAAAAAGCTGAGATTGTTAGTAAAAAAATAGATGAAAAATTTGCTCCTACCAAGGTGGTTACACAGCCGGTACGTTCAGGGCAACAAATTGTTAGTAAAAAGGGGGATTTGGTTGTCATTTCATCGGTGGGACATGGTGCTGAATTGCTCGCTGATGGTAATATTCATGTTTATGGTCCTTTACGAGGACGTGCACTTGCCGGCATAGCGGGTGATAAGTCTGCCAGAATCTTTTGTACGCAGTTGGATGCAGAATTGGTTTCGATTGCCGGCTTCTATCGACTGCGTGAGTCTATTCCTCCCATGAATGGCCCTTGTCAGATTTTTATTCAAGATGACCGTTTACAAATTTTACCATTATGAATCAAGCTGTTTTTATTTCAGATTTGCATCTCCATCCCCTGAATACTCAAATCCATCAACGTTTTGAGCGTTTTGTGGATTGGGCTAAAACTCATACGCAGTCTGTATATATCTTGGGAGACTTTATCCATGTTTGGGCAGGTGATGATCTCATGGATGATTATGCGTTTAAAGTTATCAAGCTGTTACAGTCATTGCATGAGGCAGGGGTAAGTGTATATTTTATGCCTGGAAATCGTGACTTTTTGATCGGTGAAAGATTTCTAAAAGAAAGTCATATGATTGCTTTAAAAGATCCGACCGTGATTTCCCTCGATGGCATGCGTATTTACTTAACACATGGCGATCGATATTGTAGCACTGATATAGCCCATCAATTTTTAAGATTTTGGACTCGAAACTTTTGGTTTAAACCTTTGTTTTTGAAATTTCCGGCTCGATTCAGAAAGAGTTTAGTACAATCGGTTCGTGATTATAGTCAACAAAAGAAAAAGTCGGCCCGACCTTTTTATCCAATTGATACACCAAAGCTTTTCAAAGATATGTTAGCTCATCAGGTGATGACCACTATCTATGGTCATATTCATCGAATGGGGCATCATGTTGATCAATATAACAATCTTGTTTTCAGAAGATACATTCTCAGTGATTGGGAAAAAAATATTACCATCTTGTGTTATAATTTTAATAAGGGTTTGAAATTCAACTATATCGAGTAAGACATGAGCAATAATGACAGAGAAGAATTAGAAAAAAAAGTTACTAATTCTCAAATAGAAGAGGTTGATGAATTAACTGCTATTTCAGATCAATCAATCATTTCTTTTGATAACATTATTGATGAACTTAATGCTCTTCTACTTCGTGAAGATGATGATTCAAAAAAGAGAGAAAAAATAAAAAAAATTGCAGAAGAAAATCAAAAGAGATTGCAAGACGCTGAAGGATTAGAACAAATAAAGAATAAAGAAGAGCAGGAGGTACGGGATAACAGGTTAGAGAGGCAAAAGCCTGAGCAAGAATTAAATTTAATTCTTGCTCGTAAAAGACAGAATGTTTCAGATGCTTACACAGAATTAGAAAATGCTCATCAAGCTCTTGAATCATCTAAAATTTCTCTGACAGATGCGGTATTGGTATTAGCTGTAAATGAAGCAAATTTGAACAGTTCTACAAAGGATTTGGAAGATTTAAATGATCAGTTGAGTACAATGTCTGGTGAAATCAAAGAACTAGATGTTAAAGTCAATAAATTATTATCAAGTGCTGAAACTATAAAGTCAGTGGCTCAATCTGAATTAAAAGATACAACAGAGTCAGAGGCTCAATCTGAATTAAAAGATACAACAGAGTCAGAGGCTCACCCTGAATTACAAAAACTAAAAAGTGAAATCAGCGATAAAATAAAAGAACTTGATAATTTAAGTAAGCGTATTGAAGGACAATCCAAACAATGTGAAGATCTTAAATCTAAAAAAGAGATTGCTTTTGTCAAATATACTCATGCTCAAGAAAATCATCAGAAATTTCTTGGAGTCTATAAATCTGCTTTTGAAAAATACATTGGCGCTGTTAATAGCTACAATGAAGGGCTTAAAAGCGAACAACAGTTAGGAATTCCAGAATTTAAATTTGAAATACTAAATCTAGGATCAGAAAAAAAAGAGAACTCCACGCAACTATCTACTCTAAAGGCTTATGCAGATGATGAACATCAGGAGAATAAAGAAGAAATTATTGCTCCAAATATTCAAGAAGAACTTAAGAAAAAGGAAGAAGAAAGTAAAAAATTATCACAAGAAGAAAAGACTGCTTTAGATAGAATTGCGGAAGCAGAAAGATTCCAACCATCCTCTTTAAGTTCTCAAACAAGTTCAAGTCATAAAGAACTAGATGATACAGGTGATTTAGAAAGCACGAAAAGTGAACTTAAAAAATTGCTTCAGGAAACCACAAGCAAATATGATAGTACAATAAAAAAATTGAGTGATATGAATTACTCAGATCCATTTTTAAATGCATTTCTTGTGGGAAGATTAGCAAATGTAAGGATCGCAAAGTTCTGTAAAGAAAACGAATTAAAAAAACTTATTAGAGAATCTGAAACAATGAATCCTAATGATGAACAAGCTCGAGTTGCTTTAAGAACGCGTTTGAATAACTTCAAGTCCAGAGAAGAATGTTATAATTATACGCCGCTGGCCGATTTAGCAGAACAAGGTCTTCAACAAATCGCCGGCTCTGCAAATGATTTAGCCAGTTATACCAATATATATAGGGCATATAATGTGATGAAATCTGCATTTAAGAACAAAAATCCTGATCAAGATGATGATAAAAGTCTAAATCAAAGGAATTCACAACAACTACCTTGAACATTTTTTTAAGGGAACTCAATGGAAAGTATTTTTTTTGATCAAATTGTGATATCATCCCTTTATACATAACGAACCATAAATCAAGATGCCTAACCAACAAGTTTTCCAAGTCACTCCAATAGAACAAGGTGATTCAGAAATTGATATTTCTCATGATTTAAAAAGTATGCAGACAGAGATTGATGCGTTGCTTTGTGAATGTGATAAGAAACACACGGAACTTTTAAATAAACTTAGTCTAAAGAATACAACAGATCCATTTTTAAATGCATTCATTGCCGGTAGAATGATGAATGTTGCACTCTCCAAGTTCTTTAAAACAAAAGAGTTACAATGTCTGATGAACCAATCTCATGGCATGGATTCAAAAGATGCCGTCTCATTATTTGCTTTGCGAGAAAGTTTGTCTCATTATAAAGAGAGAGCGGCATATGATAATGTTCACCCCATCGCTGATATAATAGAGATGCTTAGTCAAAATATTGCTCCTACTCTCAATGAAATGGTGCCGTCAACAAGGCCACTTTTTAAAGCAGCTCTTGCGACATACAGCTTTTTCAATTCGACGCAACAAAGTGTAAATCAAGAGAATCATCAACTCACGCCTTAATTGCAGGGCCGCTGTGAAACCGAAAGATAGCAGAAGGTGTTGTAATCAATCGGTTTTCCTCTTGTATAAATTTTTCAATTCGATGTTCGATGTTTTTATCAACTTGCTGGGCAAGTTTCAGATAAACTTCAAAATGTCTTTGTTCAGCAAAAGCTAGATGTTTATAGAATTTGGTGATGGGCTGATTTTCATCTAGGTAAGGAACAAGTGCAAAAAATCGCTCACAAGAACGAGCCTCGATGATAGCACCAATGATTAAATCATCCCTTAATCCCTCTTGATTGGAGGCATGACTGCGTAGCTGATGTAGGCCTTTGCCATAATCACAAGGAGCCAAAGGTTGTAGACGAACCCGATGGCTTTTCAATAGTTCTAAAACTTTCTCAAAATGAAGCATTTCCTCTCTGACAATAGGCGACAAAGATTCAATCAAATCATCAAAGTGAGGATTTTTGCTAATTAAGAGTAAGGCTGAAGCCGCTGCTTTTCTTTCACAATGAGCGTGATCAATCAGTAGCATGGGAATATGGTTTTGGGCATATTCGCACCATGCTTTTGGGGTGGGTGCTTTTAGAAAATCGATTAAATGTTGAGGAATGTTCATATGATTTTAAAAAGGGTTGATAATATCTAATTTTTTTTTTGATGACAAATTTTTAGAAGTCGATTATATTCAAAAGTATATTGTTTAAAGTCTTGAGGATGAAATACCAACATGACTAGTTCAGATAATGCGCGCATGATAACGCCTTCTTCTTACATGTTGTTAATTGCTGAAACAGTTTTAGGTCAATTTGACCTCTTTATCGATCCTCAAATTTTGTTAGAGGAGCTTAAAAATCCGCTTTCAACATATTCATTAATTATACAAACACCCACATTCAATATTTTGAATCAACTGATTTTAGCTCAAGTTATCAGTTATCAACATTTTGTGCAAAAAAAACTAATCGATTATTATGCAAGATCAGCAAGTCTAAATGAACTGGTTGAAGATGAGAGCGGGGATTCTTTTTATCCAGAGACCATTCAATTGATGAAACAGTCTTGTTTAGAGAAAATAAAGAGTTCCGCTGGAATTGAGCAAAATCTTTTGGATATTTTGGCAAAGACCAACCAAATCACTTTTGAATTTCTAAAAAAACAAACGATTGGTGTTGTAGCTTTACAGGCATTAGATAATGAAAGTTTTAATCAAAAAATGAAGCCATGCCTTGAAAGTGCTAAATTGTTACGCGAACAATTACTTCAATTAAGAGAGGAATGGCGAGCGTATGCGATTGATTTTAATCAAAAATTCTCTAGCGTGATGCCTTTTGGTGTTGATGAACTAACTGATTTAGAACTTCGTTCTGAATTAGATTTTTTTCAAAATCTCGGATTAGGAAAAAATTAAAAAATAGTTCCATCTTTTAATGTTATTTTAAGAGTATTCAGGTATAATGTGGCTTCTTTTTTTGTGTTATTATGGAGCATAAAATGGCATTTGAATACACACTTTCAATTATTAAACCGGATGCAGTTGCAAAAAACGCTGTTGGTGAAATTCTTTCTCGTTTCGAAAAAAATGGATTAAAAGTTGTTGCTGCGCGCATGATGCATTTGAGTCCTGAACAAGCGGGTGAATTTTACGCAGTACATCGCGAACGTCCTTTCTATGCTGATTTGGTTAAATTCATGACCTCAGGTCCTGTGATGGTTCAAGCTTTAGCCGGTGAAAATGCAATTGCATTGAATCGTGATCTCATGGGTGCTACCAATCCTAAAGATGCTTTACCAGGCACTATCCGTGCTGATTTTGCTGATTCTATCGATGCCAATGCTGTTCATGGTTCAGATGGTCCAGAAACAGCTGCTCAAGAAATTGCATTTTTCTTTAACGATAAAGAAATCTTTTTAAGATAAATTGAGGAAAAACGATGTCTGCATGTCAAAACCTTTTGAATCTTAACCCTTCAGAAATGGTTTCATGGGTGCAATCCTTTGGTGAGCCGGCCTATCGTGCTCAACAACTTTTGAAATGGATTCATCAAGTAAGAGTCACTGACTTTAATCAAATGACTAACTTGAGTAAATCGTTTCGAGAAAAATTGCTAGCACATGCAGAAATTCGTTTACCCGAAGTTGTTTTAAGAAAACATGCGCACGATGGTACCCGTAAATGGTTGTTGCGCATGAGTTGTGGTAATAGCATTGAAACTGTTTTTATACCTGAGAAGCTTCGTGGTACTTTATGTATATCTTCACAAGTGGGTTGCGGTTTGAATTGTAGTTTTTGCTCGACGGCCAAACAAGGTTTCAATCGTGATTTGACAACAGCAGAAATTATTGGTCAGCTTTGGCTTGCTCAATATGAATTGGCCAAAGAGTACGGCGAAGATCATCGAAAAATTACCAATGTTGTGATGATGGGAATGGGCGAGCCTTTACTTAATTTCCAATCTGTTACGTCCGCTTTGGATTTGATGCTGGATGATTTCTGCTATGGTCTTTCAAAAAGACGTGTGACTTTAAGTACGTCTGGTCTTGTTCCTCAAATGCTGGAATTGAAAAAAAGAAGTCCGGTAGCTTTGGCCGTGTCTCTTCATGCGCCAAACGATGCTCTGAGAAATGAACTGGTGCCTGTAAATAAAAAATATCCATTACAATCGCTCATGAGTGTTTGCAAAACATATTTTGAGCATGAGCCACGAAGAAAAGTGACTTTTGAATATGTGATGCTCGACGGCGTGAATGATAAACCAGAACATGCCTTTGAACTATTAAAGATATTAAAAGACGTTCCTGCTAAAATGAATTTGATTCCCTTTAATCCTTTCCCAAACGCTCCTTATCGTTGCTCCTCTCCAGAAGCAATCGCCAAGTTTCAATCAATTTTAATGTCAAAAGGTTTACATACAACAGTACGTAAAACTCGCGGTGATGATATTGATGCCGCTTGTGGTCAATTGGCCGGACAATTCCAGGATAAGACGACGCGTTCCATTCGTTGGCAAAAAAATAGCGTGTCAACGGTTGCTACAAATTAAACTTGGAATCGGCTTCATTCCTGAGTATAATAAAATTTATTAAATTGTACCAAGTGCATATCATTAAATGATGCTTATGGAGCATAATATGACCGATAACGACGTCATCAATACAAACAACAAACCTGGTTCTTATCTGGCAGCCGAGCGTGAAAAACGTGGAATTTCAATTGAGCATATTGCAAATAAGCTTAATTTACGTTCACAGGTTTTAATGCATTTAGAGGCAGATGAGTACGATGCCTTGCCTCAGCCTGTTTTTGTGAAAGGTTACATTCGAGCTTATTGTAAACATCTTGATTTGAATTGTGCAGATGAACTAATCAAGGCTTATGTTGCATTTATGCCCTTAGAGCCCAAATTTGAGCGACAAATGTGGCAAACTCAATTGCCGAAGGAATCAGAATCGAGCGAACGTTGGTTAAAATGGATCATGACTCTTTTTGCCGGAGCAGCATTGGTTGCTGTTGGTTTATGGTGGTATGAAAATAAACCCAAAGACGGTTACATTCCGGCACAACTATTACAGCAGGATGATGCGACTGAAAAGATGAAAGCAGCTGCTTTACAAAATGAAAACACACAGACGATTGAAAGTGCTAATGATTTATCGACAGTCCGTCAAGAACTTGATAATAAACCCATTGAACAAAATATTGTTGTTCCTGCGCAGTCTTCGGAGTAAGTAGTGTCCAATCGTTTTCAAGCTATTCGGGGATTCAATGATATACTCCCCGATTCTATTATATTATGGCAACGCACTGAACGTGCCCTTCAAGAAGTAGCAAAGCTTTTTGCTTATCAGGAAATCAAGCTTCCTATTCTTGAGCAAACTCAATTATTCAAACGCACTATTGGAGAAGTCACCGATATCGTTGAAAAGGAGATGTATACTTTCGAGGATATGAATGGTGATTCGATTAGTATGCGACCAGAAGGTACTGCTGGGTGTGTGCGTGCCATGATTGAACATGGACTTTTAAGACAAGCCCAAAAAGTTTGGTACATGGGGCCCATGTTTCGTCATGAAAAACCTCAAAAGGGTCGTTACCGTCAATTTTATCAATTTGGTGTTGAGGTATTTGGGATACCTGAAGTTTCTGTTGAATTAGAATTGATGTGTATGATCTATCAGATTTGGAAATCTTTAGGTATTGAAGACGCTGTTACACTTGAAATCAATTGTCTGGGTTCTTCTGAAGATAGATTACGTTATCGTCAAAAACTCATTCATTTTTTTGAGCAACATTTGGATAAATTAACGCCTGAAGAACAGCAACGATTACAGCGCAATCCTTTGCGTTTATTAGATAGCAAATCTCCTGAAATCCAGTCGATATTAGTAGATGCGCCGCTATTATTAGATGAGGTTTCTTCGAATTCACGAATACAATTTGATTTGTTATGTCAAGGACTTGATGATTTAGGTATTGCTTATCGATTAAATCCTCGTTTGGTTCGAGGACTTGATTACTACCATGATCTCGTATTTGAATGGGTGACGCCACATTTAGGCAGTCAAGCGACTGTCTGCGCTGGTGGTCGTTACAATGGTTTGGTTGAACAACTCGGTGGTTCTTTTGTTCCTGCTGTAGGTTTTGCAATGGGCTTGGAACGTATGATTTTATTACAAGAAAAGCTTTTGATGGATGCTCAAGCTCACCATGATGTCTATTTGCTTACACAAGAAGCACAACCTTTGACAAGAACACATCATGTCGCATCTCGTATTCGACAAGAAGCGGGGCTTTCTGTTGAAATGAGTCTAGCTGCCACGAGTTTTAAAAGCCAATTTAAAAAAGCTGATAAAAGTGGTGCTCGTTATGCGGTCATTCTTGGGGAGGAGGAGCTGAATAATCAACGCGTGGGACTGAAGCCTCTCAGAAAAGGTGAATTGCACGATTCTCAAATGAATTGTACTGTTGATGAATTAATCGTTTGGTTGAGGAATAATAAATGATGAATGTATATTTAAATGAATATGAACAATGGAATGCCCTCAAAAAGTGGTGGCAAAAATACAATGCCATTGTCATCGTATTATTTTCATTGGTTCTGCTGAGCTGCTCTGCATATAAATATTGGCAGTGGCACAATGAAAGCCGTATGCAACAAGCTTCTAACAATTATGAACGGATGATGTTGGCTTCTGCTAATCATCAAAATGAACAAGTCCAGAAATTAGCAAATAGTTTGGTTTCTGATTATCCCAATAGTATCTATGCTGATGCGGCTCGTTTATCTTTAGCGAAAATTGCCGTATTTTCTAAAAATTACGGACAAGCTGAAATACAACTGAAGTCGGTTGCTTATAATAGCCAAATCACAGAGTTGTCTGATGTCGCCAAAATTCGTTTGGCTCGTTTATGGGTTTCTCATCAACGTTATCAAGAAGCGCTAGATATCTTAAAAGGGATGAAAGGAAAAGCCTACATGCCTTTGGTTGACGAATTGCGAGGCGATATTTATACCGGTTTGAATCAATTTGATAAGGCCGTTGATTATTATCGTCAAGCGTTGTCTGAAGTACAAAATTATGGTGTTGGTCATTTATTCTTGGAAATGAAATCCAATGATTTGACTACTTTGTCTAATACTCATTCTTTAAATAAGCCTGAAAATGTGTAAATTAAAATATATTTTATTGCCCATGCTCGCAGCAAGCATTAGTGCTTGCACTTACATTGATGATTATGCGTTTGGTAAGGACAATACCCCAAAACCCAATCCTTTACCGCAAATTCAGGTGAAAAAAACAGTCCACTTAGATTGGTCGGTTTCATTGGACGGATTTAAAAAACAAGGCATGAATGCTGATTTGGTCCCTTATATATCCAATCACAAAGTATATGCAGCTACACCGCAAGGTAAAATTTACGCTCTGACGGAAGCGAATGGTCGCATTCTTTGGCAAACTGATTTACATCAATCTTTATTGGCAGGCCCTGTCATATCTGGCGATAAAATGATTGTGACGGGCGATGATGCTGCTATTTACATTTTAAAATTAGAAAATGGCGCCTTATTACATCGCATCGGTGTTGCCAATGATGTGATGTCAAAGCCTTACATATATCATCAAAAAATATATGTTAAAACCATTACTGGTGTAGTTTACTGTATTGATTTACAAACCGGGCATAAAGACTGGAAATATGAGCATTCTACTTCTGAAATTATTTTAAAAGCGAGCTCCTCGCCCGTATATTATAAAAATATGATTTTAGCAGGTTTCTCTGATGGTAGCTTGGTTGGCTTAGAGCCAACAAAAGGCCATCCTATCTTTACTCAGCATATCAGTTATGCCCGGGGAGTTAGTGAAGTTGAACGCTTAAATGACGTAGATACCAATCCTTTAATAGAGCAAGATCGTCTCTATATTGCATCCTATCAGGGTGATATTGGCGCATATTCTATTTCAGACTCTGATTTTATATGGAAAAAACCGGCTTCAACGTACCATGATTTGAGTTTTGTTGATGAGAATTTGGTGATGGTTAGCAGTAAAGATGTAATCTGGGCTTACCAAAAACAAACAGGTCAAACACTTTGGACTCAAAATCAATTAAAAGCAAGACGACTGACCGCTCCTGTGACTTGGAAGCGAATCATTTGGGTTGGCGATGCGCTGGGCTATTTACATGGTGTATCACCACAAACAGGGCAGTTTGTTGCACAATTAAAATTACCAGGCGGTATGGTTGCCGCTCCTGTTATTGAAGGCAATCATGCTTGGGTGATGACCACCAATGGGCAATTGCATCGACTAAGTTTGGAAAAATAATATGTTACCTGTCATTGCCATCGTTGGACGCCCAAATGTTGGGAAGTCCACCTTGTTTAACTGTATAACCAAAACCAAAGCTGCTTTGGTTGCTGATTTCCCCGGTGTCACACGTGATAGACAATACGGTAAAGCCATCTATCAAGACAGAGAATTTATGGTCGTTGATACCAGTGGTTTGGGGGAGCAGCATTCTGATATTGATGAATTAGCTACCCAACAAGCTGAATTGGCTTTAAAAGAAGCCGATATCATCTTTTTTGTGGTTGATGCACGAGCGGGTTTAACACCTGTGGATATGGAATTAGCAAAAAAATTAAGAAAATTCAGCAAAAAAATCTATTTACTTATTAATAAGAGTGAATCGATGACGTTCCCCATTGCTTCTAGTGAATTTCAAAAACTTGGTTTTGAACAAGTGCATTGTGTTTCATCAGCTCACTCAAGAGGTATTACCGATGTACTTGATGAGGTCACGGAGCCTTGGGCGTGCATGAATGATGAAATGCTTACCTTAGAACAACAGCCTATTCGTGTCGCTGTTGTGGGTCGACCCAATGTTGGTAAGTCAACTTTTATTAATCGTTTATTGGGTGAAGAGCGGGTGGTTGTGTTTGATATGCCCGGAACCACGCGAGATACCATTGAAATTCCTGTTGAATTATATGGGCAAGATTATATCTTTATGGATACTGCCGGCGTTCGAAGACGTGCTAGAGTATCCGAGGCCATTGAAAAATTTTCTGTTATTAAAACCTTGCAAGCGATTGATGCCTCTGATGTTTGTTTAGTACTCATCAATGGTCAAGAACCCATCACCGATCAAGACATGCATTTGATTGATTATGTTATTCAGGCTGGTAAGGCGATGGTGATTGCATTTAATAAATGTGATTTATTGAATGATGACGATAAAAAAATGATTAAAAATAAAATTGAATTGCGTATGCCATTTCAGTGTTTTTATGAAATTCGTTTTATATCTGCTTTAAAAGGTTTTGGTATGCGGCAATTATGGACCGATATCAAAGCTGCATATCTGGCATCCAAACAAAAACATGCGACATCATTTCTTACAAGAGTTCTACAAAATGCCATTACCACTCATCAGCCACCATTGGTGCATGGTCGTCGTATAAAATTACGTTTCGCGCATATGGGAGGCCTTCAGCCACCAACAGTGGTTGTGCATGGCAATCAAGTAGATGATCTACCTGACTCTTACAAACGTTTTTTAAAGAATTTTTTCATGGAAGCTTTAAAGTTAACAGGTACACCTTTAGAAATCATTTTTAAAAGTGGTGACAATCCTTACGCGGGTAAGAAAAATAATTTAAGCGGTCGTCAACAGAAAAAAAGAAAGCGTATGGTTAAATTTATTAAAAAGAAAAGTAAATAAATAAAAATAGTTCTTATTATTTTGGTGATATTATTTATTGTAAATTTTAACCATGATACGGGCTTTTGCCGTGAGTGCCGTGCTCACTCAGGCAAAGAGTCCAAATATGATAGAGAGGTAGGCGGTAACAGATTCTTCCTATCAGATTAAATATATGCCATCTATTTTAATTCCTTTCAGCTGAGATTCATAAAGGAATGACTAAATGAAAAAAAATATTTTTTTATTTTTATCTCTGTTTAATTTAAAAAACTATGCTATATTGATAAGTGAAACATTTATTAAAAGGAGATTAACATGAACGTTTCTAAATTGGTAATTGCTGTATTTTCTTCTGCTTTGGCTTTTTCTGCATTTGCTGTTGAAAAATTGGATTCAACTGTAGACAAAAATGGTTTAATTGCAAAGCATCATCATCACAAGCATAAAAGTGAACACAAAAGAGATGTCGCGAAACATAAAATCAAAAGTGATAAGAATAATAAACACTAAAGCATTAGATAATTTCTTGTTTTGGTTTTAATTCAAAAGTCAGAGGTTTCCTCTGACTTTTTTGTTTAACACTCACGCCTTTTTTTCATGAATGCTTTAAAATAATCTTAATTTTTTTTATGTTATAATTGAATTGCAGATTAATTAAATGGAGTTTGAGATGAAGAAATTAAATTTAGTCATGGCCCTTTTATTGTCTTGGATGGTTTTTTCAAATTTGGCGTATTCAGATAAATCAACATCGCCAACTGGTGAGCCATCATCTAATGAAACTCCTGATGTGCCAAAAGGTGATACTGATGTTTTTTAATCAAGGATAGTTAGATACCTAGAACCATGAGTCTATATCAGCTGAATTCTCGTATTCACCATCTGATTCACCGCTTATATAATGCCATGCTTATGGTTTTGTTGTTTTTCTTGTGGTTTCAAGTGGATTTTTTCACATGGCTTATCTCGGGTCTTTTTTTGTTTTATCTACCTTCTTGGCAAAATATTGAAGCTATTCAATTTGAGAATGGTCGATGTTTTTTTTATTTTACTCGTTACATATTGCATATTGAAATTGAGGCCATTCATTTTTTTAAATGGGGTTGGCTATTTATCACCAACCATGGGCGCTATTTTATTTTTTCAGACGCTTTATCTCGTGAAGAGATGCATGAAATCATCTGGAAAATTCATCAAGTCACCGGGCGTTGACCAGGGAGCGGTTTTAGTACTTCCTTTAAAGTGACCCGCTTGTGAAGGCGATGTTGGTATATCGCATTAAATGCAACAATATTTTTTAGATAATTTCTGGTTTCTCGCCATGGCAATGTATCAATCCAGGTAATAATATCTGGTGCGGGATATTTTTTTATCCAGGCTTGTACAGCGCTCGGTCCTGCATTATAAGCCGCAGCCACCAATAAAGGGTGCTTTAAATGCTGATTCAAATCATTTAAATACCGAGTGCCCAATTGAATATTTTTTTGTGGATTAAAAAGCTCTTTCTCATTTCGATAGGCGATGTGGTATCGTTTGCTAATAAGTTTGGCCGTACGGGGCATCATTTGCATCAGTCCTTTGGCTCCCACAGGAGATACGATTTGTGGGTGAAAAGCACTTTCTTGTCGAATAATTGAATATACAAATTCAGGTGGAAGATGATTGCTTTGGGCATTTTGTGATACAAATTGCGAGTACTGTGTAGGAAAACGCACACTGATTTGATTGAATAACTGGGGTTGATTACTCATATAAATGGCTTGATTAGGCCAATTGAGGGAGTAGCTGACCCAATCGACTAATTCGCATTGAGTTGTTTTAGGCAATTCTAAAACAAAATCATTCAACAATTGTGATGCTTTGCCTAAGTACTGATGCCTGTAAGCCTGGCGAATTTCTTCCAAAAGCGCAATATAGGGTTTTAATCCAAGATGATTTCTACAGGTGTTTTGTTCTTGGAAAGCGGGCGAGCGATGTAAATATATACTGGATAAAAATCCATAATAACTGCGCTCCCTAGATAATTTATTCAAACGAGCAACGCCTAATTCCTTTTGTTGTAAGTGAAGCTCTGAACGCGCTAGCCAATAAATTTGCTCGGGAGTATACGGTTTTTTCATTTTCAGGATGCTTGTGCGAACTTTAGACCACTTTTGATGTAATAAACCATAACGCATTTGCCATTCTAATAAGGAATCAGTGTAATATCGAGGTTGAATTTTTGCAAACCAAACGCTTGTTTCTGATTGATTGCGCATGGCTAAATACAAAGACATAAAACGATAAAAACGTTGTTTTTGGTCAGGATTAAGCTGTAATTTTTGATAGAAATTTTTAATATGTGCTTGGTTTCGGTTTAATGCAATCATGCGTTCTAGCGCATAAAGTGCTTCTTCACCATGCCAGTTATCATAGGGAATTTTTTGAATTTGTTCTGGTTGTTGATGAAGTTTAAGAAAAGCAAGCGATGCTATTTTTTCAGATGAGGATCCTCGATTGAGCAATTGTCTTGCTAGTGTGAGATTTTGTTGATCGAGTGCTAGTTTGATGCGTTGGTTGCGATACTTGGCTCGCCAAGCAGGTACTTGATTTAGTTCATGAAAAATACGATCACAGGCGATGGGTTGTTGTGTCCCTACTAACCAAAGCGGTGTTGCGATTTGTAGGGCTTTTTGTTTTTGATGTTCATGCCAAAATGCGTATGCTGCGTAACATTGAACCTGTATAGAATTGCTCGGTCGATAGATTTTGGTGATGAGTGGCCAGTTTTGTTTATCGCCAAGATATATAAGCCAGCGCTCTCTTAACTTTTGCGCCAAAGGACCTTTTTGCGCTACGAAGTTAGCCAGCTGGGGCTGATACTGGGGTGGTAGGTGAGTTGACCAATAACGATAATTGGAGAATTTTTCCATATAAGCGTCACCCGATAGGGCATAAGCTGAACAGGATAAGCAGAATACAGTTGTGAAAAGCCATTTAAACATTTTTTTTCAGTAAATCTTGATATAGTTGAATACATTGAGGGTAATTGCTAGCTTTAAATAAAGCAGAACCCACCACAAAATCACTTGCACCATGATGAATAAAATCCTCTATGTTCTCTAGTTGAATACCGCCATCAACCATAATCGATAATTTAGGATATTTTTGGTGAATGATTTTTACTTTTTCTAAAACCTCTGGAAGACATTTCTGTCCGCCATATCCTGGATTGACTGACATAATCAGGACATAATCAAGTAGATGATGACACCAGGTTAAATCTTCAATGCCTTGTGCGGGATTTAAAACGAGTCCTGCATGGCAGCCCAATTCACGAATTCGATGTAAATGTCGATGAAGATGGATGCATGCATCGCCATGTATGGAAATTCGTGATGCGCCTGCTTTTGCAAATTTTTCTATCATGTCTTGAACAGGCGTTATCATGAGGTGAACATCAATGGTTAATTGAGGATATTGTTGATGAATTTGCTGGCAAAGCTCAGGTCCAAAACTTAAATTGGGCACATAGTGATTATCCATGATATCTAAATGTAGTTGATGGATATCATGTTCAATAAGACAATTTATTTCTTGACCTAATTCGAGCATTGATGCGGCAAGTATTGATGGCCATATTTTTTTATCCAAAATTAAATGCTCCGTTAAATGTTAAATTGACTGAAGCAAATTGAGCCTTGTAGGAGGGTGTATTATAAGGTAATTGAGCAGTTAAATTAGATGTAGAAAAGAATCTAAAATCCAACCCGAAATTACTAAAATCATCAAGGAAATACAATAGTCCTGCCATGACTTGACCTGCAGCAGCACCTTGAGTTGTTCCAATATTAAATTGAGTAACTTCGGTTCCTTGATAATAAAAATTAAAATTATTCTGAACGCTTGCATATCCTCCACCAATGCCAATAAAAGGTGCTAAATTTGAATCAACATAATCGGGTGGTAGAAGATCAAAATATGCATTAAACATAAAGGCCATGGTATTGGTATTACCGCTGATATAGTTATCTGAGGTATCGTTACTAGAGATCGTTATACTTTTTACACCATTTGAAAAGGTTAAGTTTTTGTAAGGCGCGCTATTGTAAAAAAACTGACCTTCGAGCCTGTATTTATTCCAACGATATCCCAATTGAGCGCCAACCAAGCCCAAAATACTATAATTGAGATCATGACTTAAATTGTTATTGTTGGTGATAAGTTGTTGCAATTCAATGGCGATTGGTCGTCCTGAAGCAATGATTTTATTCGCTAAAGGGCCTAAAAAAGGGGTGGTAATACCTAACTCACCTGAGCCACCAACTAAGACCCCACCATAGACACCTGGAGTTGGGTTGAGTGCATAAATGAAAGAGCTTGAAGAGCCGAGTAGAAGTGAAAGCAAATATATCCGTTTGGCATTCATTTATTTTTTTCCTATTTAAATTCACATGCATCAAATCGATAGACCGCACTACCTGTGATGAGATGCGCTTGAAAGGTATTACCGATTGTATTGATATGTGTGGTACCTATGTATCGATATGCGACACTTAATCCATAGTTTTCAGAAAAATTAAAACTTAGTCCGGCTGTACCTTGATATGCAAAACTATTATTATTCAAGACGGTATTGATGTAAGGCTGAACATTGATATTGGTTTGAATCCAGCCATAACCCAAACCTGCGCCGATGAAAGGTTGTAAGAGTGTTGAGGGTTTGTAGGGTAAATCCAAATAAGCATTAAGCAATCCTATTAGACCTTGGCTATAACCGAGTGCATAGGGGTTTTCGTAGGCGACATTGTTGATTTGGATATTAGATAAATCGGCCTTGATATAGGTGACTTCTGCTTCATAACGCCAGAAAGCTTGCTTGTAACCCAGTGCACCACCGGCATTAAATCCGGAGTTGAATTGACCTTGATTTGCATAAACAGTGTCGATGGTGTTACTAATATTATTGGGTAACTGAGCTAGACCACCAAATGCAACTGAGTATAGACCATCAATAGGTGTTGCTGCATAAGCTGATGAAATTAAAGATACAGCGCAAACAATCCGTCGTAACATGCTTTTCCCTTCTTACCTAAGACAAACTTCATGTTAAACGTTTGTTAAAGATTTTTAAAGACTCTTGGCAATAAAATTTTAAAAAGGTGTAAGGTATCTTGCCCTACACCACGATAGAATAAGCTTTATTTGACAGCAATAGAACGAATAAAATTTTGAAGGTGTGCTTGATTACTGGTATCCACTCCCTTGGGGATATGGTATGCAATTGCGCCCATGGTGGGATTGTCATTAGAATGATACAAGCAATATTGCACTTTATTTTCGCTATCAAGACGAAATTCCTGGGCTTGTTCTTGATGACGGCTCATGTTTTGAATGAGGTTTGATGAGTAATTTTCAGTTATCTGATCTGCTAATGCTTTAATATCAAGAACCATAATCCAATCATTTTTTGTATGTTCATTTTGTGTATATAGTTTGAAATTACCCGCAAAAGCGTAAAAATGAATCTTGTTGGTTTGCGGATTAAATGCAAAAGGAGGTAGTTGCACAACGTCGTGTTCAAAATCTTGCACAGCAGGGCATTCTATTGCACAGGACATTGAACTCATCAGCACAGAACTGATAAGACATAAGCCAAATTTTTGTATTTTTTTAAACATATTTGTTCCTTTGAAAAAACGGATTGTATTTTTAAACGAGCATTCTGTCAAATAAAACGATCTTCGTTTAAATCTCCCAATGATTGCTTAAAGGCAAGCGCCAGTCTTTACCAAAGGCAACTGATGTGATTTTACAACCAGGGGGCGCTTGGAAACGCTTGAATTCACTGTTTTTAATTTTTTTGAGAATTTTATCTACCATGATGCTTGGATATTTCTTTTTCAATTCAGTACTTGACCATCGATGTTCTAGGATATCGATGAGCATGGCATCTAATATCTCATAAGCCGGTAAATCATCCTGATCGGTTTGATTGGGTGCAAGTTCTGCTGATGGTGCTCGTGTGATGACCCGTTTTGGAATCACTTCCTGATGACGATTTCGATATTCGGCAAGTTGGTAAACAAGCGTTTTATAGACATCTTGCAAAACAGCAAAACCGCCGCACATATCCCCATAAAGCGTGCCATAACCCACAGCAGTTTCACTTTTATTACTGGTGTTTAACAGTAAAGCTTGGTGTTCATTGGAATAGGCCATGAGCAAAATTCCACGAATTCTTGCTTGTAGATTTTGTCGTGTGAGATTGGAAGTCGTTTCAAAACAATGCACAAAAGCGTTTAATAAGGGTTCTATTGGTATGATTTCATAACTCACTCCCAGGGTTTGTGCTTGCGTTGTTGCATCCTCTATGCTGATAGTTGCGGTAAAAGGGGAGGGCATGAGGATAGCATGGACATTTTCTGAACCGATAGCATCACATGCAATGGCGAGTGTTAATGCAGAATCAATACCGCCTGAAAGACCAAGAACGGTTTTTTGAAAACCATTTTTTTTCACAAAATCTTTTAAGCCTAAACACAAGGCTTGATAAACCTCTTGTTGGGGTTCCAATGGCGGTTCGATTACACCTTGCCATTGATGATTTTGAAACGTGGCTTTTAATAACTGAGTTTCAAAAGCTTTAGCACGCGCAACAATTTCCATTTTGTTGTTGACAATCATCGATTGACCATCAAATACCAAGCTGTCCTGACCACCAACTTGATTCACATAAATGGTATGAATGCCATGTTGACTGATGGGGTGAATGACATCTAGGCGTTTATTTAATTTATTCTGTTCATATGGAGAGGCATTGATGCTAATGAGTGTATCGATTTCAAGTTCTTTAAGCGCGGGTTCTGACCAGAGATCTTCGCATATCAATAAGCCAAAGCGATGACCTTGCAGTTCGAAAATATAAGGCGGTTGGTGGCCTTTCTGAAAATAACGCATTTCATCAAACACCCCATAATTGGGTAAATGTTGTTTATTGTAAAATTGAATACTTTGCTGATGAATAACAGCTGCTGTATTAAAATTTTGTTGAATCGTACCCAAAATAATTATGCTTGAAGTTGCAATCTTGGCAATTTGATTGAGCGCTTCTTGCATTTCTAGGTGAAATTGAGAGTAGCATAATAAATCTTCGGGCGGATACCCACAAAGAGCCAACTCAGGAAATAGGATTAAATCCATCTTGGGATGATTTTGGATGATTTCTTTTATTTTCTTTTGGTTGGCGTTAATATCGCCAACACAGGGATTTATTTGTGCTATAAGGATAGTGATGCTCATGATTTTTATATTATTCAATCGATTTATCTCTTTATTTTCCTGCGGCCGATGCATTTGGTCAATTTATTTCTAAATATTTTTCAATTTTGCGTAAAATTAGGTTAAAATAGTCAATGGCCTTCTTAAATTTTCTTTTATGTTATTGATTGAAAAAATTTTAAATCAAATTGAAAATAGCTCTGCAAGAGCTTTAATTTCCAAAGCACAAAAAATGGTTGATGAGCAATCTGTACTGATGACTCGTTTAAGTGATGGTTTCTTGCTAGCACGAGTGAAAGATCATCAAGGGCAAATTTTTACTTCGCATTGTCATCTTCGGCAATGGGAACCTAAACAGATGAAATGTCAATGTGGTCAATTGATGCCATGTGTACATGTGGTAGCAGCACTCCTTGGCTGGATGGAAAATCATTCACAAGCACAAAAAAAACAAATTGAACCTTCATTTAGATATGATTGGCTCTCAGCAGAGCAACAAGAACAAGGCGCGAGTTGGCATGCTGATTTGAGCGGAGATGAGGAACAAGGTTTTCGTTTGGCTTTGTCAATCGAACAAGATCATCATCAATGGAATATGGTGGATATTCTTGTTCATTTATTAGAAAACTATGATTATCATCAATTGATGAGCAAAGATGAAAATACCATTTTTCAAATTGTGAATGCCCAAGGTCATCAACTTCAAGTGTCTTGGAAACGTTTAAAATGGTTGTTGCAACGCATGGTTGAAGATAGATTAAAGGCGCAGCAATCGGTATTTCGTATTAAAAATGAGTGGACGGTTTTGCAGCAATTACAAAATTGGTCAGCTCAGGATGAAAAAAATCAAATTTGGTATACCAATCATGCTTGGAAAAAAATGATGTGGTTACTTGATCCTGAAACACTGACGCTTGATAATTTTAAACCCAAGAGTTTTCAAGGTGATTTGCGAGATTATCAATTAGCAGGTGTAAGATGGTTGAGTTGCTTAAATCAATCGGGTTATGGTGGTATTCTTGCTGATGACATGGGGCTTGGTAAAACCATTCAAACGTTGGCCTATTTACTCAATCTCAAAGAGCAAGGGAAATTGACCCGTCCCGCATTGGTCGTGGTACCGACTTCCTTGCTGGCAAATTGGCAAGCCGAATGTCAAACCTATGCACCAGCTCTTCAATCGCAGTTGTTTCATGGCCGTCAGCAATCCCACTCTCATTGGGATACTTGTGATTTATTGATAACCTCCTATGGTATGGTTCAACGCCATCGACAATTATTCTGGGAATTTCATTTTTCGCATTTGATTTTAGATGAAGCTCAATTGATTAAAAATTTTCAAAGTCAAAAAACCCAGGTACTCAAAAAATGTCGGGCAGATTTTCGTTTTTGTCTATCCGGCACACCGATGGAAAATCATTTGGGTGAACTGTGGAGTTTGATTGATTTTGCTGTGCCGAATTTATTAGGTTCACGTACTAGTTTTCGAAAAAATTTCCAGGTTCCCATTGAAACCCATGGTGAAACAGAGGTTAAAAATTATCTATTATCTAGAATTGCGCCTTTTATGCTACGTCGTAGTAAACAACAAGTTATCGAAAATTTGCCAAAAAAAACCACCATTGTTCAAAAGGTGTTTTTAGAAGGGGCACAACTAGAACTTTATGAAGCCACTCGTTGTATTTTGGCTGAAAAAGTACAATCAGCGCTGGCTGAAAATGGTCTTATTCAATCGCGCTGGGTGGTTTTGGATGCTTTGTTAAAATTACGGCAGATTTGTTGTGATCCAAGATTATTGCCCTCAAGTTGGCATGCCAACCAAGAGATGGAATCTGCTAAATTAATCAATTTAATGGAGATGATTACCAACTTAATGGAAGAGGGACGAAGAGTACTGGTTTTTTCTCAATTTACCAAGATGTTGCAATTGATTGAAGACGCCCTGAAATTACGAGAAATGCATTACCAGGTCCTTACTGGTAAAACTCAAAAGAGAGAAGTATTGGTGGATCGTTTTCAAAAAGGCGAAGTCCCCATATTTCTGTTAAGTCTCAAAGCAGGTGGATTGGGTTTGAATTTAACTAAAGCGGATACAGTTATACATTATGAGCCATGGTGGAATCCAGCAGTGACCGCTCAGGCCACCGATCGAATTTATCGAATCGGTCAAGAACAACCGGTTTTTGAATATCATTTGATTGCGCAAGGCACGATTGAAGAATCGATGTTGGAATTGCAACAGAAAAAATTTAAGCTCTTTGACGAAACCGTCTCAGCGGCAGGCAACAATGTCATGCCCTGGACAGAAACGGATATCATGAAGTTTTTTGCACCCATGGATTAAGTTCGTCATTATCTTAGGCCTACATTTTGCTTGCCCCGTCGTTAAAGAAAACGGGGCAAGCTTTTTATTTAGATGCGTTAAGGAAAACTTAAATCGTAAGGGCGACATTCTGTTCTTCAATTCTTGCTGCTCGATAATCCAAATTCTTGATTTTCCCCTTTAATTCCTGAATAAAATTTAGTCTTAATTTAAGGGTCTGAAATTCTATTTTTATGGATTCTTTTCTAGCATCATTGGATTTGAAGTAAATATCAATCAGTTCCTTGACTCTGGCATGACAAAAGTTGTTATCTTTATGCAAGCGTGACTCGAATGTTCGAGCAATTTTTTCTATTGGTAGAAGGGATGTTTTAAAATCTCGCCACTCTTTGGACAAATCAGATTTTAATTGGATGTTGGCTTGTCTTGCATCAATATGTTGAGAGTTTAACGGATAATATTGGTAAGCTTTTTCAATTTTATCGCATTCCTCAAGTCCCCAAGCATAGTATTGAGCAATTTGATTCGCTAATTCTTTGGATTGAAATGTACGAATTAAGGTATCATCTGCTTGAAAATATTGGGTTTTATAAATGGATCCATAATACAATTGAACAAACTGAAGATATAAATAATTTTTGATTTGAATATATTGGCTGGCAATGATAATTGAAAAATAAAAAGCAGGAATAAAAAAGATATATTCAATCAATTGGTGATAGGCTAAAGGTAGAACTGCCGCATATCCCAATGATAAAACAATCGACATGATTAAAAAAGGCATAAATGCTCTAAACATCATGTTGATCAGATTCTTTTCGGTTTGGGCCATTTCGACATATTCATGAAAAAAAGGTTTGAGAGGCCTAAATAATGCTTTCCAGACCTTCATGGCATCATGAATCGACTGACGGCTACTGTGGTAAATGGAATAATCGAATATATTCACAAAAGGAAAAAAGGAGTATTCCGCGTTGTTCCCAAGCACCATGTGATCAGATGAAATTCCAAAAAATCGATAAAATAAATGCGCACTTTGCATTTCATCAACATATTGTGAAACAGGTTCGGTAATCGTTGCAATGTTATTTGACAAAAACTCTTGAGCGGGTTTGAGATAGTGGGCTATATTAAACGATTGAAGATTCCAGTCTTTATATAATAAAGCTATCAAGGCGCGGTTTTTTGCATCTTGTTGCATCTGCTCTAATTGAAGATGAATCTTTATAAAAAATTTCAAAGTATTGGTATGAAATAGAAATCCAAATTCATTATTAAAATAAGAGTTTATTTTTTCTTGAATTGCAACAATATGCTCATCTGTAGTTGTAAAAAAATCATCAAAACGGTTAACTTGGTAATATTGCTTAGCTATGAGGGCATCTGCTTCTTCTTGAGATAAAATTTCCGTGGGTATACCCAGTTTTTTTAAACGTATTAGGTTGATTTTCCGTATGAGAGATGGATATTCTGGATGTTGTTGTAGAAGTTGTTGAATATCTGGTGCTTGAGCTTGATAGTAAAGGTTAGCATATCTTAAAGTAAAACTTGAAAGCATCTGATGGGATGAAAGTTCTTGCTGATGAATTACTGTATAAAGTCGTGATGGAGGTTGAATACTTTGTAAAAATGCATCTTGTTCTGATTGAGGCAAAAGTTCAAATCCAAAAATCATATGCTTAAGTCGATGAATGGCGCTTGTCATATTTTCTCCTCAAGTTCAATTGCGTCTAATCTGCAATATTGTATATCATGGTGAGGAAATAACAAACATATAATTTATAAAATAGAGCATAAATTATCTTTTGGGTAAGGTATCGAAAATGTTTGATAGAATTCAGGCATGTTTTCTAGAGTGCCATTGACTCTAAAGTTCATAGGAGGATGAGGATCGATTAAGCTTCTTTTGAGTGCCTCTTCATTTCGAATATTTGCCGCCCAAATATGCGCGTAATTGATAAAAAACTGTTGCATAGGAGTGAATTTTTCAATGGTGATGTCGCGTTTGAATGGAGGACTATGTAAATAGGCTTGGTAGGCAAGGTTTAAACCAATCAGGTCTGCGATGGCTTCACCGCTGACGAGTTTACCATTGAGATGATGTTTCGGATATCCCTGAACAGCATATTGCGAATATTGTTGAATGATGCACTGAACTTTTTGTTGATAAGTCTCCCAATCTTTTTGTGTCCACCAGCTTTTAAATTGACCCTGTTCATTAAATTGTGCACCTTGATCATCAAAGCCATGAGATATTTCATGGCCAATCACAGCGCCAATACCACCATAATTCATGGCATCGGTGGCATGTACATCAAAAAACGGAGTTTGGAGAATACCTAAGGGAAGATTGATTTGGTTTTGAGAAACATCATAATAAGCATTGATGGATTGCGGCGACATGTCCCATTCTTCTGCATCAATTGGCCGACCTATTTTTAATAATTGGCGTTTGGTTTCAAAAGTGATGATTGCCATGGCATTTTCAACATAACTTTGTGGCTTGATGGATAAAGTTTGATAGTCAATGTGGAATCGACTAAATCCTACTCGAGATTTCATGTTTTTTAATTTGAGAAGTGCTTGCGTTTTTGTCGATGGAGACATCCAAGAATTTTCAAGATGTAATTTGAGTTCATGTTTAATACCCTCAATCATCTCTTCGGTTTTTTCAATAGCGCCTGGTTGTAGATGGGTCGCAACATACAAATCACCTATTGCAAAACCAAGATTTGTGTTGAGTTCCTTGATGATATTATCTTCCCGTTTGGGACAGGTTTTTGTGCCTGATAAAGCCATATTCAATTGACAATAACCTTGATACAAAGTGTGATGCATATTATTTGCATATTGAAACATCAAATGTGCCAGCAAATAATGCTGAATAGCTTGTGGTGAGAGAGTTTTGATATAGTTATTGAGCTGTTGGAGAAATGAAGGCGTGCAATTGTTGATGATAAAATGTTTGGGAAGTTGACGTAATTCGAAATAATCTTTTAAATTAAGATTGGGATAAAGGGCAAGTAATGCCTCAGAGGTCATTTGATGATCGATATTTTTAGGCTGACGAAAATACTCTTGAGTCATGAAAAATAAAGCCAGTTTTTTTTCAATTTCAAAGGTTTGAAGAGCTGCTTTTTTTGCCATATCAGTAGAGAAATTCAATTCTAAAAACAAGATATTTAAAAATTTCAAATAACTTTCCTGAATTTTTCTTGAATGCTTATCTTGTTTCAAATAATAATCTCGATGAGGCAGATTCAAACCATATTGAGAAATGCCGGCGATGATTTGGTTGGATTGATGAAAATCATTCATAGGTCCTATTTCGAAAAACACATTGACGCCAAGCGTATGAAGTTTTGCGATCAAGTGTGGTAATTCTTTATTGTTATGAAAGTGCTGAATTTGATAAATCACATGAGCAAGAGGCTTACTTTTGAGTTCTTCAATCTTTTTGATATTCATACCACTTTGATAATAGTCAAAAATTTGTTGATTAATGCGAGACTTGGATAAAACTTTATTTTTTGGAATCGATTGAATCTGTGAAACAAGTTCATTTTGATTTTTTTTCTCTAAAACATCAAACATGCTCCAGCGTCCATTATCATCGGGAATGGGATGATTCTTTATCCATTGACCATTACTGTATAAATAAAAGTTATTTTGTGGTTGTACAGTCATATCCATCCAGTCTATCGTTGATGCGTGAGCACAGTAATGGCATAAAGATAGAGTTAATAAAATTTTTTTAGACATAAATAGCCTAGAATAGAATGATTTATTTACTATAAAATTCTGTTAAGTATTAGTCAATTTCATGAATTATTAAATTTTTTGTATTTTGAGTAAGAAAAAAGATTAACAATCGCAAAAAAACTGTTATTCTGTATTTATGTCATTGTAACAATACAGTGGCTACAACTAAGATTTAGTTGTTATTTTTTTTGTTAATCATGTAAAGAAGGGGAAGGCGATATGTCGCAAAGAGAAATTGGACATGTTAAATGGTTCAATGAAAAAAAGGGATTTGGATTTATTGTGAACCAAGGTGGCGATGACATTTTTGTTCATTACAAAGATATTCAAGGAACAGGTTTTAAAACACTTCATGAAAACGATTCAGTAAGTTACGTTATTGATCGTGGCCCTAAAGGGTTGAAAGCGCAAGAGGTTATGCGAATTGCCGAAGGCAATGAAGCTTAATGGGGTTGATTAAAATCATGAAGGGGATTAAATCCCCTTTATTTTTTGGGTTCATGTGGCTTAAGTTTTAAGTTGAATATTTTTTTCAGAAAGAAGATAGTCACCTAGTAAGTGAGATAAACTGAAAGCCACGCCCACTAAAGCAGCGAAAACTATCATTGCTAGAGCCGGATGAAGTGATACACCTAAACATAAAAACATATTAGCGACCATACTAGGAAAAAACGTACCTAATAAACCACCAACGCCCCCACCAATCACAAAGCTACTTGTACTTTTAAATAAACTCGACGATTTTGGAGTCATTGAATGGACAATCTCAAGAGGGCTTTGTTCATGATTATTTTTAATGATATCCAAATTTTCTCGGTTTAGTAATTTTGCATTATTTAATTGGACAACCGCTAGAGCAAATTCCCAATATTTGTCTTCATGACTTGAGTTTCTATGTGGCTCAAGATAAAAATGTTTAGGTCTTGAATTTTCATAGTTCAATAGGTCTTGGTAATAAGAAAGTAGAAGATTATTCTTTGCTAATAATTCATAAGCCTCTATGAGATTCTTAAAGTTGTAACCCGAGTAGCTGCATAGGGCATCAAGAAATGCTTGATCTTCAATTTTATATTTCTCACAAAATAAAATGATCTCGACGATATTGTTCGAATCGGGGTTACGGGAAAAATTTTCGTAATATGGTGATTCTTGATTCAAATCAATATTTTGCTTATAAAGCGATATGATGTTATTGAATGTACCTATTCTTGGCGAATTGATCATTAATTTAATAATGTCAAAATTTAACAATTGATAATCTTGAAGCTTTGTTAAATATTCATACAGATTGATTAGCGTTTCTTGATCATAATGATGTATTTTTAAGTTAATAGGGGTTCTTATGCCGCCATATTGAATAAAATAAAATTTATTATCTAATAATTCTGATGATATTTCAGCATTAATACCAAATGGTTGAAGAAGTTCAAAGATTTTAATTTTTACATTTTCAGAATTATCTTGTGCCATCGGTCACCTCGTTATGTTCTATTTATGTATATTATATGCTCATTTTGTCTATTAGTCTATCAGCTGAAGATCGTCTAATATCAAGGCTTATATAGAATAACCTCTTTCACGTTCATATTGATTTTCATGGTCTTCCTTTCCTCTCGAGTGATCAAAAAACCCTTCATCTCTTTGTCTTTTTGCTCGTTTTGTTTTTTCTGGTATTAGCTTTAATGCATCACGAAATGATACTTGTCCTTTCATTCCCTGATAAGCATGTGCTAAGTTCATAGCGTCTTCTTTGTTTAAACCTTTGTTCTGAAAGAGGATTATCATTTCATCAAGACTGTATTCATCGACCTTGAGAATTAAACATCGACGCAAAAGAGCCGTGCTTAATTGTCGTCGACCTAGCATATTGGGGGGATTTTGCGTAACAATTAACATAAATCCAGGTTGCTTAGGTAAATGACCTGAAGGGGTTTTACCCATCAGTAATGAATTGAGTAACTCTTCTAATACTGGAGAAGTATTCAATTCATCCATCCAGGCAATTTTCCCGTTGTAGAAAGCATCCATTAAGTGTTCTTGTTTTTCTGTAATGCTCATACTCGCAGAAAGATAAACCGCTTGAATTTCTAATTGATCTAGGAGATTTTTGACGAGTTCCGATTTTCCAAGTCCGACGGCTCCTTCAATGAGAATGCCACCCAATCCCCCAAAGTATTCTAAATATCCAGAAAGCATTCTTGAAGAACGCAATTGATGAATCTTAAGTTGCTCAAGTAAAAGTGAAATAGTTGGGGCGCGAGAAGGTAAGATTAAATGTTTTTCACTATTTAAATTATCAAGGCTTCTCTTAATCAAAGGTGGAGATGATATTTCATTTTTTTGGCAAAATTTTGCAAATAAAACATCATCTAGCATGTTTTTAAGCATGTAGTAAATGTAATAATTTAAAGTTTCTATATCAACATTATCTTGAGTAGCCCAAAGGGCAAGATTTTGTAATTCTCGAGGAGAAATCAGCAATTCATTCTCAGATAGTTCACAAAGCTGAGAATAAAGTTTTAAAATCGCCATATTCAGTGCTGGTTTATCTTCTTTTAAAATGGGTTTTATGACATCTGCTTCAATGATTGATAGGGGTAAAGGCTCAAATACAATGGCATTCCCATGTCTTTGAAAAAAACGGGCAAATTGACGTTCGTCACCATAGTTTAATGGATTACCAGCAAAGATGACTTTATGTCTCTTGGAAAGCAAGTGATAGTGGCCGTTATAAAAAAGTGCAGGGTTTGGTAAAAACAAGCCTTCAAATTGGCTATAATGACTGGGCTTTAAATTGGCTTCATCAATAAATAAGAAAGACAAGTTTGCTTTTGAGTTAATCCATCGATGGACATTTTCTGGTGAATCATCAATGAATAGTTCTTCATCTTCGTGGATAAATTGATTTTTGATAAAAGTTGATTTGCCAACGCCGGATATTCCTGCAATGTATACGCATGGTTGGTTTTCTAAGACCTGGCGAATCAATGCGTCTCGTTTCAAACACAATTGCTCATTATTTAAAGCAAATGTACTTGGTTTTTTATGGCATGCTTCCAGACTCAGCATGCCTTGCCAAGCATTATTTGAAGACGACTCATTTGGGTGACGTCTCAAATAATGATAACGTGTTGTCATTTCTGCAATGGATTCGTTGGGTTTACACTGTTCAAGCCAAGTTCCATCACCATATTTGTTTTTCATGTATTCGTGTCGGTCAACATTTAATCTCGTCAACTCCATAAATGAAAAAGCATGTTCATCTTCAGTGATAATCACCAGATGGAGAAGATGTGAATCTTTAAGGATTAAAGGTGTGAGTGCATTGATAAGCTTAGGTGAAAATATTCCTTTTAAAACCACTCTTTTTTCAATCAAATCTGAATCAAGAAAACCTTGTCGACTCGAAAAGGAGAATCCATCAGCGTTAGTCTCAACAACAATAGATGAGAGAAGCTCCGAATCATTAAACTCAGAAACATCAATAATATAATCGTTTCCATATTCATCAAGTAAGCCATCGATGTCATTGGTGATGATAAGCGTTGTATGTTTTACTTGAATAATTTTTGTCGGCATATCACAAGTCACAAAAGACAGTTGATTTTTATTAATAGAAGGTGCGATGGCGACATGAAGAGCCAATTTCCTTGCTTTACAGTCAAAAACCAATTTTGCCCATTGATCACGACTAACCGGTTCTGAAATTAAAATGGATAACTGTGATGTTGCATCCTGAATGTATCCATTGGTTTTGATAAGTGTATTGCCCTCAAGACTATAATTTTGAAAAAAATAACTATAGGAATAGGGATTAAGGATATGAAATTGTTCTGATTCATTGGCTTGTTCAAATTGATAATAGGTTTCCAAGTCATATCCATTTTCGCTGAAAAAATATGTATTGCTAGGTATATGCAATGTTCTTCCAGCATAACTTATAGAAGAATCAATGGTCATTTGTTTCCAAAAATGACGAAAGTCATCATTATCCCAGGGTCCATTTAAGAGCAAGATATTTTTTTCACCTGACTCAATTGCTTCAATCAATTTCCCTTTCTCAAAAGACCAACCTTGGGTAGTGATGTGCCATTTACCGATCAAAATACTTTCCCAATCAGGGCTGTTATATAGTTGAATAGAATAAAGTGAAGGACAATCTTCCGAAGTTTCCATGATATGTTTAGCATCATGAGTCGGTAGCTCAATTTGTTCAATATGGTTTAACGGATATTTTTGAATGATTGTAAATCGTGAATAAAAGTCATTCTCAGGAACGAAGTGATTTTGTAAGCGTAAGCCAATTATATGAATTTGATGTGGAATCGCTATACCATGTAGCAATCGTTTATTATCAAGTATCTCATTATAAGATACATATTCTTCAGAACTAAAAGTATCATAATTAATGATAAGGCATCCAGTCTGATTGTTTAATAGAAAATTCAGTAAAGGATGGTTAGATTTGATTTCCACTGAACCATCATCAAGTAAATGAAATCTTTTGAGCTTGCAATGTAAATCATCTGGTTTGTGGGCGTAATAAAAAGGATATTGATGTTTTTGGAATGCGCTTTGTAGGCCATATTGTAGACACTCAAGTTCCTCAATACTTTGGCATTCAATGAGACGTTTATTACTACGTGTTGATAAAAATTGCTGAACAAAATTTTCTAAATCAACCTTTCCTTCTACTTGATGCATCTGACTGAGCTTTATCTTAAACTGCATTGTGGGCGCATTGATATCTGTCGAATGATGATGTTCTTCCCGATTCTTTTTTATGTTGTTACGTTCAGTCTCTGATAAATAACTTTCCAGCATAATCGGTTTGATATATTGAATATTCGCAGGATAACCACCAAGATCGAGTGTATACCAATGATTTCCAATATTTAGTTCAATAAAAGCATGCACATCATTTGATACGATTCGACATAGCAATTCGGGAAATTTTTGGGAAAATTTATATTGAAAAAGAGCGGCACGATGACGACAAGCACCAATTTTTTGTTTATAAAGTAAATCAATATAGTCTTGACCGGTATATTCCTTGCTTGAATCAATGTCTAATTTATTTTTACCAAAACTTCTGTAATATCGATATGATTCGATGATGAATCGTGAAAAAGAAGATGGGCAAATCTGTAGTATTGGATGTATTTCTAATGGATAAGGCACATAAACATAAATTTCCAAGCAGGTATTCAAATCCGTTGGTTTTACATAATAAAAATTATCTCGTTTGGAGTATTTAAACTGTAAGGGAGTTGATTGTTCTGAGTGATAACAGACTAATTCTTCATTTGCTGCCAAAGAGGGAAGTTTGTACCAGTTTTTTTTGCCAAGTATGAAAATTTTGCCCTTGGCTAAAAAACCATGGTTATTATTTTCTAACAAATTGAGATCGAATAAATTGAACTGAGCTGTTCTTTCAAGAGTCGGTATATCTTGCTCAGATTCTTCAATATGTTCATCAGATAAACATTCTAAAACTGTGGACCATATCATATCTTCCGACTGATCATCATTTTCATGGGATTTTTGTGTTGACTTCAAATCTGTGATCGTTGTTTTTAATTCGTCAGATATATGGATGGTTTGATTATCCATTTTGGGTATATCAAGATAAATAAAATGATCATCTGGTTCTTTGGTTGAGGATAAGGTAAATGCCTGGTCAATTGAACATGGGGTTTTACTTGGTGTAACTGTTTCATAAGTAGTGTATCGATAATGATTGACTGGTATATCTTGAGATTTATACACATATGAAAATATTTTTTTAGCCTGGAGATCTTGGGAATTATATTTAGGATCAGGATTTGCATCAAAAACCGCTGAAATAGCTTTATCATTATTATCTGAATCTGAATCTGAATCTGAATCTGAATCTGAATCTGAATCTGAATCTGAATCTGAA
>CAZNFJ010000012.1:38284-48296 GCA_964572685.1 uncultured Legionellaceae bacterium
TCCAACTCGAAATCTGACTCTGACTCTGACTCTGACTCTGACTCTGACTCTGACTCTGAAATAGCTTTATCATCATTATCTATATAAGATAATAATTTTTCTTTTGTTTTTTTATTAAGATTAGTTGCGGATGAATATAAAATATTGGCAATCTCTTCACTTAATTCGGACTGTTCATCAATTTCAATTTCAATTAAATTTAGCAAGGTTGGAAAAACCAAATTAGCGTCATTCATTGCACAATTAGGACAATTAATATTAAGATATTCTAGATTTGGGCACATGGCTAACAATCTTACAAAATCCGAAAAGTATTCAATATTTTCAATAGATAATTTTTTGATATTTGGATAATAAGGGAGCTCCTTCTCATCAAAACTTAAAGCAATACATTCTGCTTGTTCAATGATTGCTAGACTTTCTAAAAAAGGCGTAGCTGGTAGAAAGTTAACAAAAAAGTTTTGGTCTTCATAAATTGAGCAACTCTTAAGAACTAGATTTTTAATAGGAATGATTTTGTTTTTCCAAAAGTCACAAGAGAGAAATTCTATTTTATAATCACTAAATGCAAGCGTTTCCAACTTTGGGAATGAAAGAAGAAAATTATAAAAGCCTTCAAGTAACTCATGAATGTTCTCATTATCGTCATTTAACCAATAACCAACGTTAATTTTTAACGTTTTTACATTTTTGAAGTGAACATTGACTTTAGGAAAATTACAATCATCTATTTCTAGGGTAAAATCGCTTAAGTTAGGAAATGAATCATTGATTTGTTTGAAAAATGAAGTTTCACTAGAATATTTTATTGTACTTAAGTTTTTGATATATGGATAAATTTTCTTTGAATCAATGAGGTGATATAAATCATCATTTGGCAAATATCTATGTAATATTAAATCTCCTTCTAATTTTAAATTTGGTTGGTTGCTGAGAAGGGAAACTTTTATAATATGAGAATAACAGACTAATATCGCTAAATTGGTAAATATTTGTGGATTTTCTATTATATCGGAATCCAAATAATTAAATATTTCTAAGTAATGAATTTCAGGAAACCATTTTAAGTAGGATTTAAGTTGATGATCGATTTTTAATTGAACAATATTGCTGAAAGTCAAGTCAGAATAGGATTTTTGATTTATGATAGAAATCAGTTCCAATGATTTGAGGTTCGTTAAATGCTGTAATAATTTAATCAGAATTTCTTCGGTTATTACAACAGAGTATAGCTTTAAATGTGTGATTGTTTGAGGTAAGAATGTATAATTCTCTACAGTACACCTGCTATATGTCAGTTGATAGAGCGGCATGCTGCTTATTTTATTTATTATTCTTTCATTTGAAATTTCAACTGAACAGTCTAAAGTATGAACCTTGCTTAATTCTGAATCGATAAATAAATCAATGTTATCCTTTGTTAATGAGAAATACTCTGTATCGCAAGGCTCTAATTGACTAGATGCATCGGAATCTAATTGGGTATCCGTATGTTTATATGGGTATTGTTTATTATCAATAAATTTTGTTTTTGGATTAGAATTAAATTTTTCCAATACCGATTGCTGAAGAAAACTTAAATATGATTTTTTCAGTTGAATTTCAAATAAGGGATTTAATATTTCTTGAAAAGAGCATTGTATATCATAAATATCAAGAAATAATGTCTGCTCCTTATTCCAAGTGACTAAGGGGGCTCCTTTTGGAAAATACACCCCATCGCAATAATTATCAAAAAATCTTGGTTCAAGGACATAGTATTCATTTGAATATTCTATAAATATACTAAAATGCTCCAAAAAAAGCTGTTCAAGTAATTCCTTAAGTCGACTTCGATATTCAACAGAAGAGTCTCGATGTACTGTGTAATTTAGCATTATTTGTTTCGGATAGCGTTTTTCAGGATTTTGGGGTGAAATCCAAAAATCATCATACCCCTGTATAAACCTGGAAAATTCTGGATTTCCCGAGATGTTTTTTTGATATTTCTTTGCAGATTGCGTTAATCTATAGTAGAAATGATTAGGAATTGGCATGCATCATACTCATCATAAAACGATCAAAAACTTTTTTTTGATCTGAAAATTTAAATATCTAACAGAAGCGTAAGTTGAAATAAGTTGGTTTAAATATCTGCTTATGGAATACTAGGGTTAATATTTTTTAATAAATTGACATAATTATTTTCAACGCGAGTGACTTTCTCTTTTGCTTCATTAATTTTTAGTTGTACATTTGAAAGAATTTTTTGGTTGTTTGTTGAGGCCATTATTTTGCTGATTTCTTTCGGATTTAAAGGTGTTTTTATGAATTTATAATTTTCGTGAGTATCGAAACCAATGATGGCCATGATTTTTTGATTAGAATCAATAATAGTCCACTCAAGTATGTAAATGGTGCCATTTGAATCATGTACATGACCATGATAGACATGATTTTTAGCCTTCCCTTCATTCATGCGAAGATCGGGTAATTTGTTTGCTGTAGGTCCATAGGTTTGTAATGCGTGTTTAAAGGCATTGGCATTTCTGCATAAGGTTGTGCCTTTTTGACATGGCGACAATAAATCTGTGTTTAATACTGTCCAATAATCACCATTATCCATTGCCAATAACTGGTCACTTGAACTCGGTCCGCCTGCTTTTACGATGTTGGAAACAGTGGATTTTTTAAAAAAAGCATCATATGACATCATTCAACTCATTGATATTGATAATAAAAAAAACAGAAGAGTCAATATTGTAGCATAAATAAATCAATATGTAATGTTTTTTAAATAGAACGCAGCATATCCGTTGAATATGCTGCGTGTTCTTGATGGTTGAGTTTTTATTGGTTTAACCAGTTTTGTGGTTTTAAATATCTTTCATACAGTTTTGCTTCTTCACTATTGGCTATTGGTTGCCAATTGTATTTAAATTGAACCTCAGGGGGCATGGACATAAGGATAGATTCCGTTCTGCCGTTAGACTGTAAGCCAAAAAGTGTTCCTCTGTCATAAATTAAATTGAATTCAACATAACGACCGCGTCGGTATAATTGAAAATCTCGATGTTGTTGGGTAAAAGGTGTTTGCCATCTTTTTTGAACAATCTCGTTATAAGCATTCCAAAATGCAAGACCGACGTTTTTCCAAACGGCAAAAGCTTGTTCAAAATTAGGTTGATTGAAATCATCAAAAAATAATCCACCAATGCCGCGAGTTTCTTGACGATGTTTGAGATAAAAATACTCATCACAAGCTTCTTTCCACTGAGGGTATAATGTATCTTCAAAAGGGTGACAAGCATTTTTCGCATGCTTATGCCATGCAATACAATCTTCTTCGAAAGGATAAAAGGGTGTTAAATCAAAGCCACCACCAAACCACCAAATTGGATTTTGATTGTCATCATAAGCAATGAAAAAACGAATATTAGCGTGCGTGGTCGGAACAAAAGGATTTTTGGGGTGAAAAACAATGGACACTCCCAATGCCTCATAAGGTTTCCCTGCCAACTCAGGTCTTGATTGTGTAGCAGAAGGGGGAAGAGATGCGCCGGTAATATGGGAAAAGTTGATGCCTGCACGTTCAAATATTTGTCCATTATCCATGACGCAACTAATGCCACCGCCGCCATCGCTACGTTGCCAATGGTCTTGCAGAAATGTTGCTTTTCCATCGAGTTTTTCCATGTTTGCACAAAGTGTTTGTTGATACTCTAATAAAAAAGCGCGAATAAGTGACACTGCCTCAGCAGGTAATGCTGGATATGACATCATAGACTCCTTAAAAAAATTCTATCCAAAGATATCATGAATCATATACAATATGCATTATTTTTTGTGTTTATTGCGGAGTTTCGTTGTTACAGATTGCCCCTATGGTTGATTGGACACATAGTCCTTTTCGCTTGATGATGCGCTTATTATTGCCTAAAGCCAAATTGTTTACTGAGATGTTGGTGCCTCAGGCGATTATTCGACATCCCAAACGTTATCTTGAATATTATCCCATTGAAAATCCTCTGGTTTTACAATTAGGGGGAAGTCATGCGCCAGATTTGTTAAAAGCGGCCCTCATTGCGCAAGATATGGGATACCAAGAAATTAATCTCAATCTGGGATGTCCTAGTGAACGCGTACAATCGGGTCAATTTGGCGCTTGTTTAATGACCCAAAAGACATTGGTGATGACATGTTTAAAACACTTAAAGTCACATTTGGATATTCCGGTCACAGCCAAAACCCGTATTGGCGTTGATGAACATGATTCTTATGAATTCTTCTCGGATTTTGTTGATGGGCTTGTCGAATGTGGGATTGATGAACTGGTTGTTCATGCCAGAAAAGCATGGCTCAAGGGACTAAATCCCAAACAAAATCGTACCATTCCACCGATTCAATATGATTACGTTTATCGTATTAAGCAAAAATATCCTCATTTATCTATTATTATCAATGGGGATTTAAAAACGGTGGAACAAATGAGTGCACAACTTGAATTTGTGGATGGCGTGATGATAGGAAGGCTTGCTTGCGATAATCCCGTATTGTTACAAGATTTTCATCGCATGGTCTATCCTGATGTTCCTCTTTTAACGCGAAGTCAAGCGATTCAATTGTATACCGAACAGATGGGGCGTGAAGATTTTTCTAAGCATTCGCCTAGCATTTATTTAAAGCCCCTTTTTAATTTATATCATGGTACAATAGATGCTAAGCGTTGGAGGCAACACCTTCAAAACATTATCCAAACAAAAAAAATAGAGACCCTTTTAGAAGGTTGGTAGAGAAAATATGAAATTACCTGTGATTGTTGGAATGGGTGGTATCAATGCCGCCGGTAGAACCTCTGGTTATCATGCTTATAAACGCATGGTTTATCAAGCTTTATCAAAGGATGTGATGCAAAGCACATGGCAAGACTTGGCGCATCGTATGGATATTCAACCCGACCAATATCAAGCCATTTTAGACGGTACCTTGATTCGACAAATTGATTTATTTGATCCGAATCATGTTTATACTCATCAAGCTGCCCAATTGACAAATGCCTTAACCTTATCCAGCGACGAGGTATTGAAGGCAGGTGAAACGATTTATTTAGAAAAATATGGTGTCATGGCTGTGCAAAGTGCAGGTATGTTACCCAAAGGCTTTGATCCTTCTAAACTTTATCATTCTCATCATCATCCAAGAGGTTTGATATTAACTGTTTATGGAATGTCTGATGCATTATCTTCGATGGGGATATCCTGGGAGACCGTTTTAACAAAAATCAAACCTGATCAAGTGTCTGTTTATGCAGGTAGCGCTTTGGCGCAAATTGATGAACATTCTTTGGCAGGATTGGTCTCACAACCACTGAAGGGTAAACGTGTCAACTCCAAGATGATGCCTTTGTCCCTGGCGGAAATGCCAGCTGATTTTGTGAATAGTTACATTTTAAATAGTGTCGGCACCACCGGTCATAATATGGGGGCTTGTGCGACTTTTTTATATAATTTACGACAAGCGATTCGTGATATTCAGCACGGCCATGCCAAAGTTGCCATTGTTGGTAGTGCAGAAGCCCCGGTTAATCCAGATATCATCGAAGGTTTTCGGGCCATGAGTGCATTGGCAACTGATGAAGACCTTTGTCAATTAGATGGTGTGCAAAAGCCTAACCATCGACGTGCCTGTCGACCGTTTTCTACCAATGCTGGTTTTGTTATTGCCGAGTCCTCGCAATTTGCCATTTTAATGGCTGATGATTTGGCGCTAGAGTTGGGTGCACCTATTTTAGGTGCGGTAGGGGATGTATTTGTAAATGCCGATGGAAACAAAAAATCAATTGCAAGTCCGGGTATCGGTAATTATGTGACCATGGCCAAGGCTTGTGGTTTAGCAAAAGCCATATTGGGACAAGAGGGGATGACGCAGACATATGTTCATGCTCATGGTACAGGTACCCCTCAAAATCGTGTGACTGAAAGCCATATTTTAAGTGAAGTGGCTAAAACCTTCGGCATACAAAATTGGCGGGTCTGTGCGATTAAATCATATATTGGGCACTCCATCGGTGTTGCTGCTGGCGATCAATTAGCCGCAGCAATAGGAGCCTGGCAATATGGAGTCTTGCCAGGTATTCAAACCATAGATCATATTGCTCCAGATGTTTATCAAGATCATCTTCAATTTCTCATGCAACATGAAATTTTGAATCATCCAAAAGAAATGAAAGGCTGTATCATTAATTCTAAAGGATTCGGTGGAAATAATGCTTCTGCTTTCATTATGTCACCGCATCATACTTTAGAGATGTTAAATGCAAGACATGGAAAAGAGGTGATGAGTGACTATCAGAAAAAAGTTGAACCTGTGATGCAAACCATACGTCAAAATGATGAAATGCGTTGTCAGGGTGAAGAGCCTGTGGTTTATCATTTTGGCGATAGTATGTTGGGTATGGATGATGTTAGTATCACAACCCAAAATATTCAGTTTAAAAATATGCTGCATGAAATTGATTTGCCCTTGAAAAATCCTTATGAGAACCAATAAAAGCTCATGAAAGGTCAGCTTTTTTTATTCTAAATGTCTAAATCAGCGTTTAATTTAACAAACCACGCTCAAGACTATCAGCAAGCATCGGATATCATGCAAACGCAATCATTGACGATGACGGTGTCTATTCCAAGAATTTTTTCATGAACACCTACCTATGAAACCATGCAGGATTTTCTTTTAATACAATTAACAGAGTATGCTGATATTGTTCGACATATTGAGGATGTTTATCTAAAACATGTTTATCTAAATAAATTGGTGAATTTGGCTGAATATTTAAAAATTCAAATAGATGAAAATGAATTCACCTCAATTGGTCAAATCAAATTGAGGTGAATTCTCAATAACTAAATATTTTGTGCCTCCATTCTTTATAACGAATGGAGGTTCTCATTGTATTCATTTAACTTTCTTTCAAAATCGACAAGTTTTTCAGATGAATCGCTTGGCTTTTGATGAAAAAAAGTTCCTACAAATCCATGTTTTGCATAAGTGCTGACTAAAACAGCAGGGATGATGGTGATAAGAGCCAATACACCTAATAATTGTTTGATAATGGGATTGAGTTGCCCCCAAAATTGACGATGCTTGGCAAATTCAATTTTAGCCTCGCAAATAGCTGCTTGACAGTTATTTTGAAAAACAGTCAATGCTTCTTGAGTTGGCATTTTCAGCGTGCTAAATAAATACTTTTCTTCTTGTTCTAAAGTTAATATTAGTTTTTCAGCAGCACGAGAAACATTAATATAAGACTTGTCTATTGATTTTGCAGTTAATTCATCCGTTTTGATTTTTAATTGACTGAAAATTTCATTAAAGCGTTCATGAGCTTTGGAAAGCTGATGTCGATGAGCCATGCTTAACTCATCTGAATTTGATGAAGTAGTATGCTCGACTTTACCTATTAAGGCTTTCCAGTCATTTCTGTTATTGACAATAACGCTTTTGGTATTGGCTTCATATACGACCTCAAAAGGAGGAGCCTGGAAATAAATGGGGAGTTTCAAGTTTATTTCTTTCAAATATGTGCGTATGGTATTGAGTAGCATGACATCCACCAACTCCATATCCATTTGACTGCAATTCGTCCTTAAACGTTGATTTGAAGCATAAAATAAGCTCATCACATGACTGACAAAGAAATATAATTGTCTAAATGCATTTATTTTTTCTCGAGGTAGGTCGGAAAAAATGGAAGTGATATTCGAATTTTTTACAGTACTATAATAAGGTTTGAGCAAAATAAAATAGATGTTTTTTTGGATATCAGAATGGAGTTCTGATTCTTTGAGGGTTTGTGATAGGTACATCTTTTCAAGCTTTTGCTTTTGAAAGGATTGATAGAGAGCTTGTGTTTGTAGGTACAGTGGACATTCGGCGACTGATAAGGCTATCAATTTGTCTTTTTCATTTGAGCTTAGATATTGAAATTGTTTGATAATGATAGGACGGTTGTCTGGTTGTCTTTCACGATATCCTAGATTTAAATTGAGATGATGATATTGAGCATAGGTTTGAATATATGATTTCAAAACCTTCATTTTTTGTTCTAAAGATTCATGCATTATTTCATCAATTTTGTCTCGATTAAAATATCTATGTTCTTGGTATCTAAAATTTATACGGATTATTTTACTTTTGATCTCCGTCTCATGATCTTTGATTTCTCTTACAAAGCTACCGGCTTTACATAAATTAGCATGGCAAGCATCTTTGTTATCTTTGGTTCTGCTTCTTGGAGCGTAGTCTTGATGATAAAATGACTCCCAAAAATGGCTGACGGCATTCTCTAAGGCTGATATTGAATGGCTGATAACTGTGAATAGGGTTTCTTGCATGAATTTTTGAATTTGAGGTGATTCATAGGCCCATGAATCACCATAATGGTGATAAACTGGTACATGGATGAGAATGTTTTCACGAACATAATAAACCATAAGAAGGCATCTATAGATTTGAGCGATGTCAAACATGTATTTTTCAGCAATTCCTCTATCTTTTTGTTCTATAGCCCAAAGACCAAAAGCATTCATATCTTTTATTTGGGAAAAGTTAGTTGAAAGATATTCTGATATGGATTGAATATTGATTTTTTGGGTATTAATAAAGTCTGAAGATTCAATACCTGCCAATGTTAATGTTTCCTTCAACCAGGCTCCTAAAAGTGTTTTCGTTATTTTTTTAAGTTCAGGATCTGCTTTTATATGGGGGTGAGCTTGATGATGTTTTAAAAGGTGAATAATATTCATGCCGTTATAATATGTTGTACGATGATGCGATGCATCTGCTATTAAAAAATATTGTAAATTAAAAACATCTTTCGCCATATTGATAATGGATAAATTAATATTTTTTATACTTTCATTAAAACTTATCGCTTGAAGGTGTTTTTGAACATGCATTTGCATTGTTTTAAGTTCTTCGATGATAATTTTTAATAATTTTTTTGCACTATTTGGGCTATTTTCATCATTTCGATAAAATAAAATATTACTTTTTACTATGTGACAATACTCTATCCATTGGTTAATTAGTCTGAGTGTATCAACACTTTTGATGTCATAGCGAGGTAAAGTAACACTGAGCCATATGGCCAGATCACCAAAAAACATGACTTCAAAGCTGTCATTTCGATATACATCCCACTTGATAAGGGCGGTATTGAGTTGACGTAATAATTTAAAAAATTTTTCAATGATTTCGAGCATACCTAAAATTGCATTTTTTAGGGGGTAATTACTGCCTTCGAGCCATTGCATGTCACATTTGAGGCGCCCGATACTGTTATATTCAATTTTAATTTTTGGACAACCACGTTCATTTAATATCCATGGATTTGGGATTTCATATTTTTCTGATAAGTTTCGTCTTAAAATACAAAGATCGTCATAACTCTTTTTCTCTTTTTTATCTTTGATAATGGGTTGACTGTTTATTTGTTCTTCTTCTAAAAGATAGTGATATACCGTTCTCTCTGCAGCGGTTATTAAATCAGCGTGCTCAGAAGGTGCTGGGAGTGGAGGTAATGTTGATGCTGCATTTTGCATGTGATTCCTTAAATTAATTTCTATCAAAATGTTTTATATGGCTTTCTTCATATTACATACCATTTCCATGTTTCAGCTGTTTTTGATCCATACCAGATTGTTTATTCGTTTTTTTAGGATGAAACATTGAAACGGATTTGGGATGTTTAAGGGCCGTTAGAATTTTCACTTTACGAATAGGGAATAGGATAGGGCGATGTTGGTTTTTCTCTTTCTGTTGATCAAGTATCGCCTTAGTTGCCTTTTGGTACATCTCGATAAGTTCCCGACCTTCAGCCTGTAATTTATCACTACTCGCAATATAATTTTTCATTTGCGTATTTAATTTGATTTGACTAGCAATATGATTTTGCATTTGCGTATTTACATCAGTAGTGTTGGCGATGTAACGGTCAGCGTTGGCGATGTAACGGTCAGCGTTCTCTTGATAT
>CAZNFJ010000013.1:0-45321 GCA_964572685.1 uncultured Legionellaceae bacterium
TTGAAAGCTTGATATACCTGCTATCAATAGCGGCTTAAATGGCTAAAGTCGAGTTAATATTTGTCGGAGTTATCATGGCACTAACGGTGGTTTATTGGAGAAAAGCGTGGGACAGCGCACAAAGTGACCTTTTAAGAGCAGATGAAGATGTGGGAAAGACATTGAGTCTACTAGCAAAATATGCGGCATACTCTAAATCGCTTATGGCGTTAGGTTGGCATTAAGATAGAGTGGGTACGACACTGCATTTTTTTTCGAAACGATGGTCCGATCAGTATGTCACTCAAGTTGGCGATGCTATTTCTAATTTTTATCACGCGTCCGGTGAAGATCGTCTTGAGAGAAAATTTCATAGTGTGGAATTTATTTTGGCAAGAGTTAAACAAGAAATGGCTAATACACCTCTGGATTCAAACGATAATCTAGCTAAAATTCTAGAAGTGATATGTGAAAAAACGACGATTGATTACGCAAGCTTAGATGCTGATGCGATAGTCAATGATTATGAAAGTAGACCAAGTGCAAGACGCATTCAAACGGTTGAGGCTTTAACTCTGAGAGCAGATATGATAGATCCCAGTGTACCTGTAGTGACTGTTATCAACCGAGGCAATTATTGAACATATAAACTTGATCTTGTAGTTTTTACATTCTACTAGATTAGGTCGGGCTACTGAACGAACTCCTGTTTTCGCCTAGCAAAAACAATCAATGCTGTAACAGCAGGCCGACGGTGGTATATTGCCGGTTTTTGCGATGTATGACAAGGATTGTTTGTGCTGATACGCCCGCTGATCTGTGTAGTTGATTATGTAACTGGATTAAATGCCTCACTAAACCGAATCTCATCGATACCACTAACAAAGAGTCAGCGCGGCTGGTTTAATGGTCAGGAATTCATTTTTCTTATCCTTATCACGGGGTTGGTAACCATCCCGGTTGGCTTTCGATTTTATACGCCTAATCCAGCACTTAAGGCATGGAAAAAACCAATTAAGATCAGAAAAAAGCGGGAATACCTGCTAAAGATCGTACCAAGCGGCCTGAGCCAAATCCAGCTTATCCGAGTAAACACGCGCTGGTGCTAGAGCTGCTTGAAAACCGATCGCTCTGTTTATAACACCATATTCAACACCCAAAAAAAACCAAGCAAAACAAGCCAGCTTGGACAAGGGTTAAAGGGTTAAAGCTCTAGAACAACGAACGCCAAGCTGATAGGTCTTAAAGTAGCTGGTCTGATTGCTACCACCCATGGGCGCGAAGTACTCGTTCCACGCGAGCTCCTGCGGACCGTCTGAGGATTCGGTAGAACTCCAGTAGCGACCTGCAGGAGTACTCATGCCGCTAAGATCAATTAAGCTTTTTTGTATATTTTGCAGTGTTGGGGCATTAGACTGGCCACAACCACTTCCATTATAGCTCTGATCATATCCCATTTCACAAATCGCCGGTAGATACCAATCGGAATAACTAGCAATCGTTTGTTTACACAAACCTGCTGCATAGTAAGTGATTTCAGTGGGTTCTACGGATGCTGTAAAGCGGGGTGTTCCTCCGTTTGCCTGCGTATTATGGGTAATGAATTGATTATAAAAGGTCAGAAGATTACCTGTATTACAAGAACCGTCTAATGCACCATTGCACTTTGAAAAAGATACGAAGGTGAACGGATTTTCATTGGTGTAGGTACTTAAAAAAAATAAATCAAATGTACTGTACGTGGGCGAGCCTATAGCAGACGTAGATGTCTCATCAATTCCTGGAAGGATATCGAAGCTTGTATTAGCAGTGTCAATTCCACTACCTCCATTTGAACTCCAAATTACACCATAAGGGTAATCGGCTGCCTGCTGATCAGATGTCGTGACAACTTTTCCACCAACACTGCCTATGATTGGTGTTGTGTCATCAAAAGCATACACGTAACCACCCTGATATTGACAACTATAACCTAACACCACCACATCGGTCGTAACAGGTGTTGCCACATTAGTGGCACTGACCGTAATTGTTCCTGGCGTTGGTGCGCTGTGGCTGGTATTGCAATTGGATGTGGCATAAGCACCCGGTGTCACTTCAATGGTGCATGTAGCACCCACCGCTAATGTTTCTCCACAAGTTGACGAGCTTATTGTATCAGTTGGCCAAGTCGGATATGTGATATTTAAGCCCGATGCTAGATTTGAGCCAACATTAGTGATGGTGATTTTTCGAGCAAGACCAGAGGTATGTGCTCCAGTTATATCATATTCAATAATGCCCGTGATGCTTAAGGCTAATTGACTAATGCTAGCAAGTAGCGTCGCAGCATTAGGGGTCCTCGTTATAACCAACTCGTCTCCGGGATTAGGCTGATAACAATAATTGAGATTCGGTGTACCATTGCTGTTGGCTTGACATAAAATAGGCCCGCCTGAAACATTATCCGAAGGTAGGGCACTGCCATTGATATTTAATGTAAGTGCACAAGTAGAACCAAGCCCTGATAGTACACAAGCACCTCCTGATTGGCTAATCCCTGAAGGAGTACTTGAAGAAAGTACCAGTTGATGAGCTTTTGTTGAATTATTGGTCACGGTATAACTGACTGTTGCAGCTCCTGTAGCGCTGACTGATACATGGGGACTGTTAATGGGTATAAAACTCCAAACAGAAAGGCCTGCATATGCTAAATTCCCTGCCGCCAATAAAACTAAAATTCCTTTTTTCATTTCCCGCCCTTATGCCGTATTAGTCCGATTAAACATCAGCGCATTAGTGTATAAATGATTTAGACTTAAACCTGTGCCTTGCGTTTGTCCTTGAGCGCTTCCTAAGTGACTTTGTCCCCAATCTGCAAACTCATAACCCATACCGGCCTGCCAGTTTGAATTAAGAACCTTCTGAATACCCACGCCAACCGTATAAGTAAAACTGGTTTGCGTATGATTGGAAAAATTGTTTTGTCTTACCGCTTCATTGATAATAGGTGTATTGTTAAAACTATTAGCGCGATTAAAACCAACACCCACACTCCCACTTACCCAAGGTAATACACTGTATTCTATACTTTTAAAGACTTTTGCCTTTAAAGCCAGATGACCATGTTGAATATGATAGCCATAGGTATAATTATTAAAAACCGAGGTCGCATCATCCCAGATTTGACCAGAAAGCCCTATTTGACTCATCAATGCCCCTGCTATCCCTATATGTTGGTCCAAAGTGTTGGAAGTCGACTTCTTAAATGAGGAAACTCATCTCGAAGTATTCTTGATGTTTTACTCTTTAACCTTCGAACAAAAATGATATGGTATTTGCAAGAGTATACAACATTGTTATTGTTTTTATAATTCATCAAATTATATAAGACATTCGCTTTCATCCCCATGGATGAATCCAGGGGCTTTTCGCCGCATTTTGGTAAAGCTAAATGATTGCTTGTCAAATCGATTTGTTTGCGATTGACCAGTCGAATTGAAACTTGTTTATCATTAAAATCAATGAGTGTCGCCCTTTCGCCATTATGAATATCATCTTTTTTTAAATTTTTTGTCCAAATAATGGTTTAATTGCGATGAATGTCTTTAGTGAAATGAAGCTTCAAAGACATATTGCTTTTTATTGACTCAAACTAACTTTTTATTTATAATTCTGTTTATCAAAACCCCTTAAATTCAAACTCGAAGGTGAAGCTGTGCAGGAAAATCATGAAGAAGCTCATTCCTTATCTTTTAAAGATATTGAGAAAAAAATCACCAGGAAATATGCTAAAAATAAAGCATTAGCACAGGAAAAAGCAATATCAAATACGAATCAAGAACAACTTCGATTTGCGCCTATTCTTCACGCCTCCCAACGAGCATGTTTTGAAAAAGTGGCTAAAACCATTGGGTTGGATGGAATTTCAGAAGATATTTTTAAATTCGTATCAGATGATACAAAATTCTCTCACATAAAACCCTTAATCACTTGTCATGACTTAAGGACTCTTTTTCTTCAGCCAAACTCGCCTCTATATTCGACGGCAATAAATACTTTTTTTAATATTAAAGAATATTCCCACCTTTACTTTTTCATTCATTCAATGAACGTGGCCTCCGGTTTATCCTTATATAAACATCAGGTTATGCCTTGTGATACACTTCCCAACGAATTAGAAAAAAATACTATTTATATCCAACTGACCAATCAACAATTAACCTGTACAGTCTTATGCCCATATGGGAATCAACTTTCAAAAAATTATGAAATGAATAATTTTGAGCTTGCAGGCAATAAAATACAGTTTGCACAACAGGATTTTTATATAATTAGTACTCTTCAGTCAAATGCTCATTTGTTATTAAAGGATCTATACTACGGACAAGATTTGGGGGCATTTGATCCTTTTTCTGAAGGTTTAGAGAAGGTGAAAGGATTTAAATCTCATGTCATTAAAACAATTCGAGCTTGTAACCAAGAACTTAAGCGCTTAAATAGCTTATCTATGATGTTACTCACCAAACAACATTTGATGCAATCGTGTGGAAATGATTATTGTGGTTTTGAAATTTCACCCTACTATCAACCCGAATATAAACGTCATAAAGAAACACTAAAAGAAATCAAGTACACTTATGAGTCAGAATTTAAGCATCTAGAAAAAGAATATAAAAAAGCGATGAATGAAGCAAAAATTAAATTCAATATCGAGGAAAATGATACACCTGAAGCTGCTTTAGTTATTCAAAAGCCCATAGCAATTCATCAAATCAATCGACCATCTATAATGCCACCCTCAGCGGTAACTGCTAATGAGCAAAAGCAAACGATGTCAGCGCCTATCCTTATTGGTAAACATGGCCTATTTACGACGATAGAGCCACCCATGGATGATCAATCGGCAATCAATGCAATCTTAAACATGCCCATTGAAAAATTTCTCGAAGGGGCTCAAGAAAACACATGTAGTCGATTTCTGAAATAACGTCATACCATCCAAATTAAACATAAAAAATATTCAATTTGGATATTTTCATTTGATTTGACAAAAAACAGATGCCTTTCATTTTAAATATCTATATGCTATAATTTCATTTGAAAGGAGATGGCATGAATCCAAAACATGAGGCTCAATTGAGCCAACAAGAAAAAATATTGACGAAAGCCATTTTACGTTTGTCTTCTTTTTTGGGTTTTTCAGGTAAAGATTTAAGCCAAACCTTAGGCATGAGTGAAGCATCCATTACACGATTGCATCAAGGTAAAAAAAACATTTCTCCCCATGATAAAGAAGGTGAGCTCGCACTGCTCCTACTTCGTATTTATCGAAGCCTTAATGCTTTGGTCGGTAATCAGCATGAAAAAGCAAAACTTTGGCTACATTCTCCTAATCATGCGTTTCAATCTAAAACCCCTTTCCAACACATTAAAACCGTTTCCGGTTTGGTAGAAGTCACTCAATATTTGGATGCCATGCGAGGCAAGTTATGAGCATTTGGCAAACATGTGAGGGAGAACGCCATATTCAACATTTAAAAGTAAAACCCTGGCGCGTAGTAGAAGCACAACATATTCTCAGTGCCAGAGATTTAGTCGATACTAGCGATGAACACGATATTCTCGAAGCCCTACTCGAGCAATCTAAACCCGCCATCGAGATGAATAAAAATTATTTAATCGATACGCCATTTCGCTACCCTCCTTTGAAATATGGTTCGCGTTTTGGCGGACTCTATGAGCCTTCTTTATGGTATGGCTCACTTGAGCTCAAAACAGCACTGGCAGAGGTTGCCTATTACATGAAGAAATTTCATGCCGATAGCACGGCCGATTTATCTTATATTGAAACCATGCATACCGCATTTCAAGTGAAAACTGAAACAACTCATGGCGTTGATTTAACCCAAAAACCTTTTCATCAATTTCAACAACAGATATCCCATCCCATTGATTACGAAATAAGCCAACAACTGGGTTCTGATATGCGTCAATCTCAAGTGAAGGCATTTTTATTTACATCTGCTCGCTGCCCTCATCAATTAACCAATTTTGCAGCTTTTGATGCGGGTGTATTTCATCCCAATCAACAACAATATGTTTTCAATCAACAAAGCTGGTGGTGCATCTCCGATCGAACACAGGTCGAATTCAAACGCACACACTTTAACCAATCAGAAAATTGGGTATTTTAGACAGGTCTTGCAAAAGTTCTGGGTTCAGAAGAAATTTCAGTGTTTTCTTCTATAGTAGCCATATTTTCTATATCACGTTCAACCAAAACAACGTCTGCAGGAGTAAGACTTTGTTCTTCTTCATGCTGAAGTATTTGAGAAATGCCTAAACAACACATAAAGGTGAAATAAACACCCAGTAGAAATGAAATCCCCACAAAGTCATCAATGATTATCTCTCCCCACTGAACTCCTCTTTTGAGTATCAGCTCACCCATGAGAGGTGAAGTCAATTGCGCACCGAGTTCCAAAGCAACCTCACAAAATGCTATCAGCAAGTAAGTACGATAAGACGTTAGTTTGAATTCATTTTTTTCTGGTAAATTAGAACCAATGCTGCCAACAACCGCGCCATTGATAACGCCACCCAAGAGCATGGTCAAAGCTTCATTGCTTGGAGAACGTTGTCGAAAAACCGCTCCAAGGGTAACAGCTAAGGAAGATGATATTCCTACATTAAAGGCACCAGAACAAATATTTCGCAACGCAACCGGCCGAGATGATGGGGTTGACTCGATAATATTCAATGACGTTGCTTCTGCATCTGCTGGTAAATCATCATTCATTAAGACAAGTGCATCTAAAATTATTTGTATTTCAGGAGGTTGTTGCTGAGCCATTTGAGAAATCTCTCGATACATAAAAAAATGAATGATATCAAAATAGAATCCCTGTGTGAATTTTAAGAACAAAAAAACTTTTTATGCGTTTGGTGGTAATCTGTCGTACCACAGTGAAATTGCCACTGTCTTACCAATATGATTTCGTCACATGTGTTTACTTTTTAAACTAAATATTCCATCAAATGATGGTGAGTTGATCATTAAGATAAATTTAAGTCATCACATACTATTAGAGGGGAGAGTATTAACTGATTTCATGTTTAATTAAGCAATTTAGCGATTTGATCTTTCAATCACAGGAGTCGTTTGAGCTTTGCTTAGTTGAAAGATAATTTAACAATATTTCATACAAATGCTACTGTGTAATCATGGGTACACAATTATGGTGTGAGTGATGACGGTGTTATTAAAAGTAGGCATGAGAGAATTCAGAGCGCATTTGCAACAATACATTTTAACTTATTCGCCCGTTGCAATTACTCGGCATGGAGAAACAGTTGGATATTATATACCAACCAAAAGTCATCAAACTTGATAGTTTATTTTCTGATTTCCAAGAGCTAAAATCTGGAAACAAAAAATAATGCACTCAAAACCTATCGTTATCGATGCAAATATTCTTGTTCGTGCGGTTTTGGGCGAGCGTGTAAGAAATTTAATTATTGAACATCATCAATCTGTCAAATTTTTCATTCCAGACGTGTGTGAGGCAGATGCAAGAAAATATCTTCCAATTCTTTTTGAAAAAAGAAAGTTGAGAAGTGATATTGCTATTAATTTATTAGGGCTTGTCCTAAATTAAAAGCCATTAATTGAGCAAATTTGTCGATTTGTAAAATCTTTTTGTTCATTATTACACCAAACATCTATTTTGATTTAATTTAAATCAAAAATACAAATCAAAATCCTGTAGACTTTTATTTCTGATGTGAGACCATTTTGCAAAAAATGATGGAGCACATATGCCAAGACAAGTACTCACTGATGAGATATGGATGCAGCTTGAAAAGACCCTGCGATTTCATGGCTGTCATAAATGGAACAATGGTCGTGGTGTTATGGAGGCTATTTTATGGAAACTACGTACAGGAGCACCATGGCGTGATATTCCTAAAGAATTATGCCCATGGAAAACAGCTTATAATCGTTTTAATTGTAGAAGTTTAGACTTTTTGGACTCGCTTAATTGCTGATTTTCAATGTATTGTTTATCACCTCAGGGGCGCTCCACCAACAGTTGTCACAAAATAACTATTGGTCCAAATGAGTATACAACATTGTTATTGCTTTTTAATTCATCAAATGAAATAACCAAAAAAATAATTTTACCTGGTATACAAGACATTGGTTATATAATCAAAAGCCGCATTTTGGTAATAATTCCATTTTTCTCCTTTTATAATGCAAGTTCAATACATGGGTGATAAATAAACTCCTGTACAACTGAATAAGGAACGTCTTGCCAGGTTTTAAATTTCCAATGAGGGTGCTTATCCTTATCAATCATCATCGCACGCACACCTTCAAAAAAATCAGATTCCCGCATAAAATGGTATAGCAATTGATAATCAAGCTTTAAACTGTTTGCTAAATTCATCCCTTCACTAAATTTGAGCTTTTCAAAAGTAACATACATACTTAAAGGACTAAGTTGTGGAATTTTTTCACGCAATTTTGCAAAATAAGCCTCGTCGCTATGTTCAACATGATCCATCAAATCAGAAAAGCTGCTCACACCCAGCATCTCAAATGATTCACAAGGATAAGCAGAAGGCACGATTTCTTGATTAAATTGTTTGATAAGACTTGCAACATCTTCAAAAGGTTGCTGCCATAACAAATGAGTAAGATTATCTAAAAAGCCATCCCAAAATGCCACTGGAATATGCGCATAGGCCAAATGATATTGACTCACCTGATGAATATTTAATTTTTCCCCAAAAACGCCTACCGCATTTCGCCAGCAAGCAGGTAATCGATTCAAAACATGACTAGAACCAATATCGGGAAATAAACCAATCGCTGTTTCTGGCATCCCAAAAACGATATTTTCGCCAGCAATCGAAAAATGATTATGCATGCCAATACCAACACCGCCACCCATGGTTAAACCATTAAGTAAAGAAATAACAGGTTTTGGATAAACATGGAGTAAATAGTTAAGTTCAAATTCCTGATGAAAAAAAACCATTAACTCATCTAAAGGTAGATGCTTGTTTTGATACAAGGCTTTGATATCTCCACCGGCGCAAAACACATCGGGAGATTGTGAACGAATAACAATCGCTTGAATAGCATCATCATGCTCCCAAGTCCTTAACTGCTCAAGCATGGTGATGATCATCTCTACCGATAACGCATTATAGGCTTTTAATCTATTTAATGTTAAAAAACCAACTTGCCCAATCTTTTCGACTACCATCATTTTAGCATCCTTTGAATTGAGCAGGTCGTTTTTGTAAGAATGCTTCAACACCCTCTTGTTTATCATGAGAGGCGCAACATTTGGCAAAATGTAGGGCCTCTACTTCCAATGCCTGAGACAGAGGCATTTCAATCCCTTGCATGATGGATTGAATAATGCTTGCTTTTGCAATAGAGGGAAGATTTTTTAATTGCTGTAAATAATCAAAAGCCGCTTGCTCCACATCATCAGCGATGACTTGGTCAACGAGTCCCCAGTTGAGCGCTGTTTGTGCATCAATAAAACGTCCGGTTAAACATAAATCCAAAGCACGAGAGCGACCGATTAATCGTGATAAACGTTGGGTTCCACCATACCCCGGAATAACACCTAGTTTAACTTCTGGTTGCCCAAAAAGAGTTTTTTCATGGGCAAAACGAAGGTGTGCTGACATTGCCAATTCACAGCCCCCGCCTAAAACATGTCCATGCAAAGCAGCAATACAAGGCTTATCTAAAGATTCTATTTGGTTCATCACCGCCTGCCCTGATTTGGCAAAATCAAATCCGCTTTGTCCATTGCATTCTGCAAGACGTTTAATATCAGCACCCGCACAAAATGATGGACCATGCCCGACCAATAACATGCCGTGAATTTCAGGATTAAGGCTTGCTTCATTAATAGCAATTTCTAAACCCTCAAATATTTCATGATTGAGGCAATTGTGTTTTTCAGGTCGATTCAAACGACAAATTAAAACACCATCCTTTAATTCGATTTGCATACTTTCCATGTTTTATCTCTCTTCATCTAAGGTATATTTAGCAATGATTTCACACATGATTTCATTGGTGCCTTCTAAAATCTCATGCACTCGACAATCCCGATATATTCGTTCAACATGATAATCACACAGATAACCATAACCACCATGCAATTGAATCGCTTGATCAATGATACGATTACATTCTTCAGTCACAAAATGCTTAGCCATGGCACAAAACTTAGGTGCATCAGGCGATTTGGCATCATAGAGATACGCTGCCCGCATCAATAAGCCTTTGGCCGCTTCGAATTGAATCATCATTTTAGAAAAATCGTGTCGCAGTGTTTGCATATCTTTTAAAGGTTTACCAAATTGCAAACGTTCATGCATATAACGCTTGGTGAGTTCTATGGCTTTGCGAGCACCACCTAAGGAACATGCAGCGATATTTAATCGACCTCCATTTAAAGCTTGTAAGGCATAGCGAAACCCCATTCCGACTTCACCAATCAAATGCGTTTTAGGTACTTTACAATCTTCGAAATAGACCATGGCAGTCGGTTGATTACGCCACCCCATTTTATGTTCTTTTTGACCAAAACGAACACCTTCCAAGGATTTAGGAATGAGAAGACAAGAAATTCCTCGATAACCATCCCCGCCTGTTCTCACCATGGTCAAGTAAACATCGCTAACCCCTGCTCCTGAAATAAATGCTTTGCTACCATTCACTAGATAATGATCACCTTTATCCAAAGCTTCAGTTTTTAAAGCAGCCGCATCGGAACCAGAATGAGGTTCTGTTAAACAATAACTCGCAATTGCATCAAATGAAATCAGTTTAGGTAACCACAAGGCGCGAAGTTCACTTGGAGCATATTGATCTAAAAGCCCGACAACCATATTATGAATCGATAAAAATGCGCTGGTGCTGACACACCCTGTTGCTATTTCTTCAAAAATTAAAGTGCCATCAAATCGAGTTAATTGACTACCACCGACATCTTCACGTGCATAAAGACCAGCAAGTCCAAGACTTGCCGCTTTTTTGAATACGTCTACAGGAAAAATGGCTTTTTCATCCCAAAGTGCAGCATTTGGCCAAATATGCTCTTCGGTCAATTGCGCAACCGTTCGAATAATAAGTTGTTGTTCTTCTGAAATGTCAAACATCTCCACGCTCCGTATGAAACCATCTAAACAATGTATTCGAATCCAACACTTTTCGCAATGGATTTTAAGAATTGAAAAGTTAGTTAAAGAGAATAGTGGCTTGACGATGGATGAAATAACTGGTCATCGAAAACATCTGTTTTACAGAAGAAACGTAGCTCTATCTTTTTTTGTTCACAAAACAACTCGTTTCTCATGTGAGTTCACTTTTGGTTTTATCAAAGTAAGTATAGCTAATTAAATTAGATTTGGTAAAAAAACACATTCTAACGCCCAGGCTGTCATTGATATAAAAAGATGTGCCACCCATATTGAAATCAACCCTCAGGCACGTATAATAAAATCTTTATTATAGAATACTCAGATGACTCATACCCCCTATACCATCGCATTAATTGGTGGCATTGCTTCTGGTAAATCCAGTGTTTTACATTTTTTCCAAAAGCTCGGTATTGAAACCATTAGTGCTGATGTCATTGCCAAAGAAATTCTAAAAAAAAATCAACCGACTTACCTAGCCATTTTAAATCACTTGGGGCCTAGTATCCTTTTAAATAATCAAGAACTTGACCGCGCTCATTTAAGAGAAAAATTAATCACCGATCTCAGCTTTAAAAAGTGGTTAGAAAATCTCACGCATCCCATCATTCGAAAAAAAATACTTGCAAGTATCCAACAATCCAAAAGTGCATATTGTGTGGTGGAGATTCCATTACTTCAAAATCGGACTGATTATCTGATTGATAGAATTTTGTGGGTGAACACCCCTGAAGACAAACAAAGAATTTATTTAAAAGAAAGAGGCCTAAAGCCCAATGAAATTGAAGGATTATTGAAAATACAAATTGAAAAAAGACGGCAAAAAAGCTTGGCCGACGATATCATTGAAAATGTTGCAAGCCTGCAGGAACTTGAACAACAGGTGCAGGCTTTGCATACGAAGTATTTAAAATTAGTAAGCACCAATGTCAATGGTCTTGATAGCTAATGTCACTATCTGGCTATGACGCAATACCGTCAATTTCACTTTAGCACCAATCTCAATTTGACTAAGTAAATGATACAACTCGTCATAGTTTTTTATGGGATGGCCATTCAAACCAATAATAATATCACCCAAAACAATGCGACCGAATCCATCTCGATGAGTGGGAATAAGACCCGCTAATTGAGCAGGTGTTCCTGGCATGACATCAGCAACTAAAATACCTTTAACAATGCCAAAATGTTGTGCAATACTGGGAGATACCGGCTGAATACCAATACCGGCTAATTTTACACGACCATGTCGAATTATTTGATTCACAATTTGTTGAATATCTGTCGCAGGTACTGCAAACCCAACTCCTGCAGAATTTCCCGATTCAGAAAATATAGCTGTATTCATTCCAATTAAACGCGCACTACTATCTAATAATGGACCACCAGAGTTTCCCGGATTAATAGATGCATCAGTTTGAATCATATCATGAATTTTAACACCCCCGACCCCAGGCACTTGTCGGCCCAGTGCTGAAATGACACCTACCGTTAAACTATGATCAAATCCAAATGGGTTCCCTATCGCCAAAGCTTTTTGCCCGACTTGCAACTCGGCTGTAGGAGCTATCTCTAAAGATGCAATATTTTTTAATTCGGCAATCAGTTTTTTAGATTGAATAGCAAGAACAGCAATATCTTTTCTCGGTTCATAACCAATCACCGTTGCATCGGATGTTTGACCATGAATACTCACCGAGAATTTATCAGCACCTTTGATAACATGAAAATTTGTAATAACGTGCCCTTGATCATCCCATAAGAAACCAGAGCCCGAGCCTGACTCTTTCACTTCAAAAGACTGATGAAAAGGATCTACCACGGTTGTCAATCGATGAATAAACGCAACTCTTGGTGACACTTTTTGAAAAACTGAAATGGTGTTTTTCTCTTCTGACAGTAATTGCGGTGACTGCGCAAAACTAAAAGTTGAGAAAAACAAGCCTAAACACATAAAAATTTGATGATTACGCATAGCTCATTCAATAATAAAGTCAAACGAAAAGGCAGTATATCATATTATATGATCAACATATACACGGAATGTGTTTAATTATTTCTTAAAATTCCACATCTTTTGCACCACTCCATCCTTATCAATGAAATAATGTTTCAGATTTCCGAGAATATGAAGAATAATGAATGCACCAATCACCCAAGCCATCACATAATGCGCATTAGAAAATAAATCAGCAATGGCTTTATTTTTTTCAATTCCTGGAAATGGCAATGAGAATAATCCAAAAAAGCTGGGAATATAGCCTGCGGCGGTACTCATGATCCAACCGGCCAAAGGCATTGCCAGCAATAAAATATAAAACCCATATTGAACACCTCGGGCCAATACCCTTTCCCAAAGAGGAATGGTGAGGGGTAAATCAGGGCGACCATCTTTAAAAATAAAAATGATTCGAAAAACCATAAGTAACAAAACCAATAAGCCAAAAGACTTATGCCAAAAATATGCCCAATCGGGTAAAAATGAAAAAGACATACCTACAGCCATTAAGCCTAAAACCGTGATAGCAATCAACGCATGCATCACTTGACTTCGATACGAATAACTTTTACGCATAAACTTTCCCTAGTAATGAATAATACTTAAAAAAATTATATATAAGTATTCAAATACTCTCAACGCATTTTTTTATTTACAAGCTCTATATCTTCCGCATCTTCATCAATGATTATTATTTCATGAAATAAAATGCTTAGGGAATGTCCAAATTAAGGATGACTATCTAATCGTTTATTTGACTCAAGAGTTATACCATCATCTCGCGATCGTTTATTTGAAAATAATGAACGTCTATGCGTAAAATTATTGGTTGGTGCTATCAATGTCTCTAATTGCTCAATCATCCCATCCAAAAACCCTAAATCACTATCTTCTGTATCCTCGTCATCGTTGAATTCTTGTAAAACAGCTAACAGCTCCCTAAATTCTTCACTTTCTTCATGTAAATTTGAAGAATCATCCTCCAGTGAAAAGATTTCATTTAAATATGAATACTCTTCATCTGTCCATAAACTTAACTTCTCATAAAGCCACGTTTTAAATTCTTTTTTTGTCGCACAGTGAATAAGCGCATCCAAATTCATCTCCTGATGAATCTTTTCAATAAATCGATTCAATAGTTCAGCATTTATTTTCGAAGATTTTACAATGCTCACTATATTTTTAAAACTAAACCCATAAGATGATAGTTTTTCATAATAAAAGCAAGCTCTTTTAAAGAGCAAATCCCCACCTCCCCTCCCTAAAATATTGATCAAATCATTCTTTGTGAGATTAACTGATTGTATTAAATCTAGCCTTTGAGAACACAGCAAAAGATATCAAATATTCATAGAACCCGATGAATAACAAGAAACCTGATAAATTTCCTGGCTTGAATATCCAAGCTCCTGAAGGGCTAAATAAGTGTCCTGAACCGCAGTCAGATTCTTTGAACCACCATGATGACTCACCATTCTCACCACTTGTTCAGCACTAAAATTCAAATTAAGTAGCGCTTGATGCGCCTCTTGAACCGCTTGAAGATTCTTTGAACCACCATTATGAGAAACTATCTTGACGATTTGCTCTCGTGTAAAGCGATAAGGTGGCTCCAACAAAGTTTGATACGCTGACAAAACCTTCTGCACGCAGGGAAATGAATGTTTTCTAAGAATTAGACGCTCAATTTGTTGTTCATCAAATCCTGCTTGACTCAACAATTGAGATTCTCTTAAATATCGTTCTTGAGTAATCTTAAGTTTAGTTAAGCGTTCATCTAAACTTAGTGGTGTTTTAGGCATCTAGTTTCTTAAAAAATCCAAACATTGTTCATAATATTAATGAAATGAATTAATTTAATCAATAATAATTTTTAGGGATAAAAAAAAGCGTCATCGATATTCGATGACGCTTGGTTTGCTTTATATTTATTTAGAAGAACTCACAGGCATCGCCATCGGCACAGCGTTGCATAGCAGTTTGTGTCAAATCAAGTAGATCTCGAATTGCTACAAAAAACATAGTGTAAGATAACACGTTGCTTGTTCTTAAGTTAGTTAATAATTGATTCCAACGCTCAATCAATCCTTCATGAGTAGTTGACCACTCTTTAAGTCGTTGATTGAAGCTATTAAAATCATCACCTTCATTTAACACGGTTTCAGTCAATTGTCGTTGCTGATCATCCAAATCATCACGAATGGCTTCACGAGACAAGGACTCCCACTGATTGTCAGCGGTATGTGCAATAATTTGTGTTCGCATATATTCAAGATTCAAGAAGTCTCCCACTGCAAAAAATGCAGCAGCCGCCGTTTCAATACTAACTGATTTCTTAAAGGCGATATCAACGATATCAAATATCGCAAACATACCATTAAGTGTCGCAATGGATTGGCTCATCCCTTCAGGAATTCCTTTTTCCATCAACTCAACAATTCGACCATCAAAATGTGAACGATAACGTTCGCTTAAAACTGTCGGTAAAATCATTCTAAAAGTTTGTACGCTATCGTTATATTTTTGAATAGTTGCCAAAATATTCAATCGACGTCTCTCTGTACGTAACAACCAACGACTTAAACGACGCAATAATCGAATATGCAACATTTGAATTTCAACCATGGATTCAGCTGAAATTGAGTGTTGCAATAACTCAAGACTACTAAGCGTATCATCCATTTTAAGAACTGAACGTGCAATCAAATAAGCTGAAACAATCGCAGAAACTGGCGCTCCTGTTTCATCTTGTAAACGATAAACAAATGTGAAACCCATTTCATTAACAATCAAATTACTGATTTTGGTTGCAATAATTTCTCGTTTTAAAGGATGAGACTGCATCGCATGAGGGTATTTTTTTGCTAGAGGTTTAGGGAAATAACTCACCAACACCTCTTCAAAATAAGACTCTTCAGGCACACTACTCGCTAAAATTTCTTCTTTCAATAAAATTTTACTATAACAATTCAGTACCGCAATTTCTGGGATACTTAAGCCTTTATTATTTTGCTTACGCTCCAATAAAATCTGAGTCGAAGGTAAAAACTCAATTCGTCTATCTAATTTTCCGGATTTTTCCAATGCATCCATGTAGCGAATATGTAAATCCACTTGTTTAGAAGCATGAGAAGCTAGCAGACTGATGGCTTTGGTTTGTTGATCATTTTCTTTTAACACAAGTGCTGCGACCTCTTCAGTCATTTCACCGAGTAAGATATCACGTTGTTTTAAAGTTAAGTCACCGTTTTTAACCAGCCCATCAAGTAAAATTTTAATATTAACTTCTTTATCCGAGCAGCTCACACCACCAGAATTATCAATAAAGTCGGTATAAATTCGACCGCCTCTTAGAGCGTATTCAATACGCGCTTTCTGAGTAAACCCTAAATTACCACCTTCTCCAACGACTTTACATTTGAGGGTATTGGCGTTCACACGAATCATATCATTGGAGCGATCGCCCACATCTAAATTAGATTCTTTGGCCGACTTCACAAAGGTACCAATACCACCACTCCATAACAAATCAACGGGTGCTGTCAGTAAGCGTTTAATCAATTCGTTAGGTTCGAGTCTTTCTTCTTCAATATTAAATCGCTTGGCGACTTCTGGAGTTATTGCGATAAACTTAGCCGTTCGACTATAAACACCTCCGCCTAATGACAAAGTCTCGACATCATAATCTTCCCAGGTAGAACGAGGCAATTCAAACATACGCTTACGTTCGGCAAAACTTAGCGCTGTATCTGGATTGGGATCTAAAAAGATATGCATATGGTTGAAAGCAGCGACCAATTGAATTTCAGGTGATAACAACATACCGTTACCAAATACGTCACCAGCCATATCACCAATACCCACCACGGTAAATAGTGTGGTCTGAATATCTTTTCCTAAATAATAGAAATGACGTTTTACCGACTCCCAGGCACCTCTTGCGGTAATCCCAATTTTTTTATGATCATAACCATTGGATCCACCAGATGCAAAAGCATCTCCTAACCAAAATTCATATTGCTTAGAAATGGCATTGGCATAATCTGAGAATGTTGCAGTTCCTTTGTCAGCTGCCACAACCAAATAAGGATCGGGTTCATCATAAGCAACCACTTGCTTAGGACGGACAATTTCCTGGTCTTTATAATTATCAGTGATATCAAGTAAGCTCGAAATAAATGACTGATAACAAGCGACACCTTCTGCCCAAACTTCATCACGAGTGGTCATTTTATCCAAATGCTTAGGCACAAAACCACCTTTGGCACCATTGGGAACAATCACTGCATTTTTGACTTGTTGGGCTTTCATCAGACCTAGCACTTCAGTACGAAAATCTTCTTTTCGATCTGACCAACGTAAACCACCACGAGCCACTTCACTACATCTTAAGTGAATACCTTCAAATCTTGGTGAATACACAAAGATTTCATATTTTGGATAAGGTTTTGGCATGCCAGGAATATCTCGGCTAAAGAACTTAAAGCTGACATAGGTTTTAAATTCGCCATTAACCGCCGATTGATAAAAATTAGTTCTCAGTGTGTGCTTAATAACAGCCATATACTGACGAATGATTTTATCTTCATCCAGATTAGAAACATGCTCTAAATCTTGTAACATCTCTTCATGCAAATGACTTTGCAAAACTTGCCTATCGCCTTCTATCAAGGGATTAAAACGCACCTCGAAATATTGAGACAATTTTTTTGTCAGCGAAATATTGTGCAATAAAGCTTGTTCAATATAGTCATGGCTATAAGTCATACCCATTTGTTTGAAATACTTGGCATAAGCACGAAGCATCATCACCTGACGCCAATCCAAACCGGACGCCATGACTAGTTTATTAAAACCGTCATTTTCAGCTTCTTCATTCCAGACTTTTAAAAATGCGGTTTGAAAATAATCGCGCACATCATCTATATCCAAGTTTTGGGCGTTTGGATAAAAAATAGTAAATTCGTTGACCCAATAAGTTTTTTCTTCATCAAGCTTTAATGAAAAAGGACGCTCACTAATTGCTCTTAGTCCCATATTTTCAATAATCGGTAACACATCCGATAAAGGAATGGTATTGTTTTTTTGATAAAGCTTTAATTTAAAATATCCATCTTGATCATCTAACTCCCGATAAAAGTTCATTTTCAAACTTTCATCTTCGTCCAGTAGTTCTAAATATTTAATATCAATAACTGCTACATGTGGATTGAAATGTGTCGTGTAACTCGCAGAAAAAGCTTGTCGATATCGATGGAATAACAGATTACCTTGTTCTTCACCGTACTGCTCAATTAAGTACAATTGCAAATCATCAGACCAGGTTCGACCAACATCAATGAGTTTTTGTTCAATCGTCTGTAAGGCTACACTATTTAAACGATGAGCATCATTTTTCAAATGAATCATAAAATGAATGCGCGCCAACACTGATTCAGAAAACATAGTAGTGAATATTATTGAATTCGTATCAAAACCTTGAGTTAATATATCTTCCATGGCTTTACGCAGTTCAGTGTTATAGCGTTCTTTAGGAACGTAGACCAAGCATGAGCAAAAACGATTAAAAGCATCATAACGCGTAAATAAACGCACTCGTTTGCGATCTTGCAAATGAAAGATGCCCTGAGAAATTTCTAGTAACTCTTGTTCGGTGCCTTGAATCAAATCATCACGTGGTAATGTTTCAAGAATGTTAAGTAACACACGACCGGCATGCGAACGTGGATCAAGTTTAGAGTTTTGTAAAATGCGTTTAACTTTTTGACGTAATAACGGAATATCTCGAATATGAGAATAATATGCGGCTGAGGTGAATAGACCATAAACCATGCGTTCACCAATGACTTCACCTTTGTCATTGAACAACTTAATACTAATGGTATCCATAAATGCATTACGATGAACAAAAGAAATATGTTCGGACTTAGAAATCGTTATCAGGTTTTTAGACAAAAAATATTTCTGTGCATCTTTAGGAAGTTGCGAGAGGTTTATGACTTCAGCTTCAGGACGACCCTCGGTTAAAATACCCAACCCAGTACCGGCTATCGGCGCTAGTATTAACTGTTCACTTTTTTTAACCAACTGGTAATCCAAGCTACCCAAAAGCGTAAAATGATGATTTTCTAGCCACTTTAAAAACTCTTGGGATTCATTCACATCTTCGATTTCACAAAACACTTTGGTCGTGTTCATCTCTTCAATACTATTAATCAAACGCTCACGCATTGGCATCCAATCTTGAACGACCAATTGCACATCAGCAAGAACCTTCTTCAGTTCAACTTCCAAATAAGAAAGAGTTGCTACATCGCTTTGTCTGTCAATTAAGAAAAACATTGGGGCTTCAATATCATAGGACTCGCCCTGTGCTTCTTTAGAAATAATTTTTGTCAAATTGCCTTTGGCATCACGAACAACCCGAATTCCACCCATATTAATCGCCAAATGCAATACAAAACCCATACGATTAATAGCATTTCGGATGCTTTCAACTAAAAATGGCATATCTTGAGTCAATACTTCGACAACTGTGTGTGTAGATTTCCAACCATAATGCTCATAATCCGGATTATAAATCTTAATCTTAATGTCTTCAGCGTGATTTTTTTCGATTAAGTTCCAAAAATTAAGAGTCGCACCATATAAATCATCCACTGACCATTGTTTGATATCATCGGTTGACATGGTCCCAAAAAATTGTTTGGTAAAATCAACACACAATAAAGCTTCCGGATGGGGAAGTTTTTTTAAAATTTGTTCACAAACTGCGTTCAGGATGTTTTGTTTATCTGAATGCATAGCAGTAATCATGATTCAATACTCCAATTGTTTAATTCTGGCGGAAGGGGGTCGTGAAAAGACTCATCTATATAAACTTTCATCCCCTTTTTTACCCAATTTGCTAATTCTATCATATCTTGATTGGCCATGCGTATACATCCATGTGACATCGGGATACCTAAATGCGCTTCATCCGATGTACCATGAATATAAATCATTCGGTCATAAGTATCAAAAGGCTTCCCTTGATTAAACCCTGGCTCAAGCCCGGCAAGGCGAATAATGCGTGTTAAAATCCAATCACGATTTAATTGTTGTTCATCTAGAGATGAAAAAATCTCTCCAGTCCAAACTCTTGATACAAATACTGCACCTCTTGGACAATTCAAGCCGATAATATCGGCAACTTCATGCCAACCTCGTGGTGTACAACCTGTATTTTCAAGTTCACCTGCACCATTTTTACCCGTCGAAATCACATAACGTGCAAGACACACATCCTTATCATAACAACACATCAATTGTTTGGAAATACTGACGTAAATCCAAGCATTTTGTTTATGCATGCACAATCACCGTCTTGGTATTCATAAATTCAAGCATTCCTTGTCTTGATAATTCTCGACCATAACCCGAGCACTTAATGCCCCCAAAAGGCAAACGTGGATCTGAGGTTACCGGCAAGTTGACAAAACAAACACCGGCTTCCAGAGCCTTTTCAGCCAAAAGTGTTGCCTGATCTATTTGATTTGAAAAAATACTACCGCCTAAACCAAAACGGGTCGCATTGGCCAATGCGATAGCCTCATCAATAGAATCAAAAACACTTAAGGATATCACCGGACCAAAAAGTTCTTCTTCATAAATGATAGACTGTTTTGTCACATTCGTCAGCAAAGTAGGCGGATAATAAAAACCTTTACCTTCTACTATATAACCACCTTCTAATAAGTTAGCTCCTTGAGAAATTGCCTTTTGTATTTGCTGATGCAACTCATCACGTAAATCTCCTCTGGCCATGGGGCCCATTTGGGTCACTTCATCCAAAGGATTACCCATGATGAATCCTGGCAATAATTTTCGTATGCAAGCCACCAATTGGTCGTGCACCTCTCGTTGCACAATGACGCGTTTGGTCGAAACACAAACCTGACCACTATTGCGCAATCGAGAAGAAACAATTGCCTGGGCCGCGGCTTCAAGATTAGCATTATTCATCACGACGCAGGCATCATTACCGCCAAGCTCTAAAGCAACTTTCTTTAAATGTAAACCAGCAACACTCGCAACAGAACGACCTGCCGCCTCACTTCCGGTAATCGTGACACCACACACATTTGGATGAGCAATAACATCGCTCACCATATCTGAAGATATCGGTAAATGGGTTAAGATTCCAACAGGAAAACCAGCATGAATAAACAGTTCTTCAATTTTTTGCGCACAACCTGTCACAATACTTGCGTGTTTTAACAAAACAGTATTACCACCTATGATAGTTGGAATTGCAAAACGCAAGACTTGCCAGAAAGGAAAGTTCCAAGGCATAACAGCTAAAATCACACCCAAGGGATTATAGGTTACAAAACTTGCAGTAAACTCGGTTTCCACTTTTTCTGGAGCTAAAAATCGTTTAGCATGCTCAATATAATATCGACAACACCAAATGCATTTTTCAATTTCAGCACGGGCAAAAATGATGGGCTTCCCCATTTCCAAAGCCATTAACTGAGCACATGATTCTTTTTCATTACCCAAAACCTCAATTAACTTTCGAAAAAGATCCAGACGTTCATCAATACTTTTATTTTTCCAAGTCAAAAATGCTGCATGGGAAATTTCCATTTTTTCTGACAATAGCGTTTTAGATAAAACTTCATAAGATTGAAGGGATTGTTCAGTCGCAGGATTTAAGGTATGGATTTTCATATTTTTCTCATAGGGTTACGAGACAATCTGCTGACCATCTCCATTGTACTTCAAATATTCTTCCTCTATAATACCTTGATAAGGAAGGGGCAAAACAAGCCCTTTTTGTCTGATTAATCATATCATAAATATTGCTGAAAGCTGAGTATTCATCATGATAAATTTAAAGCATTTTTTCGCGTCTGTTCTTCTTATGAATTTTATAAATGAAGTTCATGCTTTTCCTCGAGGGTGTGAGGCAACTGGTTTTGCTTTTCAAAATCAATATCTCATTTTAAATGATGATGGCCGGCAAACCTTATTTTTAATTCAAAACGCGGGTAACATAAATATTTCTTTGGAGCATATTGAAACTCGACCCGATGTGTTCATGAGTCCAAAACTTGAAAGCAAACTCAATTTAAATCAATGGTCGGCTTTTTCATCGGATATATCCAATTTCTATTTTAAATGCATGCAAGGCGAAGGAGAAACTGCAATACAGGTTAACTGTGGCAGTGTATTAAATGTTTGCCAATACCCAAGAGCACAATTCCCCTTAAGTAATAAGGGAAATTATTGGATATCAACCAATAAAGAATTGTCACAAGTCATTAAAGAATCTGCATCAAAAGGAATTTATTTAAAATGGTAAAAACAGCTTCAGTTATGCTCCCTCTGGGAACCAACGCACCTGATTTTGCTCTACAGGATGTCATTTCAGGAGAAACCATCAAGTTATCCAGTTATAGCAAAGACAGCAAGGCAACACTTGTTTTTTTTATTTGCAATCATTGCCCTTATGTCAAGCACATCATAGATGCCATCTCTGATTTAATGAAAACCTATGAGAACCTACCGCTTAGTATTGTGGCGATTAATTCCAATGATCCAGAACAATACCCTGAAGATGCGCCGGAAAAAATGAAAATTTTCGCCAAAGACCATCAGTTTAGTTTCCCCTATCTATTTGATGCAACACAAGAGGTTGCTCGTACTTATCAGGCTGCCTGTACACCTGACTTTTTTCTTTTCAATCAGCACTTACAGCTGGTATATCGTGGACAATTTGATGACTCTCGACCTGGAAACAATATTAAACCCAACGGTGCGGATTTAAAGCATGCCATTGAATGTGCCATGCATCACCAAGTCAATGAAAAACCACAAATACCAAGTTTAGGATGCAATATCAAATGGAAGAAAGATACTATCTAATTTGTTTTTACGTTCCAGAAAGTCATTTGGAATTGGTCAAAGAGGCCCTCTTTGACCAAGGTGCTGGTAATTTTGGTAACTATGACAAAGCTTGTTGGCAAACCATAGGGACTGGCCAATTTCGTCCACTAGAAGGTGCAAACCCGCATCTTGGCACAGTCAATCAAGTTGAAACCATTGCTGAATATAAAGTCGAAATCATTTGTCCAAGAGACAAAATCCAGCAATGCATTGCAGCACTGAAGCTCGCCCATCCTTATGAAATGCCTGCTTATCAGCTCATCGAGTACTTTTGTTAAAGCGGCTAATATTATTGACCTGTGAGCCAAAAAAATTAACCGAAGAATCCAATATTCATACTTCCAGTATTTTCATTTAAATTCCAACCCTGATTTTCAGAATTCTTTTGAGCTGAAAAAAAAGGACTGTTTTTAGGGGCGGATTTTGATTTCTTGGTTGGTGTTTTACAACTTGAGTTCTCTGATAATATGCTCTCGCGCGTCTGGGTACTTCGTTTAGAACCAGGAACAGTCATCGGTTCAACAGAAGAATCGTTTTCAAGAGGAAACTGTTCAACCACCTGTTCACCATTCAAAATATTCGCTACCGAGGGCTTAAAATTAATATGAGAGCCACGTAGCCGAACATCTTGGAATGCATTTAATATCTCATAACAAGTTGGACAACATTTTTTAGAAATGCCAAAAGCAATATTTTTTAAATCTAATTGAAGGACAATCCTGGTATAAAAGTAAAGCAATTGTTCACAATGAAAATCATGAGGTCTTGGTGAAGTCAACTGATTTTTTAGAAGAAAACCGGCCATACCATTATAAGAAGATTCATTAAAAGTTTTAACGGCCAACAAAATCGTATTCATTTCTGAAATTTGTGCAACAGTCATCACAACGATATTCGTTTGATTGGATAGAGCGACAGACATTTCTTCAGGCAGTTGTTGATTATGTAATGAAATACATAATTTAGAAATCGCCTGGTAAATCACCTGTTCAGGAAATGAAGTACCACCAGATTCATAGATTTCATCATAAAACTGTCTTAATAAACCGTAATAATTTACAGTATAGTTAGACATTTCAGCATTATACATGTTTTCAACTATAGTCAACTCCTTAATAAAACGCTTAATCTGTTGCATACGCTGATGCAAATAATTGATGATTTTAATGTGAGCATTCGATTCTACATTACCCTCTTTAGAGCTTGAATTATTTGCGCTGATATAAATAGTATTATTGATTACAGCTACTGCCGAACATACCGAAAGTTCTTTGGATAAAGAAAGTAACCGAGATAGACTATCCATACGTCGAAGAATTAAGTCTTCTTTTTCATTTGGAACCGTAAGAATTATTTTTTGAGAAAATACCGTCAATGTGGAACGAATGAATGATTCAGATATTATTAAATTAATCTGTTCTGCAAGATTAGAAAAAAAAAGCTCAGAAAGTTGAGTCATCACAATTTGTTTGGTTTTCTTTGGTGTAATTTGAGCTTCTGAGAGTTCATTAGCTTGCTCTTCTTCAATGATAGAAGATTCTTCCTGAACAAGAGAGGCTTTTGATTTCATTTTGGCAAGTCGCATTTGGGCCTTTTTTGAAGGAGAGTCAACCGCAGATGCTATAAGTAATGTTTTTAAAGCCTCCATATTCAGAAATTTAAAATTTATTTTTAAATTAGAAGATAACTCAGTTGAAGCATCTTTTACAATAGGCATGGGTGAATCTTCTTTTTGAGTCACAAATATAGGGCCATCAAAAAAAATATCACTGATACGATAACAAAGAGCTGAAAATAAAGAATTCTGATCCAACGTCTTGATAATAAATTCTTCCAAGCACTGAATTTCAATCCTAACTTCTGTTTTTAAGCAGTAAACAAAGGATTTGCATATTAAAGAAAAAAATTCTTTATAATGATGAACAGGCATTCGTGGGAAACTTTCAAAATTACGAGACATTTCAATTACTTTCGTTATTTCAAGGTCAACATTAAAATTTAAGCTCTTTTCTTCACTGATTAAAGATGCCTCTGAGGTATGAGACGTCAATAAGTAAGTTGAGCTTGAAGCCGAATAATTTAAATCCTCAGAACTTGTGAAAGCAGAAGCTGAATTTAGGAAAGATAGATTTTCAGCGCGTTCAATATCGTCATTAGAATAAGGAGAAAACATAAAGAAACTCTAAAAAGCAATAAAATACATTTAAAGTACACCAAGAAACATAAATAATCAAACAAAACATCAAAAACACGACATTATTATAGACTTCCTAATCACAATGAATCTAAAATAAACAATAAAATAGCAGTCTTTAAAAAATGACCAACACACACTCACTAATTAAATGGAATAACTTCTCCAAATTTGCTGTTGTAAACCGGCCTGGCATTCAAACATTTTCTGACCACTAATAAAAGGAATCCTTAATTTCTCTAATGGTGAATTCGGATAAACCAAGTCCATGATAACCAAAGGTTTTAACAATTCAATACGTTTAATTAAATCCTGAGATAAGTCAGGAATGGTATTGATTAAGATATCTACTTTAGGCCACTCATCCATATCCGTTAAAATCTCTTGTCCGTCTATCTTGCGCCAATGATAAATATCCACTTGAATATTCTTTTTTTTAAAAAAATAAGTCAATGCCTTCCCTACCCCCCCTGCGCCTAATATCAAGACCCTTTTGAATAGATAGGGTTTTAGAGCATCCCAAGCCCCTTGGGCATCGGTATTGTCCCCTATCCATTGGTCATGTTGCAGATAAAGCGTATTGATACTCGGCCAGGATTCCAAATGCTGACAATAGTCTTTCACTTTGATTTTTAAAGGCATGGTGACACTTAGGCCTTTAAAAGACCATGATTTTATTTTTTCTAAAAAAAAAGCCAATAGAGACGCTTGCAGTTCAATCTTCAAATAACGTGCATGGATGCCTGCTGCTTGAAAGGCATTGTTATGATAAATGTGACCAATGCTATGCTCGATCGGTTCACCAATCAAGGCATAGTATGTTGTATCAGCATCAATTTCACGATAACGATAAATCTCATTCATACTGATCACATCCAATTGACCTGGCGCCATCGGAATATGCGGTAAACAAGTATAACTTATCACACTCCCAAAACTTTTGGCGATAACACGAGTCCATTGAGCAGCCTGACCCATACCAACAACAATCATTGGTTTTTTTGATTGTTTTAGAAGTTCTAAAAGTTTTAAGGCATCCATGGCATCATGACAAAATCCTGCTATTTTTAAAATATCGCCACTGGGCATGCTAGGTAAATTTTGAGGAACACCCGAAAAGTCATGATAAGACGCAATGATTAGAATATTAGGAAATTGAGATTTAAGTTTTTGTAACCAAATATCTGGCCAATGGTACTCAAAATCTAAATACTTGGGGTTGGCTGTTGCTAATTTCCGCAAGATTTCCCAATCTACCGATTTAGCCATTCCACCTTGGTTTTCGGTTCGATAAGTAAAAATCATGGGTTTTTGAGAAAAACTTCTTACCTGATGGGCAAGTTGCAAATCAAGTCCTGTATCCCAGCGAATTTCGAAACCATCGACTTGATTTTCATAAGCAATAATATGTTTTTTTAATAAATCAAAATCTTTTGCTGCAATCGTTAAAAACAGCATTAAAACAATTCCCCTGCCCAAGCCAATGCGGTCAAAATTTCTTTTTCCGATATAGCATGAGTATAAAAACCCTGATCGCAATAAACTTCACCGACATCTTTTAACAAAATCATATGAATTTCTTGATGCTTGTTTTTTTTATCACGATATAAGCAATTCAAAACCGCATGCGCATCTTGTAAGGCCGAGGTTTTCAAAGGGAGATGATAAAGTTTAAAAATCTCTCGGCAAGTATCCACCAGGCCGATATCAGCAATACCTTTAATATGTGAAATATAAGCTTCAATCAGCATACCAATGGCAATCGCTTCACCGTGACGAAGTCGATAGTCTTCTAAAATTTCAATAGCATGCCCTATCGTATGACCAAAGTTTAAAATGGAACGAACCCCCATATCATAAACATCTTGAGCAACGATTTCATTTTTTATTTCACAACTTCTTTCTATCATATCCAATAACAAATATTCTTTTCCATCCCCAATACCAGAAGCTTGTTTATTCAATTGCTTGAAAAATGCTTTATCATAAATCAAGGCATGCTTAATGACTTCAGCCATGCCATTAGCAAACTCATTAGCAGGCAAAGTATTTAAAAAACTAATATCAATCCATACTGAAAAAGGTGCCGCAAAGACCCCAATGAGATTTTTACCATATGGTGTATTGACAGCAGTTTTTCCGCCAATTGAAGCATCAACCATTGAAAGCAGACTGGTAGGCCAATAGACCACAGGCACACCACGGCAGTAAGTCGCACCCAAAAAGCCTACCAAATCACAAATCATACCCCCACCAATAGCGACCAGCATGATATCTCGTCCGTAGTTTTTAGCGAGCAACTGGTCTTCCAAAGACTGTTTCATTTCACGGGTTTTGGATTTTTCACCGGCAGGTACCACCAAACACTCCAATACTTCAAGACCCAATGACTCTACAAATAAATTTTCATAAATTTTTGCGATATTCGAGTCCATGATTAAAATGAGTTTATTTTTTCTAAAATCGGCTTCATCAAGTAGTTGCGTACCCAGGTAAATGGGATATTCTTTTTCACAATGGGCAATGAGTGTTTTATGTTTCATAGTTTAGAAATCCTATTCATTAACAAAGCATCCACCAACACCAATCGACACATGGCTTCCACGACAGGTATAGCTCGAATAGCAACACATGGATCATGTCTTGATCCTTGGGGCAATTGAAAAGAGGCTAAATTCCCGTTTTCATCAATACTAGCTTGTAATTTCATGATACTGGATGTGGGTTTAAATGCAAGTTTTCCCCATATCGGCATACCATTGGAAATACCACCAAGAATCCCGCCTGCCTGATTCGTTTGGGTCTTTTGTTTTTCAATAAACAAGTCATTATGAGAAGAACCCATCATCCCAGCGCTTTCAAAACCTTCACCTATTGAAAAAGCTTTAGATGCAGGAATACTCATTAATCCATAGGCCAATAAAGCTTCGAGTTTTTGATAAATCGGATCCCCAAGACCTGTCGGCACACCTTCCAACAAAAAACCAACCACGCCACCGACTGAATCACCTTGCTCAATGATGGTAGAAAGATAACTAGATACCTCATGTTCAAAATGTTGATTTGCGCAAAATAAAGGGCTATTTAACCAAAAATTAAAGTCTTGCTCATTAGGTGCAATAAGCGCACCGACTTGGCTGAGATAGCCTCGGACCTCGATGCCATGTTGATCTAAAATTTTTTGCGCCACAGCAGAGGCTGCCACGCGACCAGCCGTTTCTCGAGCAGAAGCGCGCCCGCCGCCTCGATAGTCAAACACTCCGTATTTCTCGAGATAGGTCATCTGGGCATGTCCTGGGCGCAGTACATGCTTCATGGGTTCATATTTACTGGAATCGACATCTTGATTTTGAATCAAAATGGAAATAGGCGCTCCTGTGGTTTGTCCTTGAAAGACACCTGATAAAATTTGAGGAACATCGGCTTCTCGACGAGGAGAAGTCAAAGCGTGGAAGCCAGGAGAACGTCTTTTTAAATGTACGAAGATATCTTCTTCAGAAATCATAACTCCCGCAGGACAGCCGTCAATCACAACCCCAATAGCCGGACCATGGGATTCCCCCCAAGTGGTGATACGAAATAATTGACCAAAAGAATTACTTGCCACAAATTTCCTCTAAAAAAATAAACTTATCTTATCGCAAAGCATTTGGTTCTTCAAACGAGAATTAACAAAATTTACAACCTATGGTTAAAATATATTTAAAATAACTAAAAAAAATATAAAAATTGCGAAACTAGTCATTTAATTCAGGAGAATTTGATATGACACGGATTTTTTAAAAAATCCTTAAATATGTTAAGAAAGCAAGGGTAAATGCTCAGCTCATTATTTAATGGGAAAAATAATTGATAAATAAAAAATGTGTACTATATTTAAACTGCAGAATTTAAATATAAAGGATTTATTATGAATATATCAAAAATATTGTTATTTGTTGTGGCATCTTCTTTGGCTTTATCAACATTTGCTAGGTCAGGTGTTGTTAGGGATAGTGGCGAGACATCAGAAGAATCCGCAACATCTGGATCGATCCTCACCCCCGAAGTCACAACAGAGGACTAGTTAATATTTTAAGCCATGGGTATCACTCATGGCTACCCCCGTCCTTTTCACAATCAATGATGATATCCGCATATTTTTGGTAAAATCTTAGTCGTTTTTCAAATACATCTTCTATCCGTTGGTTTGCTAAAAATAACGGTGCTGCTTGTTGTCGTTTTACATAAGTCTCAAAAGAAATATTTAAAAAAACAATCCTTCCCAAGCGCTTTAAATGCAACATATTTTCTTCACGAAGAACCGCTCCCCCACCTGTAGAAATGATGGCTTCATTATCATCGATGGCCAAAATCACTTGACTTTCAACATCACGAAAAGCCTCCTCCCCCAATTGAGTGTATAGAACTTTGATGGGCATTTGAAAACGAGATTCTAAAAGTTTATCGGTATCTATCCAAGAACAATTAAGAAATTCAGACATTGCCTTTGCAGTAGTCGTTTTCCCGGATTGTTGAAATCCAATAAAACTAAGCAATATTAGCTCCCATGTTTTTCATGGCCTGTTTAAAATCAGGAAAACTTTTTTCAATACACTGTGTTTCCTGAATCAATACCCCACCTGGAATCATGAATCCCGCAACAGCCAAAGCCATGGCTACCCGATGATCGTGATGAGAAAATACTTCCCCACTTCTTAATGAACTTTCTTCGATGATGAGTCCATCTTCAGTCTCTTCAATACTAGCACCTAATTTTTTTAATTCCTGACACATCACAGCAATTCGATCACTTTCTTTAAATCGGGCAATTTGGGCCCCTTTCAAAATCGTACGTCCCTTGGCAAAACAACCCACGACAGCTAATATTGGAATTGCATCAATGATATCATTCATATCAATTTCCATACCTTGCAGTTGATCACAAGGATGAACCAAAAGTTTTTTTTCATGAGCAATGGTTTCAATTTTCGCCCCCATTTGCTGCAAAATCTGAATCAAACGTTTATCGCCTTGCACATCATCACTATCCAAATGATTGAGCTGCAACTGACCTTGTGTTAAAAGAGCAGCCACCAATGGAAAGGCTGCTGAGCTGTAATCTCCTGGCACGTCATATTCAAAACCCTTGATATGCGCATGCCCTACTAATTGATATTCTTGATAATCTTTTTGTTGATAGGCGATACCCAATCGATGAAACCAATCTAGTGTGAGCGCTACCCAGGGTTTTTCGCCAGGATGCTCAACCCTCAATTTCAAAGGCCTTGGTGCAAAAGCACGTGCCATAAGTAAGCCCGAAACCGGTTGTGAATCATTGCCATCAATGCTTGCTTCATCACTTTGATAAGGTCCTTGTATCACCAAAGGAGCACCGTCATTAGATGCTACACATCCCAGTTGATTTAAGCCAGATATTAAGGGTAAAACCGGTCTTTGTTGTTGGATGGACGCATCACCATTAATAAATACTTTTTGATTACAAAGTCCGGCTATAGCGCCAATAAAACGCAAGACTTGACCTGAATTCCCAGCATCAATATTGGTTTTTGAAAAATAAGGCTTTCCATTAACACCGATTATCTCTAAATGGCTATCAAATGCTTGAATTTGTGCACCAAATGCCCGACAAGCATCGATCATGGCGATGATATCAGGCGATGCCAGTACATGTCGGATGATACTTTTTCCATGGGCAAGACTTGCAAATAATATCGCACGTTGACTATGAGACTTTGAAGGCGGGATATTGATTTCCCCTTGAATAACACTTGGAAAAACTTGCATTTAACCCCCAAAGGTTTTACCAAACACCTGTGCAATATTGTGCAATTGATGAGACATTTGAAGAAAAGCATCGGGGCTGATAGTCTGTCTAGCATCAGAAATCGATTCTGTTGGTTTTGGATGTACTTCAACCATGATACCATCAGCCCCTGCAGCAAGTGCTGCATAAGCCAATTGAGGAACAAATTCACGTAAACCGATAGCATGACTGGGATCAATAATAACAGGACAATGGGTTTTTGATTTTAAATAAGGAATAGCTGAAATATCTAAAGTGTTGCGCGTTGCATTTTCAAAGGTTCTAATACCCCGTTCGCATAATATCACAGATTCATTACCTGCCCCCATAATGTATTCAGCAGCATTTAAAAATTCTTGATAAGTCGCCGACAAACCTCGTTTAAGTAGTATGGGTTTTTGAATTTTGCCCAATTCCTTTAATAAACAAAAGTTTTGCATATTTCGTGCGCCAATTTGAATAATATCCACAAAGCCTGCGACTTTTGTCAGATCACGAACATCCATAACCTCTGTGACGGTTTTAAGCCCTTCTTGGTGCCCTGCTTCTTGTAACCAATGCAAGCCTTCTTCACCAATTCCCTGAAAATCATAAGGCGAAGTTCGCGGTTTATAGATGCCACCGCGTAAAATTTGTCCTTTTGAGGCTTTCACAATTTTTGCGCATTCAAAAATCTGTTGTCGAGATTCAACAGAACAAGGTCCTGCAATAGAGACCACATGATTCTTAGAAAACGTTATATCTCCCACTTGCAAATCATCAAGCCCTTCGGCATAAGCTTTTTCAGTAAAATACAACTTCTCAGGTGACTGAAAAATATTTTTAATCCAAGATGCCGGGATGAGATCACTGCGACTTGCCAATATCAAACCACGCTCACCTTGATGATGAATAAAACGCGTATGTATCTCTAATTTTTTTTGCAGCGCCAATATTTGTGATTCAGAAATATTTTCATGGAAATAGATAATCATACTAAGACCTTTCTATAGCAAATTGCTCTTGCAGATCTATACGCCACTGATATTGATGAAACATTTTCAGGCTCATACGATGACCAATACTGATGACACAACTTTCGGGAAAATATTCGTCGATCAGTTGATACATTTTTGTTTGAGCTGCCTCATCAAGCGCACTGGTTGCTTCATCAAGTAATAAGATGTTGGCCTTGCTTAAAAATAATCTTACAAACCCCATCAACTGTTGCTGCCCTAAAGAGCATATTTGTGACCAGCGATTATCTTCATCTAAACGATCTTTAAATGCCCCAAGCCCGACCTTATCTAACCAAGACATTAAGATTTGATCATCCATCACAGGCGATTGTGGATAACATAAGACCTCTCTTAAAGTTCCATCAGGTAGATAAGAACGCTGAGGAAGTAAAAATATCTTTTCACGCAAAGGCATGTATATTTCACCAACGCCATAAGGCCACAAACCAAGTAATGTTTTAAAAAAGGTACTCTTTCCAGTTCCTGAAGCACCTGTTAATAAATAACGATACGGTGCTTCAAAATGCATCTGTGGAATATTTAGCATCTCCTGACCATTAAAATGTTCAACGTGGAGTTGATGGATATCAATAACATTTTGTGCATGCATGTGTTTTTTAATGCCATCTGAATGACATTGATCAGCCTTTTTTAAAGCGCTTTGAAACTCAGTTAAACGATAAACCACAGCCTTAAGTTCAGCAAGACTTCCATAAGCATCCATCATATTAGAAAATGCCCGCACAACCGATACAAATGCGCCCGTAATTTGCATCATGCCACCATATTGAACTTTTTTAGCTAAAAACAATGGCATTGCCAAAAAAATTCCGACCACTTGCGTTAATATTTCAAACCCAATGCCAAAAAACATCAGATTTTTACGCAAGTAATTCGCTTTTAAGAAGTTTTCAAAGATACGGGAAAATAAAAGTTCCAGTTTCTTACCCTCAACCTGTTCACCTTGATACAAACTAATTTGTTCACCATACTCACGGACTCTCAATAAACGAGCACGAAAGTCTGCGGTAAATAATTGTTGGCGATATTCAAGTGCCGAAAGCTTTTTACCAATCACCCCCATCAACCACAAACCCAAAATACCATAAAGTGTTGCTGAAAAAAATAAATAACCAGGCACAACCAAATGGATTGAACCTATCATCAAAGGAAAATGACTAGATAAGCCCCACAGAATAACGCTAAATGACAAATAAGTTGAAACCGAGTTAAGTAAAAGAAAGAATATTTTTAAACTCAAACTGGGTAATGCGCCTAAATCTTCAGAGATTCGCTGATCAGGATTATCCACTCTATCCTTCAAACTATTCAGACGGTAGTGTTTGTGATCTTTTAACCAATGAGATAATGTATTTTGAGTGAGCCATTTCTGCCAACGAATACTCAATAAACCTGAGAAATATGAACCGTAACCTGCACAAAAGAAAATTAAAACAGCAATACCTAAAAATTTAATAATGGATGCAATCAAAAGTGGTTTTTGAAAACTGCTCAAGGCATCAAACATGACCTTTGTCACACTATTTAAAGCGACACTGGAATACACACCGGCAAAAGAGCAAATTAAATTGATAAAAAGATATAAAAACGCTTTGTATTTGTCATCTGAGGTCCAATATGGACGAACCAAAGCCCAAAAATCCTTAAAAAAAAGCTTATTAAAACGGGGATATATGATTTTATCTTGTTCTTGCATCAGGAGATTCCTCGAAAAAGCATTTCAACATCAATAGCATCAAATAGATAATGCTGATTACAAAAATCACAAGTGATATCGATTTGACCTGTCTCATCTAAAAGCTCACGCACTTCCTTTTCACCAAACGATTTTAACAAAGACTTCATTTTTTCCATGTGACAACGACATTGAAAACGGGCTTCTTTTTCTATCAGCAAGCGTATATCTGTTTCATGATATAATCGATGTAGAATTGCTTCATTTGGTAAGCTCAATAATTCTTCTGATGTCACAGTTTGACCAATTTTACTTGCATAAGACCAAAACTCTTCTCGTTGTTCGGTGTCTTGTCCTGGTAGTAATTGCAATAACATTCCAACGACTTGTTGTTCATTACTAGCGATGCTGATTTGTGTGGCCACCTGTTCGGATTGCGAAAAAAAACTCATGAGGTTTTGACTCATGTCAGTCGAATGAATGGGGATAATACTTTGATATATTTCAGTGAGATGACTTTGGTTTATCAAAAAAGTCATTTGTCCATGTAAAAATGCATTTTGGTAATCTTCATCCTTTAATCCAGCTTGAAAACGTGCAAATCCTCGCAAATGCAATTGATGATCACATTGTATAATCATCATGGGTAAAGCTTCATCCCCCTGAAACTGTAAACTCAACTCCCCTTCAAACTTAATACTACCTACCAATAACAAACAAGAAACCAAAGCTTCGCCCAAGAGTTTTCGAACAGCCGGAGGATAATCTCTTTGAGCAATAATGGTCTGGTAGGTATCATCAAGTCGAGCAATTTCGCCCCGAATTTCAGCATGTTCAAAAATAAATCGTTGTAAAGTATCACCAGAATCCATCGTTTTCTCTCGGTAAAAAACACTCGCACCATATTACCATAAAAATTCTCATACGCAGAAGATCTCTAGCTCCTTTTTAAATGTATCCTGTTTTGTTTCATCATTCTATCTTCTTCTTGTTTATCCCGCCAAATCGAATGATGCATATTTTGAGCAATTTCAACAGAACTAATTTTTTCAATTTCAGGTGTCGTTAAATCCTCAGTATGACGATAGTAAGCATATAATCGAGCATTAATTTCATCAATTTTCTCTTGCTCACTCAAATGACTGTTTTCCGGTTTGAGATGAAAATCAATCACTTCACACTGTTGAGTTTTCACATTATTCATATGAAAGAAAGAGAGGAAAGCTCTAAAAAATGTATTATTTTTAATAAATAAGGGAATCAAAGGATTCTGGAAACACCAAAAACCATCTAATCGAACAACTTCAATAGGAACCTGGCTATGAATTGCTATTTTTGCAATTCCATCATAAATACGCCGAGGACTTTCACCAATCATTGAAAAGCCACCTTGAGGAAAGATAGCAACACAGCCTTTATTTTTTAATACCTCTTGCGCCTTCTCCAAGGCCTGATGATTAGCAGATTGGCCTGATTTACTTCTAGAGGCTTTACTTTCTATGACAATCACTTGAAACATCTCATATAAATAAGACACCCCCGGAATCATTTTAAAACTATCAGTCGCAAAAAACCGAGGCGGAGCGCCAGTAATCTGACTTGCCACCACTATCGCTTCCCAGCCTGTTCGATGCGGTCCTATGCTTATCAAGCGTCCTTTTTCAGGTGAAGGGTTGATAGGTAATTGATTAAGCTTACCATGCTGAACTTGAACTAAAAACTTTAAAATGCCTGCCACAATTCGAGCATAACGACTTTCATATTCCAGTTCATTCTGTTCTTCAGCAAGCATCATTGTTGCAGCTGTTATTGTTAAAAGACTTGCAAACATGAGCAACGGATTGATGGAGAAGGACAATCGCAACATTTTTGTAGGATTCAAAAAAATACTCCTTGGTAAAAAATAAGGGTAAAGTAGGTCATTATTGTATCATATTATTTTTAAAATTCATGCCTAGTTTATCTTGGTAATTGCACAAATTGCATCATCAATAACATTAATGAAGGAAAAAATAGGCATATTGTCTGGGAAGTTATCCATAGGCCTATTTTGGGACATGGTGGTATCAATTTCTGTTTAAGCTTATCTAAATTCATTGAAGACAATTATTATCCACAACATGATACAACAACTTGGTATCGTATTTTTTACAAAAATCAATCAAAAAATTTTAATATTGAATATAATTAAGTACGCAATCGATGGATTATCTTCTAGAATATTATCGCTAAAATGTTACTATTAAAGTAAGTAATGAAGGTTTTGACTTAATGAGAAGCGAATATGCAATTAATGATCAGCTTAAAGCAACAATTCCGCCATTTTCCCATGATAGAGAAATCAGAAATAAAGATATTTGAGGCGTTCTGTTCGCAAGTTATTCACTCGGCCATTCGTTTTCAAAGGATTCCCAAAGAGCTGCTCCAACCCCATGAACGCTTAAACATCGATCTGGCTCTTTTATTGAAAAAATTAATACTGCTTATTCCAGAGGAATCAGGCTTTCATTTTTTTCAATTATTACAACATGATGCATTTCAGTATTCCATAGAATCAGAGATTCTCATCAGTCAATTTTGGAGTGATTATATCGAGAATCATCTGTTGCAGACAAATACTGCGCGTTCGCTTTATCCATTCTATCAATTGAAAACATTATTTTATCATCCCAGTCAAATCACCGGATTATTGATTGCATTAATTAAACATAACCTGCCCATCCAGCTAATTATTGAAACATATTTATTTAAAGATTTTTTTGATCAACATGCTTTTGAACTCTCAAGAATTGAAGATGCTTGCGAGATTTTGAAAGCACGGCAGCACGAACATGAAGGTATTGCTGAACTACTTAGCACCCTCCATCAATTTTCCTGCGGTCTTGAACAATTTCCCTATATGTCATTGGATGCACAGATTAACCCCTTACCCCCGCCTGCGCTTCCCCCATGCTCACCACCGGATTCCTGCACCATAAATGCTCAGGTTTTTCTTCATTTGTTTTACTTATTTGGTATAGAATTCATCACTCAAGTACTGCAATTTGATGAAAGAAGTTCTCTTTACATTCACTTTCAAAATTGGTTACCCCAGCAATCAACGGAAAATATCCAGAATTTATATGTCCACCTATTGAATGAAATTCCGGAAGAACAACATTTAAAAACATTTACAAGACTTGTTTCGCTAACACCTGCACCAATGATTTCAACATTATATGAAAATGAAAAAGCATTATTCTGGATATTTGTATCATTCAAACCTGAACTTTTGCAAAAAAGCAAAAATGAACTCATTCAAGAGGCGCAATACCAGGCAATTACTGTCCAAAATCAATCATTTGTAGCTCTTGCGTGTAAAAAACGCAAATTTGAAACGATTAAAGACAGGCTTTATCATGAGTTATTTCAATTGCAAATTGCAAGCATGGAAGGAAAGGAATCAATTATCAATGAGCTATATCATTACCCCAACACTCAAAAATGGTGCGAAAAATTTGATAATCAACTATTTAAAGAATTAGGATTAATCATCAAAGAGGCTTGCGAGAACTTTGAACTAGATACTTTCATTAATATCAACGATTTTTATCACCAAAAAAGACCTTATTTAAGTTTATTAAATGCACTGGGATATCATCAATCCAAATATCCCAAAGATTGTTATGATTTTTCAGCATTGGTACTTTCTTATCTCTATTCATATCATCAAGAAAAAAATCTTGCTCAATGGCTAAGTATTTTATCCTATTTTCATCAAGCAAACCGAGATTTTCAAAAGGAATATGAACAAAAAATATTGCTCACATGGTTCGACAATACCCATCATATCGAGATTAAAATGTTTGTCATGCTTGGATTTTTTGAGCTTTTTCAATTCAGCATCCAAAATATCAGAATATTATCAGATGAAAAAAATTTTGATATTGCAAACGCCGCTTATCACTCGCCTTTTGCCTTACAATGCTTTTTAAAACTCTATAATGAAGAAAAAAAAATAAAAGTTTTAAGTCAAAAAATTAAAAAACATCAGCCAACTCTCCAGGAATACTGTTGTAAACATCCCGTATTTTTAAATGCGATACTTGAAATGTTAGAACCAGAAAGCATCATGAACTGGTTGACTCAATCACAACATCAAAAAGAAAAATTATGGTTTCAAATTCCTCTCAAAGATAGTTATATAATTATTCAAAACAAATGCACAGTTAATCAAAAAAAAGAACTTCTTCTTCAAAAAACAGGTGATGGTGATAGTATTTTAGATTTAAATCTTTCTGAACCCGATCTAATTAAATGTTTTTTAGACGATATGTTAGAAGTTAATCCTCTACATTGGCAGAATACTCCATTTGAGGATATTTACTCTTTATTAGCTAAAGCCTTAAAATATCCTGCAACATTCAATCATTTCTATAATACAATGCTCCATCATCAAATGGACTTTCTATTAACCATGCATGATGAACATAATTTATTTGAACTCATCATCGATATTCCTGAAATATTAATACATATCTTAAATAACATGCCCCCTAATGATAGGGCTTTTGTCTATAAACTCTATGGTCATAACATCGTCATACATCATCAACACCATTCTGATGTATTGTCAGTTGTTTTGATACAAATGTCATCTTTAGCCTTGCTCAATATTGCCCTATTTGAGTTAAGTCACAATATTCGAATCGTTGATGAATTGGTTCAAAACCACGGTTTACTTGCTCAAATAATACAAAAGTTAAATAGCATACATCGAGCTTCTTTATTCTTTTCCAACGAAAATCAACTCTTAGATCGGTTGAGTCGAGAAAAAAGTGAAGAACTCATCAATTGCTTTGATTACCTCAACAGCACCGAATTATTAAGTTTTTTAAATTCCGATTATTTTTTTCATTTCATCCTAAGCGATGATAGCGCCTTATATACTTATCTTGAAAATTTAAGTATTGAAGAAATCAACCAATTCCTTACACACAAAAATTCAAGGGATGAAAATTGGTTAAAAGCAGCTCCTATTCGTCATCAAATTCTAGACATCATTTTAAGTTCATCGCCCCAACCCCATCAATTAATCAATCATGATCTAATCTGTAAAGTTATCAACCATCCTCAGTGTTTAAAAGTGGTATTACATTATATTCCACTTGAAGAACGTGGTGAGTGGATATTATCCTTACAAAAAATTCATCTGCATCATTTAATTAATTTAGATTCTCTTATTTATCTTATTTCCAAGACACCACAAAGTCATCAAACAGCTTTATTCATTATTAAACACCAAACTCATCAAACCATCTATCAGTGGCTTTTACATGAATTTAATGCATTGATACAAATCATGCCGTATTTATCATATGATTCTAAGTTATTGCTCAATCATAAAATCATTCAACACAAACAAGAACTGTCCTCATTTGAAAAAAATCCTCAAAAAATTAAGCAATTGTTTGAGTTTTACAATCCTGAGCTGAAGTTTGAATTCTTGCTTGCTTTATGTCATGAATATCCCGAGAATCGAATTCCACCGATTATTAAAATTGAAATCATGAAATTTGCCATCAGTTCGCTAGATCATATTGACTCTCTATCCCCTCGTCAATTTACACCCGATCAGAAAAAAAATCCTATCTGGTGTCAAATCAAGCGTGCAAGTTTATTTAAGGAATGTATAATCCCATTGCAAACTAGAGGACAAGAACTTGAACTTTGTCATTTCCAAAACATCTAAACTGAGAAAAAAATGAACTATTGTATTTTGAATGATTATCAGTGTATTGAAGTGATTGGCGAAAAGGGTGCTTCATTTTTACAAGGACAATTGACCAATAACGTCATGATCAATAGTCCTAATCTTTTATGCAATATCAAAGGTCGTATCATTGCCAAATTTCAAGTTGAACACCTTGAAGGCCACCTGTATTTGCTAGTTCAAAAAAATATTTGGCACAAAGCCCATAGTATTCTTGAAAAACCTGCGCTTTTATCTCATGTGAGCTTTAAAGAAAAATCAGACATCGAAATTTATGGGATTATTGATGATAAATGCTCATGTATCACCTGCGATTCGACAAAAATAAGCGGTTTATCAGAAATTTCCTATACAAACTGGCATCACCAAAGGCTGCTTCAACAAGAATTTGAACTATATCCAGAAACGATAGGCCGGTTCTTGCCTCATGATCTTGGACTTGAACACCATTGGATTGACTTTAAAAAAGGTTGTTATCGAGGACAAGAAATCATAGCCAGAATGCATTATTTAGGTCAAAGTAAAGTTCACTTACGTCTTTTGAAAGAACCTCGATTTCTAAAACTTGAACCGGGTGAAACAATTGAAAACCAAGGGGAAGTCGTCGATAAAAATGATACGTTAGTACTAGCTTGCGTCAGACGAAATCATCTCTTTGACTAACATTGGCGCAAATGTTACAATATTTATATACACAAATACAATGGAGCAGTTATGGTCGCACCTACACTAAAACCTAACAATGAAGACATTGCACGGTTCAGAGCTGAATTATTACGTCAAAAAACCCAAGCAGAAACTGAAGAAAAAACCAAACGTACCCAAGAAAGTTTTGCACAACAACAACAACAGCAGCAGAAACTTAAACCTAAGCCACAACCTTCCCAAGAGAATAATGAAAAAAAGCAACAAGTCAACCGTAAAAAAAAACTTGAACCTAAAATTCATGCCAGAAGAGCTTTAGAGCTTCAAGAACTTGCATTAGCATCCAAGATGCAAATACCTTTACCTCATCAATCGTCCGTCAATACTTATCAATCAGATAATCATCAGGTCACAGAAAAAAAGACTTTCTCGCCTCAATGATGAATTTTGATTTGTATCAAATCACTGCTGATTTTAGCACTATGCTGAATTGGATGCGTTAGTATTAAAGACTTCTCTTAAGTGTCTTATGCATCACAATACGTTTAAAAGCATTATCGATTAGCTGGTTGTCGATACGCTTTGAATCAACCAAATGTTCAATAAGATCTATAACGCCATGAGGCTCATCAGAACCCAACTGATTACAAAACATCAAAATATCAGCCCCTGCTTCAATCGCTTTAACAATAGCTTCCTCTTTAGAAAAATACTGAGCAATCGCATACATTTGTAGATCATCACTCACCACCAAACCTTGATAATGAAATTGCTTACGCAAAATACCATTAATCATTTTTTTAGATAAAGTTGCAGGTACCCCACTGTCATCCAATTCACGATTAATCACATGCGCTGTCATGATGCATTCCACAAGGCCAGGTATTTTTATTAAGTTTTGATAGGGAATTAATTCTTGTTTCTCAAAACTTGCGGTCACATCCACAAAACCGGCATGAGAATCATCTTTTGCACTACCATGACCTGGGAAATGTTTTAAACAAGCCATTAGTCCATGGTTTGCAAGGGTTTCGATATACTCCTGAGCCAATTGACTGACCACGAGTTCATCATCGGAAAAACAACGTCCATAAGGTCCGAAAATCCCCTGATCTGGCGATAAATTTAAGTCAACAACCGGTGCGAAATTCAAATCAAAATAAAGTTCTTTGAGATATTTAGCCGTTTTTGACCACATTTGCACGCGTTCTGCAGATGTCATAGATGCTATACTTTGCGCACTTGGGCATGTCTGATAACCATCAAGTTTTGCCAATCGATCAACTTTTCCACCCTCTACATCGATACTCAACCATAAGGGTAAAGCATTCGGATGAATATGGGCATAAAAGTCTTTGATTTGTTGATTAAATCTTTGAAGTTGTTCAAATGACTGAATATTTTTACCATAAGTTTTTGTATGGCAATCATAGTTAAATTCAATCAGCCAACCAAGACCATCTGGAGAAGATAACCATTCTTGTAATTTTAAAGCCTCTGACCAATGCGCGCCATCAAATCCAAAACAAAGCATTTGTGCAATTTTTTTTCTTAAACTGACTGACATGACAGAATTCCTATGAATTAATAATATTAGGGTTGTTTAAAGGCGGAATCGAGGTTCTATCACACCCACAAGTTCCCGTGATTTTAGGAGGGGAAGGTACTTTGGAAAACTGTGAAGGAAAGCATACATCCATCGCCCAAATTGTCCCTTGAGGCGGTTCGATATCAGGAAACTGGGTAAAATGTGTTCCAAAAAATTGCTTACCTGCATCTGCTTCCCATATAGCTGGAGTGAAACTGGAGGCAATCGTCACCACCTGGTTTGGTTGACAATTAAAAGACTGACGTATCCAAAACTTTGATTGAGGAAGATCCAACTCCACCAATGAACGCTTCGAATGACTGTCGTTAATGGATAAATGCACATTATAATCGGCGTAACACTGATCTTTGATAAAAGTCACATAACAGGTCACCGCAAAGCTTGTCGATACCCAAGACAAAGCCAACATCCCTAGAAGCTTTGAAACATTCATTATTTTTCCTTTGTTTCTGACCAAATCACTTGACCTGATTTTTTTAAAATCATACTTATAAAATCTTCATGAGCCTGACATTCTTCTTCGTTAGCCAAATAGACTGGGGTCTTCATATCCTGCGTATTGATGACAGAATCAACCATCGCACTAACCTGCTCACCAAGCTCCATTTTTTTTTGACCCGAAGTCATGGCCATGTATACATCAGCCAGTAACTGGGCATCCAATAAAGCGCCATGTAACACACGATCAGCGGCATCTACCTGATAGCGTTTACATAAAGCATCAAGACTATTTCTTTGACCTGGATGTAAGCGTTTTGCCATATCTAAAGTATCTGTAATAAGACAAATACTTTGAATTTTAAAATGTGTTTTTATCCGGGAAAGCTCAGCATTCAAAAACCCCACATCGAAGGGAGCATTATGGATAATCAATTCTGAGTCTTTGACAAACTCCAAAAAATCTTCATAGATATCAACGAACTTGGGTTTATCAGCTAAAAATTCATTACTGATACCATGAACTTTAAAAGCCCCCATATCAACCAGTCGTTCAGGATTGATGTATCGATGAAAATGTCGACCGGTTAATCGTCTATCGAGCAATTCTACACAACCAATTTCAATGATACGATGTCCTGCATCATGACCAATACCTGTGGTTTCAGTATCTAAAACGATTTGTCGCGTCATGAGGTTTGTTCCAATCCAAAACATAGGGCCTCTTTAGCTAGTTGATCGACCCTTTCATTCATCGGGTGGCCTGCATGCCCTTTTACCCAGTTCCATTGGACTTCATGATTTTGGGAAAGCTCATCAAGTGCCATCCATAAATCCTGATTTTTAATCGGTTTTTTATCTGCAGTACGCCAGCCATTGCGCCGCCAATTAAAAATCCAAGCAGACATTCCTTGTTTGACATATTGAGAATCAGTGTAAATTTCCACCAAACATTTTCTTTTCAAAACCCGCAAGGCTTCAACAGCTGCGGTTAACTCCATGCGATTATTAGTGGTTTGCGGTTCATACCCTGAGACCATTTTTTCAGTATTATTGTATTGTAATATCGCCGCCCAGCCCCCGGGGCCAGGATTGCCTTGACAAGCACCATCAGTAAAAACCACAACTGTATTCATAGAAAGCTCAATTTGAAATATCTTCTCATTATATCAATATTTTTTGAAATTTCTATTCAGCAGACTTTGTCACATGAAATTCTTATGCTAGGATAACCAAAAAACATGGAACATGAGAAGGAACATCATTGTGGATAAGCTTCAACAACCTAAAACACTACGCGTTTTTTTTCTCACTGAAATGTGGGAGCGTTATGGTTTTTACGTTGTCCAAACCCTGCTTGCCATATATTTAGCGATGCATTTTCAGTGGCCTGATAAAAAAGTCTATAGCCTCATTGGCTCCTTTACAGCACTCACTTATCTCTCTCCTTTTGTTGGCGGTTGGTTGGCCGATCGTTATCTTGGACAAAAACGCTCAGTGTTATTAGGCGCTCTCATTTTATTAGTAAGTTATACGGTTTTAAGTTTCAGCCATCAAATTCCAGCCCTGATTGCCTCCCTTGCCTCCATTGCTGTCGGAACAGGACTTCTCAAACCCAATATCGCAACTTTGCTCGGCAACCAATATCATGAAGAATCCGTCATTCGTGAAAACGGTTTTACTATTTTTTATTTAGGTATTACCACCGGCATTATTTTAGGCACCACGTTCCCAAGCGTTTTCAAATTGTATTTTGGTTGGCAAATGGCTTTTCTAAGTGCCGCTTTTGGTATGTTGTTATCGCTCTTTTCCTTCATATTCGGCATTAGACATTTCGATATCGAAGACTATCCTTCAGAACGTATTGAAAAACCTTCAAGTCTTCTCTATTCTGGCGTGATATTATTTCTCTTGGGATGTTTGAATTATCAAATCATGCTTCATAGCCAACTTGCAAACTTGGTATTTCCTGCCATTGCATTGATTGCAAGTCTTTATATGTTTTATTGTATGGTGATTGAAGAAAAATCTCAGGCCAAAAAAACCTTAATGATTTTGTTTCTATGTGTCATATCTGTGATATTTTGGTCCTTTTACTTTCAAATGTTTATGTCTTTAACTTTATTTATTATTCGAGTAGTTGAGTCGCATTGGATGGGTATTGCATTTCCTCCGCCTTACTATGTGGCCGTACAAAGCTTAGGAATGATAGTAATAGGCTTTATCACCACGCGTTCTCACCTTCACCACACCCCAAGCATAGAAGTGCGAACTTCGCGAATCATCAATAAATTCATCATGGCATTAGGCTTGATACTTATTACCTATTTATGGATAGCTGGTTTATGTCGATATTCCAACGCCACAAGCAAAATGTCAGCATGGTTAATATTACCTGGTTATTTATTGATATCCAAAGCCGAACTATTGCTTTCGCCTGTCGGTACATCAGCAATGACTATTTTAGCTTGTCGAAAAAAAGTCAGTACCATGATGGGTATTTTTTTCGTATCCTTAGGGCTGGGTGGTTATTGTTCGGGGAAATTAGCAGGTTTAACAGCGATTACTGAACCGCATGCTTCTTTAGTTAGTTTAAAATCACAATACGCGCAAGGTTTCTCAAATTTATCAATCATCCTCTTTTTAGGATTGATATTGAGCCTTATACTAAAATGGGCATCACTTTATATCTTAAAGCAACGCCAAAAATAAGGTCAATCATAAGTTTTAATCTTTCCTTGACGTAAGCAGAACTTTCCGTCCATAACATGATAGCCTTGAGTGAAGTAGGTATTCATTTCATGTTTAATGCCTTAATAAAATACTTAAATTGCACTTAAACACAATAGGTGACGCGTTCAACACACCCATATGGTTATATTACGAAAAATTCTTAAAGTGAGTGCCCTTGAATTTTAAATTCAATCAACTATATTTAAAAAGAATACTAAAAGGAGATTATTGTGAAATTTTATCAAAAAGCATATTTTTTTACTCTATTAGGAGTTACGCATTGACAACACCAGAAAATTTTGGATTCAAATGTTCTTTT
>CAZNFJ010000014.1:0-9787 GCA_964572685.1 uncultured Legionellaceae bacterium
AAAAGAACATTTGAATCCAAAATTTTCTGGTGTTGTCAATGCGTAACTCCTAATACAGTCACCTCAATTTAATGTCAATAATTAGCGCATTAAGGTTAATTTTTTTCTATTTTTTCGCCGATACATACGTTTCTATATCGTAAATACAAGTATAAAGTTGTCTTCGAAATTCCTAATTGTTCGGCAATCTTTTTAACTGGAATACTACCATTTTTATATAGTGCTTCAGCGATAGCTGCTTTTTCTATTGCTGCTTGGCTCATACCTTTCGGTCGACCTCCTTTTCGCCCTCTGGCACGAGCCGATTTTAAACCTGCCTGAGTGCGCTCACGAATTAATTCACGTTCAAATTCAGCAAGAGACGCAAAAATACCAAACATCATCCGCCCCTGCGAGGTCGACGTATCAATCGGATCATTTAAACTGATTAATCCAACTTCTTTCTCACTCAGCTTTGTTGTTAGATGAATTAAGTGTGCTAAGTTCCTTCCAAGCCGATCCAGTTTCCAAATGACTAAAATGTCATCCTTCCGAATGTTCCGCATAATTTCTTCAAGTACGGGTCTTGCTGTTTTTGCACCACTGGCAACTTCCTCATGAATTTGATCACAACCGGCTTTTTTGAGTGCATCAACCTGCATGGATAAAAATTGATCTTTGGTTGAAACGCGTGCATACCCTATTTTCATACAATTTCGTCCATTTTACTAACCGAAAAAAGATATATTGAACCAAGAATTACTGAACCGCTTTATCTTACCAAAAATCGGCGTACAATGCGACCTTCGTTGACTGAAAACTCAGTCCATCCAAACCTCCGTATTTCTGAACCCCAATATGACTCTAAAAAATCGGTTGCAGTTACTTTCCGAAGCAGAAATTGAAGAACTTTATGCTCGTCCCGTTTTTAACGCCGCGGAACGGGAACTGTATTTTACAATGACTCAGCAAGAGATGGAGGCTCTGCGTCAATATTCAGCCACAAAAACGCAGGTCGCGTTTATCCTGCAACTGGGCTACTTTAAAGCCAGCCAGCAAATTTTTGCATTTACATTTGATGAAGTACGTGATGATGTGGCTTACATCTTGGCTAAATATTACAAAACCGAGAAATCTGACTTTAAAATAACCAGACAAACCCTGAGCCAACAAAAGAGCGTTATTCTAAATTTATTTGGATATCAGGACTGGTCATCAGTACAAGTACCCTTGGTTGAAGCGCACCTTTGTGAACTACTACGCTATTACCCAAAAGGGCATGATACGTTTCGGCAGTTGATGGTTTATTTGGAAAATAAAAAAATACTGCTGCCAACTTATCGCACCATGCAAGATCTATTTACACGAGCGTTTTCCACGGAAAAAGAACGACTTGAAAAATTAATACTCTTAATACCGCACGAGCAACAGGAAAGGTTGTCGGATTTGATCAAACGAGAGGATGGGATCACAAAACTGAATGTTATTCGTGCCGATCAGAAAAATTTCAAGTATACGCCCATCAAGGAAGAAGTAGCCAAAGCGGTAGAAATCGCGGAGTTATATATATTTGCAAAGGAATTTATACCGACGCTGCAATTGTCAAAAAATGCCATTCGTTATTATGCTGATTTGGCAGAGCAATATGCTGCATCCAGATTGCGTCAGTTAAATCAACCGCAGCAATGGTTGCAATCCCTGTGTTTTGTTTACCACCGTTATCAACAAATCATGGATAATTTAATCACAAGTTTTATGTTTCACGTCAGAGCCATATTGGCCGATGCTAAAAAATATGTGGCTAAAGCACTGGCCGAGTACAATTCGGGTTTGGTCGTTGATATACCAAAATTAGCAAAATTTTTAAAATGGTTCCCCAATCGTAAATATGGCCTTAATCATGAAGAGCTAAATCGTGAGGCTTATAAAATTCTGCCGGAAAAGCAATTTCCTATTATTGCCGAGTACTTAGGCGGTCGTGTTTTTGATAAAAAAGCGGCCACGAGGGATTACTATTTGGAGATATTCCGGCAATTTTCCCTTTATCTACGGCCTGTATTGATACATGTTCCTTTCACCTATTTTAGAGATAATAGTGACATCATGGATTTTATCAAAATCTTGAAAAATCACTACGGTGTCCGTAAGAAAGGCCCTTCGTCGTTTAAATTACCCAAAGAAGTAGAAGACAGAATTTCAAAAACAGCTCTGCCTTATTTAAAAAAAGATGCTAATGATGAGCAGGTTGATCCACATTTGTTTGAGTTTTTTGTGTATCACAAGATGTATCGTCGCCTGGATAAGGGATTACTCTGTTGTAATGACAGCGTGACGTACTGTGATATTGATCATGATTTGGTAAGTGAGGACGTTGTTAATAATGTAGAAAAAATTGCCAATGAATTTGGTTACAAGAAAATTCCAATCTATTGTGACCAACGATTAGATGACGTCCTGCAAGAGCTAGATCGTGCATGGACAAGGACAACCGGCAGAATTACTCGCGGTGAAAATTTGGCATTCAAAATTAAAGAAACCAAATCAGACGAACAAGATTGGAGTTTAAGTTACGATGCTTCTGGAAAACTTGATGATAATTTTTTCAGAACCGTACCAGAGGGTGTTCACTGAACTGTGTCACTATATCACAACCCAATCTTTAGTCGACCTTCAAAAAAGATATCAAGCTGTGAACTCACTAACGCCCAATTGGGTATGGGTTGACTCCATTTTTTCTTAATATTCATATTGATTTAGTAAATTTTCTAACCTGTCTATGAAATCCCTCTATAGGATTGGTTGTATAGATTAAACGCCGAATTTCTGGAGAATATTTGAAATAATGAGAAAGTTGTTCCCATTTGGCTTGCCAGGAACGCAAGACCGTGGGATATTTCTTTCCCCAATTATTATCAAGTTCTAATAGACGTTGCTCAGCCAACTCGAGGGTTTCAGCTTTATATACTGTTTTTAAATCAGCCATAAATGCTTTTTGGTCCTTGGACGCCACATATTTAATTGAATGGCGAATTTGATGCACTATACAAAGCTGGACTTCAGTTTTAGTAAAAGAAGCCTGTATGGCTTCCGGAAAGCCTTTCAAACCATCAACGCAGGCAATGAGTATGTCTTCAACACCACGACTTTTTAACTTATTTTAGTGACAACACATCCATTCTCACGGGATTTAAAAAATATAGCATCCAAAAAAACCACGGTATAAATGGATTCTAACGGCCTGTTTCGCCATTCAGCAATAGCAGGCATTAGTTTGTCAGTGATCCGGCTCAGCATGCCTTGAGAAATATCAGTACTATATATTTCCATCAAATGATTTCGTATATCTTGGTAACTCATCTCAAGGCCAAAGAGGGCTAAAATTTTATCATCAAGGCTTTCATTTAAAATTGTCTGCCGTTTCTTCAGCGTCTCTGTCTCTTGGTGTTTCTAACTCAATAGGACCATGGGCTGTTTGCAGTATTTTAGAAGCTTTACCATGTGCCAAATGATGTTCCATTTCACCATCTAATGAAAGCTCTATCAGCTGTTTAATTAATGGGATTAAAACACCTTGTTCTCCCATTAATGGTTGACCATTTTTTTAAATCTATTTTTTGTGTCATTTTCAAACTCAACTATTACAAATAATACTATCATATCTGATATCACCTCGTCGGTGTGGCAGGGTAATTTTTGAAGTGCTGTCAAGATTAAACCTTTCAGGCGCGCCAAAAGCGCAACCTTGACAGAACAACATTCAAGTAAATTCCAGTATTATCTTTATATTAAATTTATTGTAGAGTTATTTTTATACCCAATGTTCTTGTTTTGTCTTGTTTTCGTTTTCAGTTGTTGATGACTTGGGTGATATTTGATAAAATATGTGTATGTTTTTTAAGGAAGACTGGCATGAAAAATATGTCACGGTGGCTTTTAACTGGATTTTTTTTTAGTTTTTCTCTTTTTATTCTCCCTGTTTTTGCTGATGAAAATTGGCAAGCTCTCTGTCAGACTTCAAAGTGTTATGCGGTCGTTGATGCAGGTAGTTCGGGTACTCGCTTTTACATTTATTCCCATGACTATCAAACGCTTTGGTCAAAAAAAATTACTCCAGGCTTGGCTCAAGTTTCACCTGATAAAGTTTCCAATTATTTACAACAATTGGTTCCTAATAATGCTTTACAAGCAATACCTACCTATATTTATGGAACCGCTGGTATGCGCTTAATTTCAGAGGATGAACAATTTCAACGTTATGCGGCCGTAAAGCAATGGTTTTCACAAAAATCAGGCTGGCTTATTCAAGATGTCCGCACCATTCTAGGTAAAGAAGAGGGGTTTTTTGCATGGTTGGCTGCCAATCAAAATGAAAACGTATACAAAGGCGTTTTAGAGATTGGCGGGGCTTCATATCAAGTTAATATTCCTGTTTCTCAGGAAATCGCGATGCGTTTATCACCAGAAGACATTACTCGTTTTTCAAACAGAGGGCAAACGGTTTATGTTTGGTCTAAAAGCTATTTAGGTTTAGGTATTAATGAGGTCGAGAAAAAAGTCGCTTTAGAGACAACCTGTTATAGTCAAAATTACCCTTTGAGCAATGGTTCATTGGCGCAGGGCGATATCTCACAATGTATTCAAACATTAGAATCTCACCCTGAATTGACATTGCTTCAACAATTTACTGAAGCTCAATCGATTCTAAAAAATCAGCAAGCATTAAATTGGGTGACATTGGGGGCCATTAAATTTTCCATCTCAACACCACCTTATCGGTTTAATGAGCATAGCTTCAATTGGCGTTCGGTACGAGCAATTGCCGATACAGACTCTTGTCATGAAAACTGGGGAAGCTTGATTCAAAAATACACTGACCCATTTTTATATCGCCAATGCTTAGCAGCAAGTTATTTTTATGCCAGTATTGTTGATGGTTTAGGGGTTTCTGAAGATGCCACCATGACTTACCCTAATAACCAACAAAACATGGATTGGACGGTCGGAGCACTTTTATACCAACAAACTAAAGTATAGGACGTACTTTGAAGAAAACTTTATTTTTAGTAATGGCGAGCTTTATTCAAGGCGCTTTTGCTCATCATCCAGGATTTAATCAATGTCATTATCAAAGCTGTGATGTGGTTGTTGATATTGGTTATACTGGGATTCGTGTGCATGTGTATGCGTATAATGCTAAGACATTTCGTAAAGATAAAATAATCCAGCAGATTTATGAAAAAAAAATTCATCAGCAACTGAATAAAATTCCAGTATCCTCAATTCATGCGGTACTAGATTCTTTATTCGTTGATTTTCCAAAACAAGTTTTAAATACCTATGTTTATGCCACTGAAGGTTATCGTTCTCTATCTATTCGACAGGAAATTAATTATTCTCAGGCCACGCGAACATGGTTTAGACAGCAAAAATATCTGAATTTGATTGAAATTCGAAAAATATCTGGACATGAGGAAGCCTGTTATGCCTGGATTTCAAATGATTATTCTTTAACTCATCCGAACTATCAAACAGGTATTATTGAAATTGGCGGTGGATCAGCGCAAGTGGCTGTTAATGTGGATACAGCCAGAGATAAGTCTCATGTGATGCAATTTCTGAGTTTTAATCACGAACTTGTTCAAGTTTGGACGGCTTCTTTGCATGACTATGGTCGTGAGAAAATGTCTTCTCGGGTAAGTTGTCATGCGCCCATGAATATTCAAAACTGCATTGGTCGATTGGTTAAAGCATCGGATTCTTTAGAGTCTCAAGTACTTCATCATATTCAAGAATTTTTGGCTACATTATCGCCAGGTGTAAAGTGGTATGGTTTAGGTTTATTGAAACACTTAGGATCGTCTCCTTATTTGAAGGCTAAAGAACAATCTTCTTATCAGATCTCGTATTTGCGAGGTACTGAGGAGGAAAACGCTTGTAACTCAGCACTCCAAATACATGATGAGTATGCTCAGAAAGCTTGTTTCAATATGGCTTATGCTTATACTTTAACACATGAGTTATTTAGATTAGATGCAGCCACCCAGATTCATTATTCCCCTGCCAATGAGGGCCAAGGTTGGCCCCAAGGTATTTTAATTTGGCGATTGCTGAAAGACTAATTATGCAACTTCCTCACTGATCTGTTCTTCTTGGTTCTTAATAAATTGTAAACCAATAATACCTGCGCCAATCGCTAATAATAACCATGCTATTCCTTCAAAATGATATTGATGAAATAGATGATTTGCGGTTTCGATTCCAATGGATTGCACTAACATGGTAAACAGTGAAATAAGGGCTGCTGTGGCACCTTTGGGAACAGATGATAGACCAAATAACTGTCGGTAAAAAGGCGAGCTTGCGGTTGCATAACCAAAGAAATAAACAACAAAGCATGGAATGAAAGCATAATAAGTAGGACCAAAATGATGAACCATGAAAATACTTGAGATCAAAGCGATTGCTACGATGTATGTTCCTTTTTTCATTAATTGTTGTAAATTGAATTTTTCTACCCATTTTTGTAATAGGGTATTGGCAAATATAAAGGCTGAAAACATGGGAATTTGCCATAAGCTGTATTCGTAAAGACTGTGACTATTTTCCTGAGTAATGATCATTACAGGACTTAAAGCAATCCAAATCATGCAAGGTATACCCATTAATCCGTAGGTGAATAAGGTTTTCATGAAATTTTGGTGGCTTAATAAAATAGCATAGTTATGCATGATTTTTTTAAAATTCAAGGGCTGAGAGGCAATCAGTTTACCTTCCACTGTTGTTTGACCAATCGGTTCTGGCATGAATCTCCAGAGTCCCCATAAGGCTACTACTGTGCAAACAACAATTAATTCAAAAATTTCACGCCAAGAGGCATGCAGCACTATCCAGGAGCCAGCGAGTGGACCTAATAACGGGGAGACAATGGAGATGCTTGACATCAAGGCGGTCATCTTAACTGCATCGGTATCATTGAAAATTTCTTGTAAGGTTGCATAGCCGATGGTTCCAATAAAACAGATGCCCATCCCTTGAAAAATACGTTCCATGAGGAACTGATGCATATTATGAGCAATAGCGAGTGAAAAAGTACTTATTAAAAATAAAACAACCCCACTCAGCATGACTTTACGACGTCCATAAGTATCTGATAATGGTCCAATGATAAATTGTAAACAAGCACCGCCAATCATAAAACAAGTAACGGCGCTAGCAATATTAGATGGATTTGCATGAAATTCATCAATAACTTGATACATACCCGGTAGTATCATGTCATTGGAAATATAGGTGAGAAATTCATAAATTACTAAAAATAAAGCAAACAAGACACCTTGTCGCCGGGATATTTTGATTAAGGGTTTAACATGTCGCATGAAAAAAATCCAAATAAATCGTAGAAAATTATAACAAATTGGAAGGTTACTATAATCTTGTGGTGAATTGCAAGTTATTCTTTGATTTCTTCAATTTTTGCGCTGATTCTTAAATCGATATAAGAATTGGGTTTGGCGAATTTTTTTGCTGTATTGAGTTGTGCCATGGCTTCCCGGGTTTCTCCTTGAAGTAGATGACAATTTGCTTCCGTAAAATAAGCTTGTGCGAGCAAGTGTTGTTGAGCTTGAGCGCGAGCAAGTTTAAAACAGATATTAGCATCATTTTTGAATTTACGATGAGCCTTGATGAGCATGGAGAGATTCTTTTTAGGATCATTGGACTCCAAATAATCGCTGTATTGATCGACAATGGCGGTATTATTCGGAGAGATATCATAAAATTTCTGATAGATGTGCTGAGCTTCTTCTTTTTTGCCCACGGCTTCATAGGATTGAGCGAGGGCAAGATTCATAAAAGGATCTTGCTGGAAAGAGGAATTCACATAAGGCTCCAGGATGGCGATGGTTTTTTTATCATCATGCTTGTCCTGATAGTTTAAGGCCTCTCCATATTGGCAGGCATAAAGAGGGGCGTTTAGTGGACATTGTTTGCGGTAGTACTCAAAAAGTGTTTGGGTATCATGTGCGACTTCGTGGCGAACCAGTTCCTTAAAAAGATAGTATTGGGGTGATGAACTCGTGTGGTGTTGAATTTTAAGTTGTGCGATACGGTTATCGGCTTCTGCGATACGATCTTCATCTAAGGGGTGAGTTCTTAGAATAGCCGGAACATTCGCAGTATAATAATATCTGGAATTCATTTGCATTTTTTTAAAGAAACTGGGCATGCCTTCGGGGTTAAATTGTGCACGGGTGAGAATATCAATCCCTATACTATCGGCTTCTTTTTCATTGGAGCGAATGAAATTGATGGTGTCTTTTTCAAAACTATCCATGGCGCCAAGCATTGCTCCTGTTCCTAATGTGGGGTTGATGACGCCTAAGGCAATTGCTGCAAGCATGCCGGCTAGTTTAGGAATTTGCATTTGTTTTTGATGTTCTATCATGCGATACAAGTGATGCAAGCGTACGTGAGCCATTTCATGCGCCATGACCGCGGCTAATTCACTTTCGTTTTGAGACGCAAGAATCAACTCGGTATTGACGCCAATATAGCCACCGGGACCTGCAAAAGCGTTGATTTCTTTAGATTTAACAATAAAAAAATAAGGTTTAGGCATATCGCCATGCCGAGCCAATCGTGCGGCTATCTTATTGATATAACGTTCAGCAAGCGGTGTTCTTAATACTTGAGGTGACTGATTGATTTCTTTTTTAAATTTGATCTCTAGCTCATCCAGTTCTTTGTTGGAATAGGCCGAGAATCCAAAACAAGTGGAGTGCAGTAATAACAAAAGACTAAAAACTCGTAGGAATCTCATGAAAATCAATCACGCTTGGTTTGGAACATTTCAATTATGACATAAATGACAAAAAAATTGAATCATTTGTTTTGAAAATGATATCTTGATTACTGAGTAGTACATTTGTCGGCATCCTCGCCTGTTTTAAGGGGTGACGATTAGACCATACTGTTTATCAAAAGCCTCCTGTGCCTCTGGACAAGAATGACGATTATGCCAAAAATTGAATTTTGCCAACCTGAAAAGCAAATCTTGTTTGTTCATTTTAAGTTGAGTGAGTTGCCCCTGAAATTTTGTGTACTCCTGAACTTTGTTTTTTAAATCATTTTTATAATGATTTAAATGAAGTTCTTTGGGTAACTGAACATGCTTAATAACTTCATGGGCTTCTAATCGATAGATAGGAATATCATCTACGTATTCAAGGATATGGGCAATCAAATCAATAGACAATAACTTTAAATTCTTTTCTAAGAAAAAAGCAATCAAACGATTCAGATATTGTTGGCGTTCGAGATAATATTCTTTAGGTATAAGTATTTTTTGAATTGAATTAGGAACAAGCGTTTTACTTAACAAATAAACCTCAATCGTGTCTAAAATGATGTGGGAGTCTTTCAAAGTAAAATTAATTTGATTGTTTTCAAACATATTGAGTGCGGTAAATAACTTGCGAAGATGAGGAAAAGAAGTAATAAAGTCAAAATTATTTTGGTTTAAAATACCTTTAGAGGATAAATACTGAAGCCAATCGAGTAATTCATCGGGTTTTGGATATTGAGCAACAATAGCTCGATTTTCTGGCGTAAAAATTTGTGAAGAGAATAAACAATGAAACGATCGGGCCAAGGTGTAGGAGTTGGGGTAATGGGCGACGATAGCTCGATTTTCTGGCGTAAAAATCTGTGCAGAGAATAAATAATGAAACGATCGAGCCAAGGTGTAGGAGCTGTGGTGCTGGGCGACGATAGTAAAATTTTCTTGCGTTAAAATCCCTGCTGTAGATAA
>CAZNFJ010000014.1:9887-43413 GCA_964572685.1 uncultured Legionellaceae bacterium
ATAATTAAGCGCTGAAGCCAAATTTCCGGTGTTGGAGTGTTTGGCGATGATAGTAAAATTTTCTTGCGTTAAAATCCCTGCTGTAGATAAATAATTAAGCGCTGAAGCCAAATTTCCGGTGTTGGAGTGTTTGGCGATGATAGTATAATATTCATGCGTTAATATCCCTGCTGAGGATAAATACTTAAGTAGGTCATGCAAGTTTTTGGGGATAAAGCCATGGTCGATGTGATGATGAAGTTGTAACAAATGACTCATCCAATTGAAATTAATGATGTCTAACTTATAAAGTTGAATGATGAGATTATCATCCAAGAAGAGATGAGCAATAATTTTGGATAGAAAATTGATGAGAGTAAAAATTATTTTGAATTGAATATCTATGATTGCAAGAAATATAATATATGGATTCATTATAAGATTCAAGAATGATTATAGGTAAATATTGTATCTTATTGGTTATTTTTTGTCAATTTTTTTGAGATGTCTTTAAGTAGTCAAACTTTTCGATTTTGATTAAATATTTGGTATATATAAAAATATTTGTCATGAAGAATATGATGACCAGGGATTTTTTATGCAGAAAATTATTTTTTGAGAGGGCAGTTCTAAAGCGATAAAAACTTGACGAGTTTACCTATGGAATGCTTGCGTGCCTTATGAGATAATTCTCATTTATTGATAGACTTTGGTTTTGGGAAGCAAGTATTTTGCAAGAGTCATATTATTTATTACAGGCACTTGAAGAAGCTCAGAAAGGGCGAGGGTTTTGTGCGCCAAATCCTGCCGTTGGTGCGGTTGCTGTTCAAAACCAACAAATTATTGCTCGAGGCTATCATCATGGGGCAGGTCAGGCTCACGCTGAAGTTGAATGTCTTTCTCAAATTCCTGCCAACACCCCAAATGTGACTTTATATATTACATTAGAGCCATGTAATCACTTTGGTCGAACACCACCTTGTGTGAACGCAATCATAGCCCATGGAATAAAACGCGTGGTTTATGGGATGCGTGATCCGAATTTGGTGGTGCGTTCCTTGAGCTCCGATGACATTCTAAATCAACAAGGCATTCTTTCAGATTATCACCCTATGCCTGAGATTACGGCTTTTTATCAAAGTTATGTCTATTGGACGCAATACCAAAGACCTTGGGTGAGTTTGAAATGGGCGCAAACCCTCGATGCTAAGAATGGTTTAAAAGACGAGGTTATTCATTTTACTCATCAAGAAGTTTACCTCTTTACCCATCAACAAAGATATCTAAGTGATGCATTGTTAACGAGCGCACAAACTTTGATTACTGATCAAGCGCAATTCACAGCTCGTATTGCTCAAGAGGTATTGCCGAAGCCCTTAATGATTTTGGACCGTACTTTACGTTTAACTGGCATGGAAAAATGCTTTTTATTTAAACGACCCATATTTATATTTCATGATAAAGCTTATATACCCCATTTTCATCATCCTGATGTTCAGTATATTGCCATGGATACGATGGATGGTTTTTTGAATTTATCGGCTATTTTGGAATATGTGGGCGCAATGGGCGTTCAAGATTTGTGGGTCGAGGCTGGTTCAAGATTGACTGCTGCTTTGCATGAGCGTGACTTGGTGAATACCACCCATATTTATATTGCGCCTTTGGTTTTTGGTAAATCAGGAACAGAAGCTTATCAGCTTCCATTTGATGCTTTTCAAAAGCCTTTTGATATTCAATGGATTCCCATGGGGCGCGATGTTCGTGCACTTATTAATTGGTCGAGGTCGCCATGTTTACAGGATTAGTGGATGCGCTTGGGGTCGTTGTACATTTTGAGTCTCAAGAACATCATGCGGTTTTACAATTACAATGTTCATATTCCCATTTTCAACTGGGAGAAAGTATTGCGGTGAATGGCGTTTGCCTTACCTTGGTTGATTTTCATCAACAAGTGGTTACTTTTGATATTTCTTCTGAAACGCTGAAGGTGACCAATCTTGGAGAGTTAAAGATAGGGGATAGGGTGCATTGTGAGCGTGCTATGGAAGCAGGTGGCCGACTGGGAGGTCATGTGGTCACTGGACACGTAGATACCACGGTTAAAGTAATTTCTTTGGAAACACAAGATGATTATGTTAAACTATTCGTTGGTGAATTCTCAAAAGAAGAATGCTTATTTTTAATCAAGAAAGGCTCTATTGCTATAAATGGTGTGAGCTTAACAATCAATGAAGTTAATGACGCATCGATTTCGTTGATGCTGGTACCCCATACTCTCCAGCAGACGACTTTTTCTGATTTAAAAATTGGCCAAATTCTTAATGTGGAATTTGATTATATGACGCGAATCATCGCGCAACAATTAAAACTTTTACTCAGTGATTCTCACTTTATCAGTGGTTTATAGGAAACCTAGAGAGGGTACATGTTGAATTTTAAAAATACCGTTAAACATGCCATTAATGTATTAAAAGCAGGCGGTATGGTCATCTTGGTTGATGATGAGCATCGAGAAAATGAAGGTGATTTGGTGATGGCCGCAGAATTTGTCACGCCCGATGCAATTAATTTCATGGCTAAATATGGTCGTGGCTTGATTTGTATGCCTTTGACTGAAGAAAAAATTCAGCAGTTACAGTTGCCTATGATGACCTCGCATAATCGCTCACCTTATCAAACCGCATTTACGGTTTCTATTGAAGCTGCAAATGGTGTACAAACCGGTATTTCGGCTGCCGATAGAGCGCATACCATCCAGGTCGCTATTAGTGAACATGCAACAGCGTCTGATATTATTTCTCCAGGACATGTTTTTCCATTAAAGGCAAGACCTTTAGGTGTTTTAGAACGACGTGGCCAAACGGAAGGTAGTATCGATTTAATGAAAATGGCCGGGCTAAAATCTGCATCTGTTATTTGTGAAATCATGAATGATGATGGCACCATGAGTCGACGTGATCAACTGCAAACCTTTGCAAAAACACATCATTTACCCATGGTTACTATTCAAGATATTTTTAATTATCGTGTTCAAAATGAAGTTTTAGTTTTTGAAGAAATTGCTGCTCGAATTCCATTAAAGGACTTTGGTGATTTCAAAATGATTCTTTTTAAGAACCTTTTTGACTCTCTTGAACATTTTGTATTATACAAGCCTTTAAAAGATGACAAAAAGGCGCCTTTGGTTCGTATTCATTCTGAGTGTGTCACCGGTGATTTATTGGGTTCTTTAAAATGTGATTGTGGTCCTCAATTTCATCAAGCACTGGATTTGATTAATCAAGAAGGTGGGTATTTGCTATATCTTCGTCAGGAAGGACGAGGCATTGGTTTGGCCAATAAATTAAAAGCATATGTCCTTCAGGAATCAGGTCGTGATACTGTTGATGCGAATATTGAATTGGGTTTACCCGTTGATAATCGTGAATATCATTTGGCTTACCAGTTTCTTAAGCATTTTGATCATCAACGTATTCGTTTAATGACCAATAATCCAGCTAAAATCAAAGCATTGGAATTCTATGGAATTCAAGTGGAAGAGCGTATTCCTGTGATTGCTTCAACCAATCCAGAAAATCAAAAATATATCGAAACCAAAATCAGTAAATTAGGTCATTTTATTCAAAAACCCCCGCGGGAGTAATAGGTCATGAGAGTGATTAAAGCAGGACAGGCCTTGGATATCAAAGCTTGTCGAATTGCTATTGTAGTGAGTTTGTTTAATGCATTTATAACCGATCGTTTGCGTTTTGGTTGTGTGCAGCAATTGATAAATCAAGGTGTTGCCGAAGAACATTTAACCATAGTGGAAGTGCCTGGGGCAGTAGAATTACCATTGACCTCGAAATTATTGGCTCAAACTAAGAAATATGATGTTATCATCATGTTGGGTAGTGTCATCAGAGGCGATACCGATCATTACGATTACGTATGTCAACAAGTCAGTTATGGATGTCAGCATATTGCGCTTGAAAACGGTTTACCGGTTATTTTTGGTGTTCTCACCACAGATAATGAAGAACAAGCACTTGCCAGGGTTGGCGGTTTGCATGGTCATAAAGGGGTGGATGCAGCTGATGCAGCCTTGACCATGTTGGATATCATCAAACAAATCCGATAAAGGTGAGTGATATGACACAATATATTTTTATAACCGGTGGAGTCGTTTCTTCTTTAGGAAAAGGCATTGCTGCGGCATCATTAGCGGCAATTCTTGAAGCCCGTGGCTTGAAGGTTACTTTAATTAAACTAGATCCTTACATTAATGTTGATCCTGGTACCATGAGTCCTTTTCAGCATGGTGAAGTGTATGTTACACATGATGGTGCAGAAACCGATTTAGATTTGGGTCATTATGAGCGCTTCATACGCACTACCATGACCAAAATGAATAATTTCACATCCGGACGTATTTATGAAAATGTCATTAAAAAAGAACGTCGTGGAGATTATTTAGGAAGTACAGTACAAGTTATTCCACATATTACCAACGAAATCAAACGTTGCATTAAAATGGGTGCTGAACATGTAGATGTCGCCTTGGTGGAAATAGGTGGCACAGTGGGTGATATTGAGTCCTTACCCTTTTTAGAATCCATTCGTCAAATGCGCATGGAGTTGGGCAGTAAAAATACCTTGTTTATTCATTTGACTTTGGTGCCTTATATTGCAACTTCGGGGGAAACCAAAACCAAACCAACTCAACATTCGGTTAAAGAATTACGCTCCATAGGTATTCAGCCTGATATTTTAATTTGTCGTTCTGAGCAAGGCTTATCAGAACACGATCGTGAAAAAATTGCACTTTTTAGTAATGTTGAGAAAAAAGCGGTCATTAGCTTACAAGATGCCAAAAGTATTTATCAAATTCCTATGATTTTAAATCAGGAAGGTTTGGATGAGGCTGTGGTTGAACGTTTGGGTATTGAAGCAAAGCCTGCGGATTTATCTGATTGGCAAAAAGTGGTTGATGCACAATTTTCTCCTAACAAAACAATTAAAATTGCCATTGTGGGCAAATATACTGAATTAAGCGATGCATATAAATCAATCAATGAATCCTTGATGCATGCGGGTATTGATACTAAAACCAAAGTTGAACTTGTTTATCTCGATGCAGATAGACTTACCGATGAAGGCACAAATCTTTTAAAAGATGTACAAGGTATTTTAGTGCCTGGTGGTTTTGGGCATCGTGGCATTGAAGGAAAAATCAAAGCGATTCAGTATGCACGAGAAAATCATATTCCTTTCTTTGGGATTTGTTTGGGAATGCAAACGGCGGTGATTGAGTTTGCAAGAAATGTCGTAGGTTTTGCTGACGCCAATTCTACCGAGTTTGATAAAAAAACAACGCATCCGGTCATTGGTTTGATTCAGGAGTGGCGAACATCGGATGGACGTATTGAACAACGAGATGAACAAGCCGATTTAGGTGGAACCATGCGTTTGGGTGCTTATTGTTGTGAAGTGCAACCTAACACATTAGCCCATTCAATTTATGCCCAAGATAATATAATGGAAAGACATCGTCATCGTTATGAAGTCAACGAAAACTTTGTTAAGGATTTAGAAAAACATGGACTGGTTGTGTCCGGTCGAGCAGCAGATAGCACCTTGGTTGAAATGATTGAATTGCCATCGCATCCATTTTTTATTGCTTGTCAGTTTCATCCTGAGTTTTTATCAACCCCAAGAAATCCACATCCTCTGTTTGTGAATTTTGTAAAAGCTGCTTCAAAATAATCAAGGAGTAACAATGAAGTTAAATGGCATTTCGGTTGGATTACAATATCCTTTCTTTCTGATTGCAGGACCTTGTGTGATTGAAAGTGAAAAAATGGCGATGCTCACAGCCGAATTTTTAAAAAAATTAACGGATGAGCTACAAATACCCTTTGTTTACAAGTCTTCATTTGATAAGGCGAATCGCTCTTCGGATAAAAGTTATCGTGGACCCGGTATGGCCAAAGGTTTAGATATTTTACAGAAAGTCAAAGAAACCTTTGGTTTGATGATTTTAACCGATGTTCATGAAGACACACCTTTAGATGAAGTTTCTGAAGTTGTGGATATTTTACAAACACCAGCATTTTTGTGTCGACAAACCAACTTTATTAAAAAAGTGGCCGCAACTCAAAAACCGGTGAATATAAAAAAAGGACAATTTTTATCGCCCTGGGAAATGAAGCATGTGGTTGAAAAAGCCAAAGCGACTGGCAATCAACAAATCATGGTCTGTGAGCGCGGTGCGTCTTTTGGTTACAATAATCTGGTATCAGATATGCGTTCGCTTGCTATTATGCGTGAAACCGAGTGTCCTGTGGTTTATGATGCCACTCATTCGGTGCAATTGCCCGGTGCGGGCAATGGGGCATCAAGCGGCAATCGTGAATTTGTGCCAGTACTGGCTCGAGCGGCGGTGGCCTCTGGAATATCAGGTTTATTTATGGAAACGCATCCTAAACCTGAAGAAGCTTTAAGTGACGGTCCAAATAGTTGGCCACTACACTTAATGAAACCCTTATTACAACAATTAAAAGATATCGATCAGGTGATAAAGTCTGCTGATCGTTGGATGGAAACCGAGGTATAAAATGACAGATGCACAAAAAAATATTTGGCCCGGTCGTATGGGGCATGTTTTGGCATGGCTGGGAACGATTCCTTTTATCTTGGCTCTATTGGTGAGTTTGACAGCTTATCGTTTACAAGTATGGCCATTTCTCGTCGTCATTGTAAGTACTTATGCGGCCATGATTGTCACTTTTATTGCGGGCAGTCATTGGGGATTATCTTCTAAAATTCCACATAAAAATGCAAAAAAAGTGATGATTTATAGTAATGCCATCACGCTATTTGCCTGGCTGGGCATTTTATTTCCTTCCTGGATTATCAGTTGGCTGATTGTTTTGAGCTGCTATTGGTTTGCTTATTTGTTGGATAAAACCATTCAACGTCACGGTGGCTGCGATGTCTCGTATGTAAAAATGCGATTACATGTGACGAGTATGGTGACTGCTATTTTATTTATCTTGATCTTTTTAGGCCGATTTGAGTTGTAATTACCAAGGTCGATAAATGCTATCTTTTAGGTTGGCATTTATCGAAATCCCAAAGTTTGTTCGAGAGATATTCTAGGCTCTGTCTGAAATAATTTTTTCTTAATTTCAATCAAAATGATTATATTTGTCCTATTCTTATTTTAAAGGATAAGATGAGGTAGAGAATGAAATTTTTTGTTTGCATATTAAGTTTTTGCTCAAGTATCACCTTTGCGGATACATTGCTCGTGTGTGTGGGCGATGTTAATCGTTGTTATATTGCCCAATTGGTGGCCAGTGAGTTCTTGTACCATCCCAGCGTGGCTAGGTCGCTAAATGGATCGTTTTCACCCGATGTAAAAGCAATCGATGTTCTAAATAATTGGAATATACAAGAAACGGGGACGGTGGGGCAATTGAATGATGAAGCACTTTTAAAAGCAGATTTAATTTTAACCATGACGAAAAAAGAAAAAGAACAGTTGATTCGTTCTTACCCGCGATTTTCAAAAAAGATTTCGACCTTATCAGAATGCGCTTTAGGAAAAAATGTTGATATGGCCTCTTTAGATGGAAAAGATTTCAAGACCTATGAACAAAGTCGTGATCAAATTTTTGATTATGAAGACATGATTTCTGTTAAAGGATGGCGTTGCGATGCTCCTAATCATTAAAATCTTACTGATGTGTTGGGCTGGAGTATCTTTGATTATATTTACTTTTCAACGATTGATTATTTATTCACCTGATAAAACCCCACCACATTTATCACGTTTTGATAAAAAAACCATTCAAGAAATTCATTGGAAGAATGCTGAAAACATACTATTAATGGGGTTTTATCATCCTGCCAATAAGCATCAGCCAACACTAATGATTTTTCATGGTAATTCTGGAAATATTGGAAGCCGTAAAATTCTCATGCATCATTTGATTGATATGGGCTATGGTGTTTTGATGCCGGAGTATCGTGGCTATGGTGGAGTAGCTGGCTTTCCTACTGAAAAAGGTTTATATCAGGACGCAAGCTCTGCTATTTTATATTTAAAATCAATGGGAGTTGATGAAAATCATATAATTGTTTTTGGTGAATCGTTGGGGGCATCAGTCGCACTTGAAATGGCTTTAATTTATCCGGTTGCAGGCTTAATTCTGCAAGCTCCTTTTTTATCATTACAATCCATGGCAAAATTGCATTATCCATGGAATATATTACCAGTGCTAGATGATTTCAATAATCAAAGTAAAATTGAAAAGTTAGTGGCTCCCTTATTGATTTTACATGGTACAAGCGATGAAGTAGTACCTGTTGAACAGGGAAAAATTTTATATTCCAAGGCAAATGCTGTTTTATGCAAAAGAATCGAATTATTAAAAGGCCAGTCACATAATGTCGATTGGGATGAAGCTTACTTTAAGCATATTAGAGATTATATTGAACAAGACATCTATTTTAATCACGCCCCTAGGCTTCATGGAGCTCGTTATTGATGAGGGGCATGTTCGAAGCCTTCTTTTTTGTGATAAAACCCTACCTTCCTCTTGTGGTTCTTTTTTGGAAGCCGAGGTTAAAAGACAATTGGAGGCTTATTTTTCTCATGAACGTGTTGTTTTTGAGCTGCCCTTGAAACGTTTTGGCACGGTATTTCAAACCAAAGCATGGCAAGTTTTAGAAATGATTCCATATGGAAACACCATTGGTTATCAGCAACAGTTAGAAGCCATGGGATATCGAAGGGGTGCGCAAGCTGTTGGTCAAGCCAATAAAAGAAATCCCCTTCAAATCATCATTCCTTGTCATCGAGTGATATGCTCAAATGGCGCCTTAGGTGGATATGAAGGGGGGTTGGATAAAAAAATAGGGCTATTGTCTCATGAAAAGTTAAGATGAATCATTTGAATATTAAAAACGGTATTCTTTTTGCTAATTAAAAAAGGCATTTGATGTTTGTGTTGGATGTATAAAGCGAGCCATCTGGAAGAATAGCGCATTCCTTAGATGCTACTTTAGTCAATTGTTCTTCACTGATATTTGAACCAATCAAAATGGTATTTTTAAAATTAGCATCATCCAGAATAGCACCTTTGAAGTTTGCGTTGGAAAAATTAGCATTTTCAAGATTAGCATTTTTAAAATTGGCATTTTCAAAATTAGCGCCACTGAATTCAACACTTGAAAAGTTAGTGAAATTTAAGAAGGCGCCCTTAAAAGATGCTTCACGAAATGTTGCTTGTGAATAGAAATAAGGGTTCCAAAAGGATTGGGCTTGAGATTTGGTCAAAAAAGTATTGTTAAGGCTTGCATGATCAAAGCTTGAATATATAAACTCACAGTTGGTCAGCAGAGAATCATCAGCGATGGCCGCATGTAAATCACCTATAAAACGTGCATTAGATAAGTCACATTTACTGCAGTTTTTCGTTTTAAGAAATTCATCAATATCATCAGCATAGGCGAGCATGATAGAAAGCGAGAAAATTAGAATTAACTTAACAATTTTCTTTTCCTTGTTGATCATAGATTTTACCATCGGGCAGAATTGCACAAACATAAGATAACGCTTCGTCAAGTTGTTGTTGAGTGATGTTGGTATTATATAAATTTACATGACGTAAATCAGCATGTTTAAAGCGAGTATTTTCAAAATGAGACCCATGAAAATCAACTCCTCTAAGATCGCTTTGTTCAAAATTAGTGTCTTTAAACTCACAATCACTCCATTCGGTAAATCTTAAGTCGCTGCTGTTGAAATTGAGGCCCGTAAAGGATGAATGCTGGAATTGGGTATTGATAAATTGACTATTATTCCAATTGATATGAAAAAGTTGTGAATTTGTGATAGTGACATCATCAATCATGCTATAAGTAAATTGAATATTTTCAAATTGACTATCCTTGAAGTGTGAATGCGATATTAAAATACGCATGGCATTGCTGTTGGCTATGATAGCGTTACTAAAATCACTTGCTTGAATTTTTGCATTAGTGAGAAAGCTTTCATTGATATGAATTTGTGTAGTGGGGGCCTGGTTTTGCATTTTAAATTTTATGACACTACGAGTTAAATCACAATGAATGCATTGTTGAAAACTTAGAAGTTGATTAAAGTCTTGTTGAATATAAGCATGTGATGATAAATTGATGAAAGCACAAGCGATGGTAAATAAAACGGCCCTGATTTTCATCAAATCACCATAAACAAAGGGAATTCATATAAGAAAAATGGTGCGCCCGGAAGGATTCGAACCTCCGACCCTTTGGTTCGTAGCCAAATACTCTATCCAACTGAGCTACGGGCGCATTTTCTTTGGCGGAGAGAGAGGGATTCGAACCCTCGATGGGATTTTGTCCCATACTCCCTTAGCAGGGGAGCGCCTTCGACCACTCGGCCATCTCTCCAAAAGATGGAATTGGATTATAACAGGAACGATATTGAGGTCAATGGTTTTTTTAGAAAAAAATGAAAAAAATTTAAATACAGCTAGAACGGAGGTATACAAAAAACCAATCTGAGTTTTAAGATTCAGATTGGTTTATATATGTTACTATTAATAGCAAACACGTTGATGATTACAACGGATATGACCTCTATGGTGAAAACATACTTTTCTAACTGGGCAGTAATGATTGTAACCATGATAGTTTCGATGAATGCCACCACCATGCCATCTATAACCTGTATTCCACCATGCCATTGCACCTTCAGGTACGAGAATGCCCAATAATGCCATGGCCATGAGAGAAAATTTGAATAATCTTTTCATTTGACATCTTCCTTAATGAGTCTGTACCTTTATTATAGTACAAAATTTGATCAATTGTTTTCTTATCTTGGGCTCATGGGTAGTGAATCATTATTTTCAATATCACTAGGGTTAAATAACGATAGAGGAACCCTTGGTCTGATCGTTGTTGGGGTTAAAATTCTTAATTGTTGTACAGGGATTCTATCAATTTTATTAATTAAATCCTGGAGAGATTGATGATAGAAAGCTGTGCAATCTAATACTCGTTGATCATAAGTTAAATGAGCATTGGCATAATATTGGGCTTCTTCTTTAATCATTTCAAAGTCACGACCAAGATTGATTAGGAGAATAGACTCAAGTTCAAGAATTTTTTCTAATGTGTTTTGACCATATGCAAATTTCTTGAGTTTGACAATCTCATACCAACAATCATATTCATCTTTAAAATTTTCATAATTATCGAGTGAATTTACAAATTCGGTAAAAAATTCCTTTTCAGTTGTGAGATGCTTATTATAAATTGTTTCTGCCTCTTCTCTTGCCCATTGATAAAACTCTTGTTTTGTAATTGCAGAATCAAATCTTGAGGGAATTTGGATGCTTTCATAAGGAGATGGTTCTACTTCATCGATAATCGCCGTGAAGCTCTCGGTCAGACTTGGTGTTAAAAATACGTTTTGAAATGCTCGTCCAAAACCGTTAAACCCTTCCGGAATTGATTGCCACTTGAATGATTCGGCCAAATTTAATAGCTGACGATGATAATCATTATTGACGGGACCATCACCTAATAGAGTAGGGGTGGCTTTAACTGGATTATGTCCTTTAATTGCTATTTGTTTGAAGAGATGTAATGAAATATTTTCAGGGATCCATTGCAGGTTTTTTTTATAAAAATTGTAAAGGTTAGATAAAATGCCGATTTTATCATCATAAAAATGCATGACGACTTGTTTATCTGGGTGTTGTGTTGCAATATGATGAAATTGAGCATAAATAATCGAAATTTTGCTGCAATCGGCAAAATGATTCGCTGTTAATAAATTAGTGCCCGATTCTTCATGGTAGCAAGCAGATTCAAGGACTGTATTGGAATGCAAATCAAGATCTCGAATATATTGGGGGTTTATTTCTGCAAATAGTTTTTGCATCCCTTTAAATGTCGTACCATGTTGAAGTTGTTGGAAACTATCAAAAAGTAAATAAGTATCGGCGCTAATCTCAATGTCAGGAAATATTTCTTTGAGTCTTGGTTCAATATGTTCAATGATACTCGCACAGGAAATATAATTTGGGTATGTTGAATTCATTTTAGCATTTAATACATCAAGATAAACTGACTGTCTTAATGAGCCAATCATCAAAATAATTTTTTTTAAATTTCTGATAGATTGGCATGTATGTGTAATATGCTTAATAATGGATTCTCGACTGTCATCATCGTGAGCGCAACCATCAAAATCAATACTTGCTGTAAATATTATTTCTGGGTTAACTTCGGTTTCAAATTGAGACATTGAATTTGCTCGTCAATAAATTGTGCAATATTATTTCATAGCGACCATAAAAAGTCAATATCCCATTGTTTTTGGGCATGAGTGAGTCGCTAGTCAAAGATGAAAATATGCGATATCATTTTGATTAAAATAATAATCAGTTACCATATCCTGAGATTAAGGAGGATCTGTGAAGCAAGCCCAAGTCAAATCTTTTGGTGCTCCTGTATATGTTGTCGATGGTGCAAGAACCCCATTTTTAAAAGCCAAAGGCGTTGGTGCTTTTAGTGCTTCTGATCTGGCCGTATTAGCGGGCCAGGCATTACTCAAAAGATTACCCATTGATCCGCAAAGCATTGATGAAGTGGTGGTCGGTGCTGCCATGCCAAGTCCCGATGAAGCCAATATTGCTAGAATTATTGCGATGCGTTTGGGGTGTGGTAACAAAACTCCCGCCTATACGGTGATGAGAAATTGTGCATCAGGTATGCAATCGATTGATTCAGCAGCAAAAGATATTGCATCGGGTCGCAGTCACCTTATCTTAGCTGGTGGTACTGAGGCCATGAGTCGTGCACCTATTCTTTATGATTTGACCATGATGAAATGGCTTGGACAATGGATGAATGCTAAGAGTTTGGGGCATAAACTTAAAGTTTTGATGCAACTAAGACCCGAGTATTTGGTGCCGGTTTTTGGTTTACTTCGTGGTTTAACAGATCCTTTAATTGGTATGAATATGGGACAAACCGCCGAAGAGCTAGCTTATCGCTTTCATCTAAATCGTTTGCAAATGGATGAGTTTGCTGTGCAAAGTCATATGAAACTTGCTAAAGCTTATGATGATGGTTTGATGGCAGAGGTGGTTCCTATTATTGATGCCAAGGGTACTGTTTATCATAAAGATACTGGACTTCGACCGGATGTGAATCTTGAAGGCTTGGCGAAATTAAAACCTGTTTTTGATAAAAAATATGGTCAAGTCACCGCAGGTAATAGTTCACAAGTCTCAGATGGTGCGGCCATGTTATTATTGGCAAGTGAGCAGGCGATCAAAGATTACGATTTACCGATACTGGGGCAAATCATCGATACGCAATGGAGTGCTCTTGATCCTCTTTATATGGGTTTAGGTCCGGCTCATGCGATTGGCGCTTTACTTGAAAGACGTGATTTAGACTTAAGAGACATTGATATTTTAGAAATCAATGAAGCATTTTCTGTTCAAGTTCTTGCCTGTTTAGAGGCAATGGCATCTGATGATTATTGTCAAAATATTTTAGGTTTAAAAAAGGCAATGGGGGCTTTTGAGTTATCAAAATTGAACCCGCAAGGGGGCGCTATTGCAGCAGGTCATCCGGTGGGGGCATCCGGCTCTAGAGTTGTTCTTCATGCCTTAAAGCATATGCAGCAAAAACGTTTAAAATATGGTGTTGCATCTTTGTGTATTGGTGGGGGCTTAGGTGGTGCGATGTTATTGGAGGGGTGTTTATGAAAATCGAATTTCAAAACTGGGATAAAGAATTAGATTTGAATGGCATTGCATGGCTTGGGCTAAATTGCTTTCATTCAACAGCTAATGTCATCAACCATGATGTATTAGATGAATTGAATATACTTATTCAAAAAATTGCTAAAGATGTCAATATTAAGGGCGTGGTGATTTATTCTCAAAAATCCACTGGGTTTATTGCTGGTGCCGATGTGCATACTTTTTCTAAATACCATGAGCCTGATCAAGTGCGCGAGTTTTTAAGAAAAGGTTTGACTGTATTTCATCGAATTGAACAATTGACAATACCGACTGTTGCTATGATTGATGGTTTTTGTATGGGGGGCGGGCTCGAGCTTGCTTTAGCATGTCGTTATCGTATCGCCTCATCGCGCCCTGAAACCAAACTTGGATTACCGGAGGTGTTGCTTGGTATTCAACCTGGTTGGGGTGGAAGTGTTCGCCTGCCTCGCTTAATCGGTGGCTGGGATGCTTTAACCAAAGTCATGCTCAGCGGTAAAGCTTTATCTTCGAAAGTAGCTAAAAGCATTGGCATTATTGATGAAGTGGTGCCTGTTCGACAATTGCGACGAGCAGCGGAGTCTTTTATTGCGACTCAACCCAAGCAACATCAGCCTTCATTTTTACAAAAATTGAGTAATCATGAGTTCTGTAGAAAGCTTTTAACCTATGTCTTGAAAAATCAATTGATGAAGAAAATTAACATGGAGCACTATCCTGCTCCGATGAGCATGATTTATTTATGGGAAAAATATTTCTCCATGGGAGAAAAAGCCTATGAAAAAGAAACGGAATCTGTGTTGAATTTGGTTTTTGAGCATCCCACTGCTGAAAATTTGATTCGTGCATTTGTTCTTAAAGACTGCTTAAAAGATTTTTCAAAAGACTCTAATTTTAAAGCCCAACACGTACATGTGATAGGTGCTGGTGTCATGGGTGGAGATATAGCTGCTTGGTGTGCCTTGCGTGGTTTAAAAGTCACTTTACAAGATCAAAGCTATGATCAAATGGCTCCAGCTTATTCAAGAGCAATCGCTCTTTATCAAAAACGATTAAAACAACCTCGCTTGATTCAAGAAGCCCTCGATCGATTGATTTTAGATCCTCAAGGTGATGGTGTACATCGAGCTGATGTCATTATTGAAGCGGTTTATGAAAATCTAGAGGTCAAGCAAGCTCTTTTTAAACAATTAGAAGCCAAGGTAAAACCAACTGCTATTTTGGCAACTAATACCTCGAGTATTCCGCTTTCTGAGATTTCTCAAGTCATGCAGGATAAAACCCGTCTTTTAGGTATTCATTTCTTTAATCCCGTCGCCATGATGGAGTTGATAGAGGTCGTCTATGATGAGCATACCAATTCAGAGAAAATACAAGATGCTTGTTCTTTCGTGGGACAAATTGCGCGTTTACCATTGCCTGTTTTATCTCATCCAGGATTTTTAGTTAATAGAGTACTCATGCCTTATCTCTTAGAAAGCATGCATTTACTGGAAGAGGGCGTACAAGCTGAGGCCATTGATAAAGCAGCTAAAAATTTTGGTATGATGATGGGGCCAATAGAATTGGCTGATACTGTTGGTTTGGATGTTTGTTTGGCGGTTGCAAAAAATCTGACTCAGTACTATGGTGGTACGGTACCAATTCGTCTCGAGGAAATGGTTGCTAATAAGTTGTTGGGTAAAAAATCAGGACATGGTTTTTATACTTATAAAAGCGGTAAAGCTGTTAAAAAACCAATATCTTCCAAAGGTGTTTCTAAAGATATCACCCAGCGTCTTATCATGCGTATGGTGAATGAAGCCTACGCATGTTTACGTGAAAAAGTTGTCACTAATGCAGACCTTATTGATGCGGGTATGATATTTGGTACTGGATTTGCACCTTTTAGAGGCGGTCCTATGTATTATGCACAGCAATTTGGCAAAGAACAGTTGAGCGAACTTTTTATCGAATTGGCCAATCAATATGGCGAGCGATTTAATCACAGTCTTTCTTAATTTAAATGAGCTTGGCGTCAAGCGCCAGGCTCAATTCATGATTTTATCTACAACGCAATCTTGCTCATAAAAATAAATGATGAAAATGGAATATCGTTTTAATATATAACTTTTTGCTATAATTTAATAAAACTAACGCAAAGAGTATTATGATGAGTCAAAATGAACTGATAAAAATTGATCATCGAAATCAAACTTTAGGTGAAAAAATTCGAACCACCTGCGTAAAATTTTTTCTGAAATAAAATCCGAGTCCTGTGAGCTAGATATTAGAAGATTTAAAAAAACAAGCGCCTAATTTATATAATCAGTTATACCAAATAATTTTAAAAAACTAGAAGAGATGCTAGATATAATTAATGTTACAGATGAAGATCCTTTTTGTGATTGTCGGGAGCAATATGATTTTATTATTGAGATTATAAAATCTCAATCTATTTCTCAGGCCATGCCTGAAGTTGTCAATAGATCTGAGTATAAAAGTCAGTTAGAAACAAAGATAGCTAAAATGCCTTACTCATCAACAAGATATTTTTTATCGATGGTTTCGTTCGACAAAAGTTGATTTACTAAGCGCTTATCGAGATGAATTCCAAAAAATCCTACGCCAGAAAATTTAAAGCAGTTTTTAGAAATTGCATCTATTCACTGCTATACAGGATGGTTTCATCAAAATGATTCGGCTCCGGTGTCACTCGCAGTGATGAGGGATACATTACAAAAGTTATTACTTTCCGAAAATGAACCTGAAACAAAAAAGTTTAAATTTAAGAGAGTTGATTTTGTTCAATTATTTTTCGGCTTAAAGTGATGATGAAATAGCTTCCAAGAATATCAAGTGAATAATGCCAACCCAGCATGATACAACTGAGGCTTATCAAGGAAAACCATAAATACATCACTGATTTGATCCATTTATAATTTCTCAATGGATACACACATGCATAAGCCCAGATGACATGAAAAGAAGGGAAGGCGATTAATCCACCAAGTTCTGTGCTCGGAAATTCTCCATGATGAATTTGATAAAATTTAAGTGAATTGTCTTTTTGATAGTATTCAAATATATTCTTGGGAAAAAAGCTTGCAGGGCCACAGCTAGGGAAGAAAAAATAGATGATAAATCCCAGGAAGGTACTGGTCATGATAAAACGATAAAATGAGTTGAGTGCTGTTTTTTTTTGGAACATAATTAATAACAAAGGGACCATGACCAATATTATATTGAGTGAGTTATAAAAATGTGTGAGTAATAAAAAGAGATAGGCATGCGCTTTTGTCCATGAAATGATGAATGTCAGTGGTAGTAATTCAAAACGGCCCAAATGCTCGTCAATTGTAGAAAAAGGTGTGAATTGTATGGCATTGGTCGCCAAACTAATGATTAAAACACAGCTTCCCAAGCTCAAACAATCCTTAAAATAGACTCTACATGGTTTTAAAATATCAAGTGCATAAGTACAAATATAAAAAACCAGCATATAAAGAGAAAAACCAAAAGCTACAGATGGAATGTATTGGTTACCATGATAATGAAAAAATAAATGGTTTGAAATAAATATGAGGGTGCTTAGAGTAAGCAACCCAATAATGGCAACATGACTTTTAAGGCTTTTCTGTAAGAGCTTCTTTTTGACTCTGAATGAACTCATAGATTTCCTCACGATGAATTTCTACATCTCGAGATGCTTCTATACCAAATTTAATATTACCATATTCTGTGGTAGGGAAAGTAATGATTTTAACGATATGGTTATTGAGCTTGACGTAAAAATGTTCTTCAAATGGGACAGTAAAAATTTGCATCCTGGCTCTCTTTTGTTGTTGTTTTTGTATATTTTAATGAATTTTGTAAAAAATGCAATTAAATCATAAGGATGCATATAGAAAAGCTCTAAATAAAATAATCAGCCTTGCAAAATAGCATTATTTCTTAAATTGTCCTGGACAATGACAATTAGGATTATTGTCATGAGGCAAACAATGCTCATGAGCATTCTCATCCCAACATCTTGTGCCTGCAAAACCGATTGCACTTGCTATGAAGGAGATACTGATAAAAAGCAGTTTTATAGAAGATTTCATGTTTAAAGGTAAAAAAATTAACATTGTTGTAAATTAAAACAATAAGCACGCCATGTCAACATTAGAATTGTAAAAAATCTTGCAGTTATTGTTAAATTCAGTTAGTATTCCAATGCTTTTAAACCTTGCCAGACTTTTTTAAACAAGCTGGCTTAACCGAAAGGAATTTCAATGAGACATTATGAAATTGTATTTTTGATCCATCCTGATCAAAGTGATCAAGTTCCTGGTATTATGGAACGCTACGAAGGAATTATTGCTAAACATGAAGGCAAAATTCATCGTAAAGAAGATTGGGGTCGTAAACAATTGGCTTATGCTATTCAAGATCTTCATAAAGCCCACTATATACTCTTAAACGTTGAAATCAATGATGCTGCTTTAGCTGAATTGAAAAATGTCGTTAAGTTCAACGATGCTATTTTGCGTCATTTAATTATTCGTGAAAATCATGCGGTTACTCATGAATCACCCATGATGCGTAAAGAAAAAGATCATCGTGACAACAGAGGAGAGTAAACCATGTCTAATACATTCAGAAGAAAAAAAGGTTCTAAATTAAATGCCGAATCTGCATCTGCGATTGATTATAAAGATGTTTTTTTGTTGAAAAACTACATTACTGAAACCGGCAAAATCGTACCCAGCCGTATTACCGGTGTGAGCGCTAAAATGCAACGTCAATTGGCACGCGCAATTAAACACGCTCGCTTTTTAGCATTATTGCCTTACTGCGATAGCCACCGTTAATTAAAATGCGTTCAAAAGTAAACCCGCTACATTCATATGTTGTCAAGCTGTTAAACCAGGAGAAGTATGCCTGGTTTGCAACCATACCGCTTGCCTGTTTTGATTTCACTGCTTGGTTATCTTTAACCTTGCTGATGTTGATGATTTTAAGAAAAGGCATCAAGCCCGTATGGAATTTGATGTGCGCTAATTTCATGGTGCACGGTTTGAGTTTGTATTGGTTTAATCCAAATTTTGGTTCATGGGTGAATGCTTTTTTAGATTTCTGGCCCGGGTATTTGGCTGCAGCAACTTTGCTTTATACGCGTTCTTGGTCTATCGTGGCATGGTCTATGGTGGCAATGAGTTTGATTTGCGCATTAGGAATCAATCTTCAATTTCCAGATTATGCCATTTCAGAGCTTAATCATATGTTGATGTCTGCCAAGAGCTTGAATTTACCTTTACCGATTCATGTACTAGCACAAATGATTAAAAAACATCAAGATTTGAGTTTACACTTGATGTTAGGTTTACAAATGATGTCAACAGCATTGAATGTGATCATCAGTTTAACGATGGCGCGTTCTATACAGTCACAGATTTTTAACCCCATGGGATTTTTGCAAGAAATGCTGAATCTGCGTGGTAATCGGGGATTATTTCTGAGTTTGTTGGGTGCTATTTTAAGTATTTTAGTGTTTAAAGGTTTCTTAGCTTTATACATGATACCAACCTTGCTTCTCTATTTCTTTTTAGTTGGCATGAGTATTGGTGTGAGTGTTTTGGCAAAAAATCGCATACAAATGGTATTGATTGTTTTATCCATAGCCGCCATGGTTTTACCTTATGTGTTTATACCGGCTTTGGTGATGATCGGTGCTTTAGATTCTTTTGTGAATTTTAGGGCTTTACTCGCAAAGCGATTAGAGCCAACCACTTAAGGGGTATTATCCATGCAAGTTATTTTATTAGAAAAAGTACGTGGTCTTGGAAATTTAGGGGATTGCGTAGAAGTTAAACCTGGTTACGGACGTAACTTTTTAATTCCACAGAAAAAAGCTGTGTTTGCAACAAAAGACAACCAAGCTGCTTTTGAAGCTCGTCGTTCTGAATTAGAAAAAAATGCTGCTATATCTTTAGCTAAAGCGCAAGAGCGTGCCGCTAAGTTTGCTGATGTAACGGTCACCATTGCTGCTCAATCCAGTGATGAGGGTAAACTTTATGGTTCAGTTGGTGCGAATGAAATTTTTGACGCCGTTCAAGCAAAAGGCTTAGAAATTGCAAAACGTGAAATTCAATTGCCTCAAGGGCCTATTTACTCAATAGGTGAATACAGTATTGAGTTAAACCTTCATGGCGATGTTGTTTCTAGTCTTCAAGTAGTTGTTGTTTCTGCAAAGTAATTTCCAAATCAAAGGGGCTGAAAAGCCCTTTTTTCGCACACTGTAAATTTAATTTCTCCATGCTTACTGTTTATAATACAAAACATTAACTTTTGTTTGTAGACTTTATGATTTCTTTCAACACGTCCCTTGGCTTGAGGAGAATAGGCCTTAATGATGCGGATACCTAACTTGTCACAAGCTCTTTGAAGATGACTTAATTCTTTATGACCGATATAAACATTTTTTAAATCAACATACAGCGCTAAAGGAATTCCGTATTTTTCAATCCAGGCCTTTAAGGTTTCAAATACAACACGAGTGGTTGTACCGGTCGTATCATCAACCATATTGAGTAAACATGTATGTTTTCCTTCACCAAACCAATCATGAATCGAACCATCGATTTGTACTGGGGTTTACGTTTATGTCTTTGTCTATAAGAGCTTTTCTTGCTAAAACCCTTTTCTTGGTATTAACTATTGACGTAAAGTCTCATGAATCACTTCATAGCCATCTTTTTTTAAATATTCTGATGCAAGTGTTGGTCCAAACCCTTTATATATTATCGAAATATATTTCTATAATTTGTAGGTGAGGACTGTGTTTTCGATTGGAAGCTCGACCGCGGTTGCCGTGGATTAAATCAGCCTCTAAAATATATTTTTGATATACCCTTAACATCTGACGATAACTTAATTCACATTGTTTGGCTCCCTTCACTCCATACAACGATTCTCCCTAAACGTTTTATATAACATTTAGGTTAAACCATGATCATATGTGACAAAATCTTTTTGTTATCAATGTGATATTTTCGTCTTGGTACAACAAGTTTCTTTTTGTGGAGTTGCTCTTTTTAAATCTTGTTCTATACTTAAAATGACGAATTTTAACAGGAGAAAACTTCCATGAATACCAATAAATTGCCTAGTTTTGATGAAATCACCAATATGGCAAGTAAATTATTTGGTGATGTGAAAAATAGTGTCACTGAAATTTATAGTGAATATAAACAGAGCCATCCAGATGTCTGTGAAGTATCTTGCTGCTCAAAAGATAAAATAGATTCCAAAAAGAAAAAACAAGCTGGAAAACCAGACAATGAAGCAGGTGAAATTAAAAAATAACTGTGTATTTTACACAGTTATTTTAAAGTATTGTTTGATGCTTTGAATCATACTTGTACTGCCTTTCGTCAATTTTTCTAAAAGACTTAAGTTCTTATATTGTTTCAAGATGATGATTTGGTATTGTGATAATTTATCTAATAAAAAGTCATCACTGGTTTTTAATTCATCAACCAATCCTAATTCCATGGCATCACGAGCAAGCCAATGTTCACCTGTTGCTACTTTCTCTATATCCAACTGGGGACGGTGAGTGAGAACATGCTGTTTAAAATTTTCATGAATTTGTTCAATATCTTCTTTGAATTTTTTACGACCGGCTTCAGTATTTTCGCCAAATAATGTGAGCGTTCTTTTATAATCACCAGCTGTAATTTGTTCATAATCAATATCGTGCTTTTTAAGTAATTTATTGAAATTAGGTAATTGTGCTACAACCCCAATTGATCCAATAATGGCAAATGGTGCCGCGATGATTTTATTGGCAATACAAGCCATTAAATAACCGCCACTGGCAGCAACCTGATCAATACAGGCTGTTAAAGGTATCCGATGTTGACGAAGCCTATCCAATTGAGCAGCAGCAAAACCATAACCATTGACAATCCCACCGGGGCTTTCAAGTCTTATCATGACTTCATCACCATCTTGGGCAACTTGAATAATGCTTGTGATTTCTTCACGCAATTGTTGAGATTGGGATGCTTTCATATCACCATGAAAATCAACAACGAACAGTTTTGGTGCTTTCACCAAATCTGTTTTTTTACCTTTTTTAATATGTTTCCACTTAAATTTTTTAATGAGTTTTTGTTTTTGTTTTTGTAAACTTTCATTCAAACAGTCAGCCTCAAGTTCGTCGTTAATTTTTTTGTTTTGAGAAAATAGGGCACTAATAATGATTAAAACAGCAACCAATATAGTGACGGTTTTTGCTAAAAAAATACCATAGTTTGTCAGTAGGTCCATAAAGTTCTCTTTGTGAAATTTCCTTCATTATTACGAAAAAAAAAATAAATGGCTACAGTTATGAATATAAAATTTTTGACTATACTCAAATAGAATTCATTATCAGGGAGCCAGAATGTCCGGAATTGAGCACAAAATGAGCGGCGAAGAGAAGAAGCTCATTTTAGCCTCGAGTCTTGGAACCATTTTTGAATGGTATGACTTCTATCTCTATGGATATTTGGCGGTCGTTATTGCAAAGCATTATTTTTCTAATCTTGATCCGCAATTTGCTTTTATTCTTGCACTCCTTTCCTTTGCTTGTGGTTTTCTATTTCGCCCGGTGGGTGCAATCATTTTTGGTCATTTGGGGGATTTGTTAGGTCGAAAATCAATTTTTTTATTAACGTTGGTGCTGATGGGATTTGCGACATTTTGTGTGGGACTTTTGCCTGGATATCAACAAATCGGAATTGCTGCTCCTATTTTACTAGTGACCTTGAGAATAGTGCAAGGTATTGCGATGGGCGGGGAGTATGGCGGAGCTATAGTATATGTTGCAGAGTTTGCGCCACAAGAGCATCGAGCTTCTTATACCTCATGGATTCAAATTGCACCTTGCGTGGGATATTTCTTTTCAATCACTAGTATTCTTGTTTTTCAAACCATCTTTGGGGAAAAAGCATTTGAGGCCTGGGCCTGGCGATTACCATTTCTAATCAGTATGATTTATTTGATTTTTTCTATTTTTTTGCGTGTAAAAATGCAGGAATCTAGGGCATTTCAACAAATGAAGCTCAATGGAGGGTTGTCCCCATCTCCTCTAAAAGAAACATTTTTATTGTGGAAAAATTTCAAATGGGTATTGGTGAGTCTATTTAGTGGTATTTTGGGACAAACTGTAATGATTGGTATGAGTAATCTATATTTATTGTATTTTCTAACACAGATTCTCAAAGTCGATAGCTTAACTGCTAATATTTGTTTATCGATAGGACTTCTATTTTATCTCTTTTTTATACTGTTTTTTGCAAAACTCTCCGATCGTATCGGTCGACGACCCTTAATTGTCACGGGTTGTTTTTTGGCAATGATTTCGATTTATCCTGTATATTTGGGCATGTCTCGAGTAGTGAATCCAGATTTAGTGAACGCTAATTCACATTATCCTATCACTCTTTGGGCAAATCGAGATACTTGTCATATTCAGTATAAAATACAGGAAGATAGTAAATCATTATCGTCTTGTGATCATGCCAAACAAGCCCTCATTGCCAGTGGGGTGGGTTATCGTCATCATCATCTACAAAATTTAGACCAGGTTTATATTCAAATAGGTGATGAAAAATTTCAATTTATTTCTCAAGAGGATTTACAAAATCAATTGCTTAAGAAAGGGTATCCATTGGCGGCCAATGGATTGCATATTCAATATACGCCTCTCTTGGCCTTGATTATTTATCTTTTTATGATCACTGCGATGATTTTAGGTCCATTAGGTTGTTTTTTACTGGAGTTATTTCCAACCCGTATACGTTATACAGGCATGTCATTTCCATATCATTTTGGGAACGGATTGTTTGGAGGCTTTCTTCCGGCTATTTGCTTTTCTTTGGTCGCTTATACAGGCAATATATTTAGTGGACTTTGGTATGGTATTATTTTAGCAGCAATCGCGTTTATTGTTGGATATCGGTATATTCCAGAAACGAAAAATCGAGACATTCATTCTCAAGATTTATAATAATCATTCTTTCATTTTAAAATTCGCTCAAATAGAGCTTTTTAATTTGCAAAAAATGTTCTATTCTTAGATATGACAGTATAACTTAAGAGGCCCATCATGGACGCTGAAAAAAAATGTTGTAATGTACTCGATTATGTCAAATGTAAAAAAATCGAAATTTTTGGTTTTATTATGGTTTTGCTCGCTTCGATTGCTACGCTATTATCCTTTAGTGGTTTGGGATTATTAGGCATGCTATTGGTAGGCTGGGGGCTGATAACCCGTCGTTGCTGTTTCAAATGTCGATGCTGTTGTAATTCACCCAGTACTGACTCAAGCATGTGTTCAACCGAGAGTGTCTGTGATGTTGAGAAGCCTGTTAAAAAAACCGTATCAAAAGCTAAAAAAGCTTAAGATTATTTGTATCATTGCTTTCTCTGGCATACTTTTTCCAGCATGGGGTGTTGAAAATCCTATGCTGGTTTTCGTACCAAAAGAAAAAAAAATTATTTCCTTTGAGTTGCCGTCCAATCCAGCTACCGGTTATCGTTGGCAGGTGGTGCAATATGATAAAACACTTCTTGATTACGTGAAAACAGAGTATCAAGCAAAAAATCCGCAGCTGATAGGCGGTGGCGGTGTCGAAAAGTTTTATTTTAAAAAGAAAGATAATAAGACATTCAAAACCCAGATTTCGCTGCAATATGCACGTAGTTGGGAAAAAAAATCAGTTCAAACACAAATTGTTAAAATATCCATAAATTAATGCGTGAATTTTATTATTATTCAAGTTAAAATCTTTTTATGTTTAAGAATAATGAAGATTCCCATGATTCGTATTGTTATTTTATTGAGTTTATTGAGTCCAGTTGTATTTAGTGCTGAAGTCATTGATCCACAAAAATTACTCACAGAATGGCAGATTTGTCAGTTTGAGGAATCCTCTAGTCAAAAGTGTCTTGATTTGCGCCCAAGCATGCTAGCATTACATGATAATGTAGAACTCATACAATCCTATCCTCAGCAAATGGGTTTATCTATCATGGACCTGCAGGTTAAATTATCTCAAAATCCTTCGACATCAGAACGTACCGCTTTGGAGCAAGATCTTGGGCAAAAATTGGCAACAGTGGGGTGGTTGGAGTCACCAAAATAATGTTGAAAATACTCATTACCAATGATGATGGTTTTTTAGCACCGGGATTACTAGCTCTTCGTGATGCACTGTCTGCGATAGCTCAGGTTATTGTTATTGCCCCTGAAGTTGATGGTAGCGGATTTAGTAGCTCTTTAACTTTAAACAATCCTTTTCGTTTGTTTGAAATAGATAAAAATTATTATGCTTTAAGAGGGACTCCAGCAGATTGTGTACATGCCGCTTTAGCTGGTTTGTTGTCTTTTAAACCCGACATGGTGATTTCAGGTATCAATAATTCGCCTAACATGGGTGATGATATTATCTACTCGGGAACTGTCGCTGCTGCTTATGAAGGGCGTTTTCTAAGCTATCCCTCTCTTGCTTTATCTATGGTTTCAAATGATGAAAATCCTAATTATGATACAGGCACTCAAGTGTGCATCCAAATTATTGAACAACTTTTGAAGAAAGCTTATCGTCATTATGGTGTTTTAAACGTCAATATTCCAGATGTTGACTATCATGATTTGAAGGGCATGCGCATTACCAAAGTAGGACGGAGAGATGTGCCTTGTCATGTTCAAAGAGGCGTTGATCCACGTGGGCGAGAATACTATTGGATGGGCGCGCGAGGAAAACCACTCAATGCCGATGATGAACAAACAGATTTTTACGCAACGCATCGTGGGTATGTTTCCATCAGCCCTTTGTCTTTGGAGTTTACCGACCACCAGCATTTTGACAAAATGATGGGATTATTCACTTAAGGAAATTTATGTTTCAACAAATGTATCAATTTACCCTGCGCTGGTCTTCTCATCGCTTAGCGCCATGGTACCTAGGGTTAGTCGCTTTTATTGAGTCTTCTTTTTTCCCTATTCCTCCTGATGTGATGCTAATCCCCATGGGGCTTGCAAATCCAAAATCTGCCTGGCGTTTTGCATTTATTGCAACTTTGTTTTCAGTGTTGGGTGGTATGTTTGGTTATACCATCGGTTATTTCTTGTTTGATTTAATTCATCCTTGGTTAGTCAAATCTACTTTTAATCAAGCATATTTAACGGTCAATGAATGGTTTAAGCATTATGGTGTTTGGGCGGTGATTGTTGCTGGATTTACCCCTATCCCTTATAAAATATTTACCATAGGCGCAGGTGCTGCGCAAATGCCATTTATTTCATTTGTCATCGGTTCAATTATAGGGCGTGGGATGCGTTTTTATCTCGTATCCACTTTATTTTATTTCTTTGGTGAGCGCTTAGAAAAAGAAATCTTTAAATGGATTGATTTGATTGCCTGGGGCGGTTTAGCGATGATCATGCTCGCTTATGGGGCATACCGTGTCTTGGAATAAATATCTTTTTTATACGAGCGTGTCTTTGCTATTGGCAGGATGTGAAAGTACTGTTCAAGCGCCTGTTGAAGAATTACGACCGCAATTTTCAATGAATCATGCCAATGCTTCGTATACCGTTCGACCGGGTGATACGCTTTTTGCAATTGCATTTTTGTTCGATCAAAATGTCGAGCAATTGGCGCGCCTTAATCATTTGAGTTATCCGTATCGACTCCGTACTGGGCAGGTTATTCGTTTGACGTCTCATGTCACTCGAGCGGTACAACATGTTCAAGCATCGATGCCAAGATTAATTTCGCGTGGAGCTTGGGCATGGCCGGCTCAGGGTAGAATCAAACCTTACGCCCAAAATCCTATAGAATCAAAAGGTCTTAATATTTTAGGAACCTATGGCCAGACAATCACAGCCGCGCAATCGGGTGTGGTTGCTTATGCCGGCAATGGTCTTCCTGGTTATGGTTTATTAATTCTAATTAAACATGAGCATGAATATTTAACTGCGTATGCTTTTAACGCTAAAATTTTTGTGAAAGAAGGGCTGATGGTTCAAAAAGGGCAGCGTATTGCCAGCATGGGATATATGAGTCCAGGAATTGCAGGACTTCATTTTGAAATCCGTTATCGCGGTGTTGCCCTTGCTCCACGAAAATTTTTATAAGAATGTATTAATAGCATTATCTATAAGGTATTTAACATATGAACAAACTATTAAATATGCATCCCGTGCATTATATTTAAATTAAATATCAAAACCATTTTCGGGCTGAGTCCCAAAGAAGAAGCGGCTGTTGTTTGTGTTTTTTTTCTTATTCTTATTCTTTAGAAATAACTAAGCCAATAATCAATTAATCCTCCATTTTTTAAACCAGCTAGAAGAAATTAACAAAAAATTTCAGGAGAAACTTCAAAATGGATCTGTAAAAGTTTATGGAAAAAAATTGGAAATAAATATTAATACAGTTGATAGGATACATACTGTAGGACAACTAGAAGCAAAAGAGCACGCTGTAATCCAAATCGTAATTTTAATCGCATTTACATTATCTCATCCCGATATTCGAAATTTAAATGGTTTTCAGTCTTTTCTTTTAGAATTACAAACCGAAATGATAGTCGCGTATGAGTTAGAGGGTAGAATAAATAATATGATATCGGTTTGCATGCATAGGTAAGAATAATATCTTTTAAAAGTATTGTATTGAATTTACCCTCCCCCTCGAAGGTTTTTAACATGCGCGCTTTTAAACAGTTGGTGCAAACAGTATCAAGATTTGATAATATCTTTGAAAAATATTGACGATTTGGATTTTCTGGCTCACAATAAAATCATGTGAGTTTTGGTTGAACATCTTTTAAAAGGACTTGATTCATGTCTTCATCAAAATCCAACTCTTTAGATACGCATCAAAAATCTAGCATTGAGCTTGATTTAGATATCGATGATTCAGCTTTGTCTGAAGAAGATTTAAAAGAAGAGGCGGTTGAACAAGAAGCCGAGGTAGAAAATTTATTTGTTCATACCACATTAGAACATTCTAATGACGCCACTCAAATCTATTTGAATGAAATTGGCTTTTCTCCTTTATTGTCAGCAGAAGAGGAAATTCATTTTGCAACATTGGCTTTAAAAGGAAATGTCGCCGCTAGAAAACGCATGATTGAATCTAATTTACGCTTGGTGGTGAAGATTTCAAGACGCTATTTAAATCGTGGATTGCCTTTATTGGATTTGATCGAAGAAGGTAACTTAGGATTAATGCGTGCGGTAGAAAAATTTGATCCCAAGCGTGGATTTCGCTTTTCAACTTATGCCACTTGGTGGATTCGGCAAACCATCGAACGTGCATTAATGAATCAAACACGTACCATTCGATTACCCATCCATGTGGTTAAAGAGCTCAATGTTTATCTTCGCGCGGCACGTCAATTAACGCAGAAATTAGATCACGAACCCAGTCCTGACGAAATTGCACAAATGCTTGATGTTCCGATTGAAGATGTGGAAAAAATGCTTGGGTTAAATGAAAAGATGTCTTCTATGGACTCACCTATCGGTTTTGAGGAAGGCAAATCCTTGCTAGATACACTGGCAGATGAAAAGTCCGCAAATCCTGCTGATATTTTAACGGATGCAAGTTTACATGAACAATTGGATTTATTCCTTGACCATTTAACAGAAAACCAACAAGAAGTATTATCTCGTCGATTTGGCTTAAGAGGCTTTGAAAAATCCACTTTAGAAGAGATCGGTAAAGAAATTAATCTCACACGTGAGCGTGTTCGACAAATTCAAATTGAAGCCTTAAAAACACTAAGAGGTCTTCTAGAGAAGCAAGGACTTAACCAAGAAGATATTTTTGCGCCGTAAAGGCGCAAAATTAAATCTGTGCAAATAAATCTTTGATTTCACTTTCAGAAATGCCAAATTTAGCATTGGTTTGATGTTCTAAAACACCTTGAATAAGTTGATTTTTTCGCTCCTGCATCAAAAGAATTTTATCTTCAATGGTATCTTTGGCAACAAGCTTGTAAACCATGACTTGTTTATTTTGACCGATACGATAAGCTCTATCAGTTGCCTGATTTTCAGCAGCAGGATTCCACCAAGGATCATAGTGAATGACGGTATCAGCGGCAGTCAGATTAAGTCCCACACCACCTGCTTTTAAACTGATTAAAAATACCGGAACATCACCTTCCTGGAAAGCTTGAACAACTTCTTGTCTTTTTTTCGTTTGCCCAGTTAATTTCACGTAGGCAATGTTTTTTTCATGAAAAGTATCTTCAATGAGTTTGAGCATCTCGGTAAATTGCGAAAAAATAAGAATGCGGCGATTTTCTTGTATCAACGTTTGTGTCAGATCAGACAACTCATCAAGCTTTGCAGACTCTATTTTTTTACTAAGTTTGGCGCTTTTTACAAGACGTGGATCACAGCAGACTTGTCTTAGCTTTAATAAAGCATCTAGAATGATAATATGACTTTTTGCAAGCCCGTGACGTGAAATTTCATCTTGAATTTTATCTTGCATGGAAATTCGAATGGTTTCATACAGGTCTCTTTGTTTTCCAGAAAGTTCAACATAACGAATCATTTCAGTTTTTTCAGGCAATTCTTTGGCGACAAGCGCCTTGGTTCTTCTTAAAATAAATGGCTTGATTATTTTTTGTAATCGTTGGTGACATTCAACATCGCCATTTTTTTCAATGGGATTTCTGAAATGTTTATTAAAAGATTTAATGTCTCCAAGGAGTCCTGGCATTAGAAAATGAAACTGTGACCAAAGTTCACCTAAATGGTTTTCCATGGGTGTTCCTGTTAAACAGATTCTATGTTTTGCTTGAAGTTGGAGGGCTATTTGGGTAGTTAAGGTGTTTGCGTTTTTAATACATTGTGCTTCATCTAGGATTAAAAGATGAAATTGATGTTGTAATAATATCTCTTTATCTCTCACAATTAAGGGATAGGTGGTTAAAATCAAATCTTGATGAATGATATCGTTGAAAAGATTTTTTCTATCATTGCCATATAAGGTCAGCACTTTTAAATCAGGTGCAAATTTTTTGGATTCCATCTGCCAATTAAACATAAGACTGGTTGGGGCAATCACAAGACAAGGTGTTTTTAGCCGCCCCTCTTCTTTTTCTTTACAAATATGGGCAAGCGCTTGAATGGTTTTTCCAAGTCCCATATCATCAGCAAGAATTCCTCCGAGTTCATATGATCTCAAAAACTGAAGCCAATTGAGTCCATCTTGTTGATAGGGGCGTAATGTAGCAGTGAATCCAACAGACGGGGTGATATGTTCAATACCCCTAAATTCAGATAGTCGTTGTCCTAAATCAAGAATTTTTTCCCCACCAAACCATCTTAATTGAGTCGAACCTAAAGAGGCTTCTAATTCTATTAGTCGTGAAGCATGGTATTTGGATAATTGTAATTGCTTGTCTTTAGATTGATTAAATTGGTTCAGGTGAATTAAAGTTTCAATAATAGGTTTTAATCGAGAAGACTCGAAAGGTATAAATTCATGGTCTGAAATTTTGAGATAGAAAGTTTCTTCATTATCTAAATCAGAAAGTTTATGGTTTTGTAAAAAAGAATAAAGAATTGGTAATAGATTGACTTTATTACCATTTATTTCAATCCCCAATTCTAGATTAAACCAATCGTGAGATGTATCTTCTTGAATCTGACTGTACCAGTGTTCCTGATTGTCGATTAAGTGGTAAGGATAATTTTCTGCATATTCAATCCGCCAGCCTAATTGGATGAGCTTAGGGACAACGTATTTAGTGATTTCAAACTGAACATCAGCTTGAAAATCGAGTGAATAAAAATGACTATATTTTTTTTGAGGTTTTGGCAAATTATAGATCTCGTCCATGAGAGGGATTTTAAATTGCTCTAAGATAGCACGCGCTTTTGTCTCAGCGGCGCTGTTTCTGGTGATGTGAGTTAAAAGATGCTCTTCCTTGATTTGTATGGTTGATTCACGCATATTCCATGGAATTAGGTGACCTTGGTAATCAAAGCAAAGTTCCCCCATGATCATTTCAATAGTCTCTTTGTAGCCATATTCCCTGATTTGATGTTGTTCAGTAAATATTTTAAAGCAAGGAATGGGCATGACATGATCAAGTGTTTTTTCTTCTATTTTTTCAGGCATTGGAACATATTGGTCCAGTTTTTCTTTTTGTAAAAATGTTTGAAGTGCAGTAATATGTGCATTTTTTACAGGAGGCATGAGCAATAATTCTTGAAGAACATGTTTTGGGATATGATGCTCTACCATGCCGACTTGATGAAGATTTAAGTCGACATACCAAAGTTTATCGATGGTGAAATATTGATAGTTTCTGTCGTTGGAAAAAATTTGAAGTTCTATATCACCATTGGCTTGCCGATGCCACTTTAATTGCAGAGGAATGGAGGAGCCCATCGTAAGTGGATGTTTAAAATCTTTATTCCAAAAACATTTATTCGTGTTCAATAATTTGGTTAAAATATTTTCATCAAAAACGGTTTTGAGTGTATAGCCATCCATGGTGTAGTCCCGGGATAGCTTTTTTCCAGTTTCTAAATTGGCAATGAGTAATTTTTCTTGTTCCTCCAGATGTGTTTGAGCTGTAGCGGCAGTAAAACTATACCGTTTTGACGCACCTAACCCCCCGGTTTTTAAATGACGAATCAGTAAAAGCTCAATTTCAATATGTGCAGCGGGGCTTTTAATTTTTTTATTAAAGGAAAAGTATAGGCCATGAGAAGTGTCGATGGATGGCGAGATGCTACTTTCTTTTTGGCTTCTTTGCACTCGATGCATCCAAGAGTTGAGATAGTCTGGAAATTCGTTTTCAGGGTAGGGGGCTTCCTCTGTAGAAGATAAATAATCTAGGATGGTCGCTAAAATATGCTTACAGTTGACTCCAACTGGGCATCCACATAAAGCATTGAGACGGATGCCTTTTGTTGGACTTATTTCAAAACTAATATTGGTGATGTAATCGTTGTTATGAGAGCCTTTAACCACTGATACGAGTTTTAATTGCTTATCATCAAGCTGGGTGACCTTACAATCCATTACTTTATCATCGTGAAAATAAGCAAGCGCTCTTTTATATACCGTCGGTGAGAAGACTTTTTGCCAATTAATAGTTTGAAGTTGTTTTTTTAACATGATGCTCTCTAAAAAAATATTTTTTTGATTATATCAACCATCGCCATACATTTGAACCAAAAAAAAATTTTGTTTTATGATTAAATTATATTCAATTATGGATGGTGTGATAGAGCTATTATCGTGGTTTATAATCAATGGTCGAAAATTACTCATTAGAGGCGCTGCCTGGACAGACTCAATGTTACTGAATGACACACAAAATCTCAAATCCGTTATGTCAAAGACATGAATTTAAATGCTATTCGTCTAGAAGGTTTGTGGGGAAATGATAAAACACTATATGAGGCCTGTGATAAAGAGGGGATTCTCATGATGATAGGTTGGAGTGGGCAATGGGAATGGCCACTGCGTGGATTGCGTAAGAGTAGTGAATGTGATTCTGTTCATGGATGTTATTTAACAGCAAAAGATGAGGATTTGATTGTGGAGTCATACAAAGATCAAATCATTTGGTTAAGAAATAGTCCTAGTGTGTTTGTTTGGATGTTGGGAAGTGATTTAAAACCAAAACCACAACTCGAAAAACGCCTGATGGCGCTCATGGATAGGGAAAATAAGGGTGTGCCTTAAGTGATTTCTGCAGCCGAGACTGATTCTGATTTGAATAAGAAGCCTTCTGGCATGAAAATGCGAGGTCCTTATATTTATGTTGCGCCTGTTTATTGGTTTTCAAATGTTGGTAGCGGTGGAGCCTTTGGGTTTAATTTGGAGACGGGGCCTGGTTCTGAAGTACCTCCATTAGAGAGTTTACAAAAACGATTGGGAAATTCTAAAAACGATTGGCCCAATTCAAATCCCGTATGGATTTTTCATTTAGGAAACCAACCTAAATTCCAGACGCTCACATGGGGTGATGAGGCCATGGCTTTAAGATATGGGGAAGCAAAAAATCTTGAAGATTATGCAAAAAAATCACAACTCATGAATTACGAAAGTATACGTCCGATGTTTGAAGCTTTCCGTGCTTATCAATCAGGAATCCTAACTTAAACCAAGAGTCTGCTACAGGGGTATTTCAGTGGATGCTCAATGCTGCATGGCCGAAGTTTTTCTGGCAATTGTATGATTATTATTTGGTGCCCGGTGGCGCTTACTTTTCAGCGAAAAAAGCCAATCAACCGGTGCATGTCTTGTATAATTATGCCAATCAGAGCCTTTATTTGAGTAATGCAACACAACATGACCTCCAAGATTTAAAAGTAATAGCGCGTATCTGGATACGAACTCAAAAATCCTTAAAGGATATGAGTAGGATGCAAGCATGGCTGCCAATTTACAGCCATTGGATTTACCTGAAATGAGTACGCGGGTGTATTTTCCGGAGCTCATCTTACAAAATGAACATCATCAAATCATTGATCACAATGTTTATTGGTTAACGTGAGTTCGATATTCAAAAAGAGTATAAGATATTGAAATAAGGGTTCTTTTTGTGATCTAATTTGGCTGAAATTCTCAGTTTTAGTCAAATTATGATTACAAAAGGACCTTTATGGATAATTTACTGCAGTTATATTGCGTTGTCGATGATTTTAAGTAAAATCATGACAATTATGATTTATT
>CAZNFJ010000015.1:0-38389 GCA_964572685.1 uncultured Legionellaceae bacterium
ATCAAAAAAGTCAGTATATTAGCGGATTTTAAAACTTATGGGTAACGACATGTTATGGGAAAGAAAGATCTCGTTTGAGAAACACAATGATATCCATTTTAAGGTTAATAACCCCCAAAAACCCGAAGTAACAAATTTGTCTAAACCATTTCCACTAGAGTCAATAAAAAGATCCTTTATAGATTGATTTTTCTGTGTTCCAAAGAATAATTTTTCTTCAAAAAAAGAACGGATGTTTTTTGGAAAAGCAAGAATATGATTGACCAGTCCTTTGTCCCAACCATCAGAGATAACAAAGATTAATCCAACCAATAAAAACAATAAAGCATAAAGTGGAGCAGTTACAATGGACAACAAAGCTTTTTTTATTTCGCCTTGATAGAGAAAATCAATAAAATTCAATAATCTTGATATTATTGACAACGCAATAAAAGGGGCTCCCAGAACTGTTAATAATACTGCACCTAAAATTTTATTTAATATTTTTAACATCATTTGAAAAACCCAAAAATTAAAGTCATATTATAAATTATCACGTAACCATTCACCACAATCCGCCTCTTCGGGTCGGTTTGCGGTGATGAAACAGGTAGAAAGAAATTTTTTGTAGAAAAGTGAAAATAGTTCTTGACAAGGTTTTTTGTGTTTTTTTGATAAAACAATGGTCCTCAGTTCCATCACTTCAGACACTCGATATAAGCTGATTTAAGATCAATCCTGATCTTAAAATCACACGGCAATCCTCCGCCGAAGTTCAAATTTTTATGTCGCTTAAAATGCACCATAGGAAGTAAATTTTGCCCTTTAAAACGCGTGTTATTATTCTGTTGCAGTCATTTAACAGGTTGGCACGGTGAAAGTAGATAAGATCAATATTACTGAGACAGTAGAAAGCGCACGCAAATTGCTTGAGGCAGACAAAAAGATCTCGCCTGCATTACGGGCTATGTTTGAAATGCTGTTAATGATTATCACGCTATTAGCTGGAAAGTTGGGGTTAAACAGTCAAAACAGTAGCAAGCCACCATCGACTGATCCAAATCGGAAGAAAAAAACAGGAGGTAACAAAGGCAATAACAAACCAGGAGGCCAACCTGGTCGTGTAGGAAAAAATTTAGAGTCTGTTGATAACCCCGATACGATTATCCCAATCAAACTTGATAAGCGACGTCTACCGAAAGGTGATTACACTGAAGTTGGCTTTGAATCACGCCAAGTGATTGATATTGAAATCTCGCGCATTGTTACAGAGTATCGAGCGCAAATACTGGAAGACGCGACGGGTAAACGCTATGTTGCTGCTTTTCCAAAAGGAGTATCTCGACCGATTCAATATGGTCAATCCATTAAAGCGCACGCAGTATATTTATCACAATTTCAATTGATCCCTTATGAGCGCGTAGCCGATTACTTTATTAACGAAGCATCCATACCGATTAGTGTTGGTAGCCTGTTTAATTTTAATCAGGAAGCCTACGATCTATTAGAAGGGTTTGATGCAATAGCCAAGCAAAAATTAATAGAAGCAGCGTTAGTTCATGCAGATGAAACAGGCATCAATGTAAATGGTAAGCGTATTTGGTTGCACAACGCATCAAATGAGCGGTGGACATATTTTTATCCACATCAAAAACGTGGCGGCGATGCCATGAATGAGATTGGTATTTTACCTCACTTCCGCGGCACACTGATTCATGACCATTGGAAACCATACTATACCTATCAACACTGCCAGCATGGTTTATGTAATGCTCATCACCTTAGAGAGCTTCAATGGGTTATTGATAATCATGCGCAACACACCTGGGCTAAGTCCATGCAAGACCTGTTGCTTGAAATTAATGAGGCTGTGAATAAAACAGAAAAAAACTGCGTAGATAGTGCTACAGCTGATGCGTATCGAATGCATTTCCGTCAAATTATACAGACGGGTGACGTTGAAATGCCCTTGCCACAACCCGAACCAGAACAGAGCAAAAAACGAGGCAGGGAGAAAAAATCAAAAGAGCGTAATCTATTGGAGCGGCTCCGTGATTTTGAAAATGATGTTCTCCGCTTTATGGTCGAAACTGACGTACCTTTTACAAATAATAGGGGCGAAAATGACATCAGAATGACGAAAGTACAACAGAAAATATCAGGGTGTTTTAAATCGCTGGATGGCGCTAAAATATTTTGTCGTGTTCGAAGTTATTTGCTTACCGCTCAAAAACATGGAGTCACGCCAACGGAGGCTTTAAAAACTTTGTTTGATGGGAAACTACCTGCCGTATTCTTTACTGAAAAGTAACAACAATCTAATGCTGTAGCAGTTTCATCACTACGAGCCGATCCGAAGGGGCGGATTGTGGTGAATGGTTACATTATCACTTATTTTATGTCAATAATTAAGCAATTAATGCAAAAAAAATCATTTGCTAAAAAAACCTTCCTCATTATTCACCAACCATTGCTATTTTTCATAAGTATCGGCAATATATGATTTTTGAAAAAATGGAATTTTTAATGAATTATCCTATATTCTGTAACCGCACATTAAACCTTAAAAAAATTAAAATGATTGGATTGGATATGGACCATACTTTGGTACGCTATCATTCTGAAAATTTTGAACGTCTGGTTTATGAATATAGTATTCGTGCATTGATTGAAAATGCCAATTATCCCCAATCAATTGAACATTTAGAATTTAATTATGATGCGGCAATTCGCGGTTTGGTCATTGATAGTCAAAACGGGAATATCTTAAAACTTAGTCGATATGGATTAATCAAGAAATGTCGCCATGGCACCCATTTAATGAACCATGAAGCTCAAACTAAGTTTTATCGTAGCACTTATGTAGATTTAAATGATTCGAATTACATGGCAGTCGACACGGCTTTTTCTATTTCTTTATGCGTTTTATTTTCTCAACTGGTTGATTGTAAAGATGCGCAACCCGATCAATTCCCATCCTATAAGCAAATTGCCCAGGATGTACTAAATGCAGTGGATTATGTACATGCTCAAGGCGATATGAAAAAGCATATCATTGCTCATCATCAAGATTTTATTCAAATCTCCCCCGAGATTGTGCAAGGTATTCGACGTTTCAGACAACATGGTAAACAATTTTTTATCTTAACCAATTCGGATTACCATTATACCCGTCAATTACTCAATATCACCATCGAACCTTTCTTAGACAAAGGTGAAACCCTTCAGGATTTATTCCCCTACATCATCACCCTTACCAATAAACCAAGATTTTTCTATGACAACCTCCGATTTTTAAAAGTCGATCCGAAAACCGGCTATATGACTAATCTGGATAGAGCATTTACGCCAGGAATCTATCAAGGCGGCAATGCCAAATCACTCACTGAATTTCTTAAAATTGAAGGCGATGAGATTCTTTATATTGGCGATCATATCTATGGCGATATCGTTCGCTTGAAAAAGGATTGTAACTGGCGCACAGCTCTGGTCGTTGAAGAACTCGGTGATGAAATCAAACGCCAACAACAAGCTCAACCAATTGAATTTGAAATCATTGAACGCATGAAAACCAAACAAAATTTAGAAACTCAATATGCTTGGGAACTCACCAATGGAAAAAAAGATCCAGACTTACATCAAAAAAACTTAGAGCATATTCAAAAAGAATTACATGAAATTGATAAAACGCTCACCCATTTGATTTTAGACCAAGATCAATTCTTCAATAAAAAATGGGGTAAAATTTTTCGAGCGGGTGCAGAGGAAACTTTTTTTGCATTCCAGGCGGAACGTTATGCATGCGTCTACATGGAAAAGCTGATGGATTTGCTATCGTTACCCCCCGTTTCCTACTTTAGGGCTTACCATCGAATGATGAGTCACGATAACATTACACCTTAAATGAAAATATTATGATGATATTTTTCTTGCTTTAATATAGAGCAATAGGCATTATATTGCCTAAAGTTATACATGGATATGAAATCCAAACTCAAACAGATAAATCTATGAAAACTTTGATCATTGATAATTATGACTCTTTTACTTATAACCTTTATCAAGCGTTTGGAGTGATCAATGACGAAGAGCCGATTGTCATTCAAAATGATCAATTTACCCTTATGGACATCCTACAAATGGATTTTGATAATATTGTCCTCTCTCCAGGTCCTGGGCATCCCGCTAATATAAAAGATTTTGGTGTTTGTGCATCATTAATAGAACACATTAATGTCCCCATTTTAGGTATTTGTTTGGGTCATCAAGGTATTATTCATCATTTTGGTGGTCAGGTAGTTCATGCGCCAGAACCTATACATGGTCAACTTTCTAAAATCATTCATCAAAACGATCTACTTTTTGCAAACATTCCCTCTTCTTTTCAAGCGGTTCGCTATCATTCCTTGATTGCAAACACCCCGATACCTGATTGTTTAAAAGCCATTGCTCACACCAAAGATGGACTTATCATGGCTGTCAAACATCGCACACGCCCCATTTGGGGCTTGCAATATCATCCCGAATCGATTTGCAGTGAGTATGGTTTACAAGTCTTAAAAAATTTTCATGATTTAACACGCCCCAAAAAAAGAAAGCTTGCGTCACCCACCTTGGCATCTTCCAAACGCGGTTATCAATACAAACTGGATATCCAACGCATTCCAGTTGAAAATCATCATAAAGCAGACACTTGGATTCAACAGTTTCAAGAGCACCAGCACTTGATTTGGTTAGATTCCAGTCTTTTAATATCCGACTATTCTCGTTTTTCGATATGGGGGGCTTTAAATGGTCCCATGAGTTATCATATTCAGTATGACATGCATACAAAAACGATTATACGTACCCAGGGTGAGACTCAAGAAACCATTCAACAAAGTATTTTTGATTACTTAAAACATGAGCTTTGTCATTATGAGATTGAAAAAACAAGCCTACCTTTTGAGTTTGCTTGTGGTTTTGTGGGGTATTTCGGTTATGAGCTCTATCAAGAAACCCTCAATATGCAAGCGCGGCATCACTCTGCTCATCCTGATGCACAATTTTTATTTTTAGATAGAGCCATAGTATTTGATCATCTAGAGCAAAGTTGTTATCAACTCACACTTTTACCCTACTATCAAAATACCATCATGCCCATCTGGTTTGATTTTAAAACTAACGTTCCCCCCCCCCCTAAGAAAGAATTGATTTCAAAACCCACATTGGCTCAAGATGCATCGACCTATCAGAAAAAAATTGAAAAATGCCTGAAATATATTCGAAATGGTGAAAGTTATGAAATATGTTTAACCAATCGCTTAAATTATAACTCAAAAGTCTCAGGCCTTGATTTATACCAACAGATGCGTTGCACTCAAAAAGCACCCTACAGCGCTTATTTGCGCTTTGCTGAACTTGAATTGGCCTGTTCCTCGATGGAACGTTTTCTAAAAATAGATCAAAATGGAAAAATAGAAACCAAGCCCATCAAAGGCACCATGCCTCGAGGCAAAACACCTGTTCAAGACCAAATGTATCGCAAACAATTACAAAATGACCTCAAATTTCGTGCAGAAAATTTAATGATTGTCGATTTGCTTCGAAATGATTTAAGCAAAATCTGTGAAATGGGTAGTGTCAAAGTCCCAAAACTCATGCAAGTAGAGTCTTATCAGACCGTTCATCAACTGGTAAGTACCATCACCGGCACACTCAAACCACAATTAGATGCCATCGATTGTTTGAAAGCCTTGTTTCCAGGCGGCTCAATGACCGGTGCACCTAAAATTCGAACAGTTGAAATCATCGAGAAACTAGAAACCTCTTATCGAGGTATCTATTCAGGCGCATTGGGTTATCTTTCACTTAATGGGGCCGTTGATTTAAATATTGTCATTCGCACAGCAACCGTAACCCCTCATTTGACACAAATAGGCATGGGCGGCGCTATTATTGCTTTATCCAATCCCCACGAGGAGTTTGAAGAAACGCTTTTAAAAACAAAATCTTTACAACAAGCAATAGCTAATATTTCTCAATCGGATACAAGTTTGCTAGAATCTGTTTTTTAATCATTCAAAAGACTGTTCATGACTGCAACACACACCCCCATGATGCAACAATATTTAGAAATTAAAGCTCAATATCCGCAAATGCTTTTATTTTATCGCATGGGTGATTTTTATGAACTTTTTTTTGATGATGCCAAGGCCGCTGCCAAAATATTACATTTGACCCTCACCCATCGTGGTCAGTCTGCAGGCGAACCAATTCCCATGGCTGGGATTCCCTATCACACACTGGATAATTATCTAGAAAAAATCATCAAACAGGGGAAGTCGGTTGCCATTTGTGAGCAAATCAATGATGGAACAGTGACCAAAGGCCCCATGAGACGAGAAGTCACTCGTATCGTCACACCAGGGACCATTACCGATGAAAATCTCCTGGATGCTAAAAAAGACCAAATTCTTGCAACCATATACCCGCATGAGGATACTTTTGCCCTAGCATGGGTTGATGTGACCAATAGTCAAAGTTATGCCATGCTCGTCGGTAGCATGGCTAAGCTTGAAGCTGAATTATTAAAACTCCAAGCTCAGGAAATTTTGCTACCCGAAGATTTTTCATATTCCTCAAGCATCCTAGAAGGATTGCTGACGACCATCAAACCTAAAGACATTTTCAATCCCCAGTATATTCAATCAACACTCAAGCTTGGCATCATTGATAGTGCTTGCCAAAAAGCACTGGGAGCGCTTTGTTATTATCTGCAAGAAACTTATAAAACCCAAGTTCCTCAACTGACTCAATTCCAATTGGAAAACCCTCATCAATTTTTACAAATGGATACGCACACACAAACCCACCTGGAACTCATTAAAAATCAACAAGGTGAAACTGATTTCACTCTATTCTCCTTACTCGATGAAACTAAAACTGTGCTGGGGAGTCGCTTACTGAAACGCTGGTTAATCAAACCTTTAAGAGATCATCTTCGCATTGAAGCACGCTTTGACGCTATTGAATTTTTTACGCAACAAGGCTTTTCTCAAATTCGTGAGTATTTAACAAAACTTTATGATATAGAACGCATCACAACCCGTATTAATCTTAAAACAACCAAGCCTCGAGAACTGATTCAGCTTAAACAAACTTTAGAATATCTACCTCATATTCAAGCTCTTTTTCAAGATCAAAAACCTTTGGGATTATTGGCTGAATGTCTGGAAAACTTTCCCTTATTGTCTGAACTCAAAACACTTTTACAAAAAGCAATTGTTCCAGAGCCACCTGTATGGCTCCGTGATGGTGGTGTTATTGCAAATGAGTATGATCCTGAATTAGATGAATTAAGAAGTATTCAAACGGATGCACATGAACATCTCATGTCGATAGAAAAAAATGCGCAAGCGTTATCCGGTATTAACACCTTGCGTTTGGGTTTTAACAAAATTCAGGGCTATTTTTTTGAAGTCCCTCGTAGTCAATCCGATAAATTACCATCTCAATTTCAGCGTAAACAAACCTTAAAAAATATTGAACGTTTTGTCACGGAAGAACTTTCTCAATTTGAAGCCAAACTCATGAGTGCCGATACCAAGGCTTTGCAAAAAGAAAAACAATTGTTTGATAATCTTTTGGATATCATCGGTCAATCCAGTGATGAACTGCGACAAATCGCCCAAGTCATAGCAACCCTAGATGTCTTAAGCACGCTGGCTGAAAGAGCAACACATTTACGATGGAAACGTCCGATACTCGTTCAAGATAATATTTTAGATATTACCGCAGGCAAACATCCCATCGTTGCGGCCCATACTCCCCACCAATTCGTCTCAAATGATTTATTTTTACATGACAAACAACATTATCTCTGGTTGATTACTGGCCCCAACATGGGCGGTAAATCAACCTTTATGCGACAAAATGCCTTAATTGTGATACTAGCCCATATGGGCTCCTACGTACCGGCACAATCAGCTAAAATTGGACCTATCGATCAGATTTTCACCCGCATTGGAGCCAATGATCAATTGGCTAAAGGTCAATCCACTTTTATGGTCGAAATGACCGAGATGTCTGGCATTTTAAAAAATGCCAGTGCGCAAAGTCTTGTGCTGATTGACGAAATTGGACGAGGGACCAGTACCCATGATGGTATCGCCCTAGCTCATGCCTGCGCCACTTATTTGGCACAACATATCAAGTGTTACAGTTTATTTTCCACACATTATTTTGAGCTAACAGAACTAGAAAATGATTTTCCCATGATCAAAAATATGCATATGGAAGTAACCACCCAAGGCAAAGAGGTCTATTTTCTTTATCAAATCAAAGAAGGTGCGATTACTGAAAGCTATGGATTGGAGGTTGCCTCGCGTGCGGGATTTCCTAAAGAGGTCTTGGATGAAGCCAAACTAAAACTGGACGCACTCCATCGGCAAACACCGGTTCGCATCATTGAAAAACCATCACCAACGCATCCTAACCATATAAAAATCATTCAGCAACTTGAGCAAATAGATCTAGACCATCTCACACCGATTCAAGCGCATCATCTTCTCTATCAACTCAAAACCTCTCTCAAAGAGATGGCATAGCTATCGGGACGGTTAAATTATTATCCAAGTTGAGGAATACTCCAACTATCAATAATATTAGACCTCTTTCGAAACTAGCAAATTAATCAATTTTCTGTTAAAAAAGCTCCAACATAAGGAGCTGTAATGAAATACCCACAAATTCAAGGATTAGAAGACGAAAAATTCCGTCGACTTACTGGCGTAAAACACAGTACGTTTGAGAAAATGATAAGCATTTTAAAAGAGGCGGACATTAAGAAAAAATCCCAAGGCGGTCGCAAGAATAAACTATGTATCGAGGATCAACTATTAATGGCTCTGGAATATATTCGTGAATACCGCACTTATTTTCATACGAGTCAAAGTTATGGCGTCAGTGAAAGCAGTGCTTATAAAACGATTAAGTGGGTAGAGGATACGCTGATAAAACACCCTGATTTTTCTTTGCCTGGTCGTAAGGCGCTTTTAAAAAGTGATATGGAATATGAATTGGTTCTAATTGATGCTACAGAAAGCCCGATAGAGCGCCCAAAAAAAGACAAAAAAGGTTCTATTCAGGAAAAAAGAAAAGACATACGTTAAAAACTCAGCTAATTATGGATAAGAAAAGCAAAGCAGTTATTTGTACAACTTTCACCAATGGCAAGCGTCATGATTTTAGATTAGTCAAGGAATTAGGAGTGAAACTATTGCCTGAAATTAAAACACTTACGGATACTGGTTATCAGGGTATAAACAAATTGCATGCCAATGCTGAATTACCAAAGAAAAATCCCTTAACAAAAGAAGATAAGCGTAAAAATCAGTTGTTATCAAGCGAACAACCGTCAGAAGTTAATGAAAATGTAATTGGCATGCTCAAGAGATTTAAAATCATTGCAAATCGATACAGAAACAGACGAAAGCGATTTGGCTTAAGATTTAATTTAATTGCAGCAATTTATAACATGGAGTTGGCGTAATGAGGGATTCGAAAGAGGTCTATTGTATTCATTCACAACCAGTGCTGAAATGGTTGGTGAAGTCTGTGGTGAACCTAATTTTTATTTTCAATAAAACAATTTATAATCAATTGGTTATTTTTTATAAACGATTCACCAGCCAATTCAAAATAGTCTTCACAAGCACTTCACCGCATTTTTTAATTTCACCCCGGTGAATAGCCGAAACTCTGGAATCATAATTAAAGCCAATATCCATGAGGTGTTTCCGCCAACCTGGAAACTCATGAATACCAATGATATGAATATCCCATCCACCGAGTAAATGATTAATTACTTTGCCGAGAAAAATACTAAAACAATACCTGGGCTAACTCGTTAACATGTTTGATAGGGAAAATTTCCATATCGAGTCCTTTGGTTTTTGTTAAATTAGCAGCCGGAACAATCGCTCGTTTAAAACCATGTTTTTGTGCCTCTTTGATACGTTCTAGGCCTGCTTGAACCGGTCTTATCTCCCCTCCCAAACCGACTTCACCAAAAATAAGGGTTTGAGTACCATTGGATTGATTTTTTAAACTGGAGATAACCGCCGCCAGTAATGCCAGATCGGCCGCAGTTTCTGTAACCTTCACGCCACCGGCAACATTAACAAAAATATCTTGACCAAAAGTTGCAATACCGGCATGCCGATGCAAAACTGCTAAAAGAATTGCTAGACGATTATTTTCCAAACCTGCGGTGATTCGTCTGGGTTGTTGACCATAACTTTCATCCACTAAGGCTTGAATTTCAACCAGTAATGGACGCGACCCTTCCCAGGTGGCCATGATTGCAGAGCCAGGCATGGGCGTTTCCAATCCTGATAAAAAGATAGCCGAGGGGTTGCTAACTTCTCGAAGTCCTTTTTCAGTCATCGCAAAAACACCCAACTCATTGACCGCCCCAAAGCGATTCTTAATGGCACGTATGATTCGAAAGCGACTGTCCTGTTGCCCCTCAAAATACAAAACTGCATCGACCATATGCTCTAAAACACGTGGTCCTGCTAAAGCCCCTTCTTTGGTCACGTGACCTACCAAAAAAATAGTGGTATTAGACGATTTGGCATATCGTACCAATTGCGCAGTAGCCTCCCGTAACTGAGATACGCCTCCCGGAGAACCTGATTGCATATCCGTATACATCGTTTGAATAGAATCAATGACCATAACATCGGGTTGATATTTTGAAGATTGATGAACAATAGCTTCAACTTGCGTTTCTGCCAGTAAATGTAAATCCGGCACATTGAGACTCATACGCTGCGCACGAAGTGCAATTTGACTCAAGGACTCTTCACCTGAGACATACAAAACTTTATGGTTTTTCGCTAAATTAGCAACTGTTTGCAACAATAAAGTTGATTTTCCAATCCCCGGATCACCCCCAATCAAAACAACAGAACCGACTACCAAACCACCACCTAATACGCGATTAAGCTCCTCAAATCCGGTATGGAATCTTGGGTTTTCCTGCATGGCAACGGCGTGAAGCGGCGTAATATCAGATTGTGCCTGCGCATAATGAAACTTTTCAGATTTTTTCGAAACAGTTTCCGCAATTAAAGTATTCCAGACGGAACAATGATGACATTGCCCGCTCCATTGAGTAGATATAGCACCACATTCTTGACATATATAACGATTTTTAACTTTCATCAGACCTCACGACACACCCAATGCCAATACGTTCTTATTGGGATCTTTGGTATAAGATGCCAAAATATCATTGACTAACTTCATCAATACACTTTCTTTTTGTTCTTCTTTAATCAAACCTTTTTCTTCTGCAATCACTTCAAATCGCTTGGCTAGTTCCTTAGTAGCTGTTCCACCAGGAAATAAGATGGCCAAATAGCGTCGCGCCTCCATGGGACCAAGATGGCGATACAAATGATTGCGAATGATCACATCTTCTGAGGTTGTGCTAAAAGCCCAAAGCTCAATAGGACCCAAGGTTAAGGTTAATAATTGTACATTCAATCCAGCCTTGGTTGAATATTGTACCAAAAAGGTGCCTCCCCCCGCACGCGGACCATGCACTCGATTTTTCAATGCCATTTTAGCTGTTTCATTTAAACCAAAGATTTTTGTTGTTTTTTCAATAGCTTGCGTTGGACCGGCATCCATAATATAAATGGCTGTCGCAAAATCGATCATGATGGAGTCAAAATCTTCTATTGCTTGTGACAATAAAGAAATTTGCACATTCCATTTACGACCCTCGCGCATATCCACCAAGACCTGATCACGTACCGCTTGAGATTTAGAAGTGCGATGAAATTCATCATAAACAATCCGTTTGGGATCTTCACGAATTTCACGTATGCGTTCTCGATGGTAACTGAGGTACTGTTCAGGACACTGCCCTAATACATCCTCTGTTAAATAATAATGTCTTGCCAAAATATAACGCGCCAACATATACATCACAGCTGTTTGTCTATCTGCTGCATCACCACCCGTCTTGGCAACTTCATCTAAATCCAGAGCAACAACTCGACTTTCGCCTAAATCAAATGCGGTGATTCTCGATAAAATAGGGTATTCTCTGACAACCGAAGAAATCATGCGGGAGAAAGCATTTAATAATGTTTCCCCTGTTGGTGTCGTAATTTTCCCATACAAATCTTCAATAGCCGGACTTCGACAAACCGACACTGCATCTGATAACAATGGCATAGCATAACGTTGAGCAAGACCTGCCTCATGTTCAAGGCCTGCGGAAAATAAAACATCTGTAATTTCCCACCACGTTGATTTCGCATCTTTAATAAAACCAATTTCTTCTAATATAGAATCCAAAACCAAATCCACGCCAGGTGAATATGGGGTCGCCTTAAACTCATCAGAAAAATTTCTATACATTTCATCAATGACCATTCCCACCAGATCAGTCATGCCATCATAGGATTTGGGAGCGCCAATGGGTGTGGCCAACAAAGTCAAAAAATTAAGTAAAAAAGCTCGTTCAAGTGCGGTTGGAAAACGAAAACCCAACTGAGTATCAAAAGGATTAATGGCATATTCGGGTAACATTTGTAAACGAAAATGCGCAGCTAAATGTCTTTTATGAGGAGGGAGAGCTTCTTTCAATAAAGAAATAAGTCCGCTGCTTGAAGGCCCAATATCGATAATAGAAATTCTAGGTAATCGAGGGATCCCGGCAAGTAAACATAAACCCAAGTTTTGAGCATTGGCGAGAACAGATTTACCCGAACCCGGTCTTGCATAAACTAAATCAATCCAAGTGGTTTGTAAAGTCGAGCCAGGCTGAAAAGGCCAAGGTTTACCATCAGGTGTTCGAAATAATAGCGCCCCCGATTCCCAAGGTGACGCAGGACGCGTCCATGGCATCATTTTAAGAATTTGGGATAAGGGGCCTACCGTTGGCACTGCAGGGCTATTTAAAGTAGTTGCAAGGCTTGTGCTAATAAATCCAGCAAAAGGATCACCACAAACTTCTGATACATCCATGGTTCCCCAACCTTGAATAGCTTTCACCAGTTCAGAGGTTCTTCTTCTTAATAAACTCAACTCTTTTTCAGGCGCATAAGTAGAAACCACCACTCGCAGACGCACCAATGTTTCATCTGTACTTAAATTCAAGTAATTCAATAAATTCACAGAGTCACTAATGAGTTTATTTTGCGTTGAAGAAAAGGCCAGCACCGCACTCAAGATCCCTTTGAATTTTAAGGTTGCCAAACCCTCACTTTCCATTAGAAAACTCATGCGCCATGGAATATGTGAGGGTAACACCCTTGAAAAAAACATCATGAACGGTTTTACATCTTTCGGAAATAAATCAATATAAATAGAAGAATAAATCCTATCACCGACTTTTACCGTACGACGATCATAGATTTCGCCATCTCGTGGAATGATTTGTTTAGATAAATTAGGCCAAAATACATCAGAGATATCCCCTTCAAAATCCTGTAGCTCACGTGCAGATAGCGTATCGCCAGGTAAACAGGCTCGCCAGTCATGACTTGTAAAATCAGGATCAATACTTTGACGAATACAATGAACTGCATCATGTACCGTTAATAGTTTTGCAACCACCTTTAATTCAGCTAAATCAGTCAGAAACGCTTGAACATAGGCATCATGATTATTTCGCATTTCTGGATAGGCAGCAAAAATATTTTGTGAACGAATAAAACCGGGGGTTTTTGTTTCTTTTAATAAATTAATTTTTTCTTTAGCAGCCATATCTAATTGTTCATTGGGCAAACTAAATGGTCTGGTGAACAAAACAACATAACATTTTTCCAAACCACAATATCGGGATAAGATTTCTATACGTTCTTTAAACAAATCATGAAGGTCTAATTCAAGACGTTGCGCGGTTGCTTGCGCATTTTTAAAATTATTTTCAATATATTGCTTAATATTTTCTTTTTCATAACTGAAATAAATCTGAACGGCATAACCGGGTCGCCCCATGGCCCCATGTAAAGCATTCTCTAGTCCGGAAATGAGATCATTAAACTCATTTTGCCCTATTAAGTCAGTAATTCCCTGGATTTCTAAAATAGAGACTAAAGTACCATCGTGATTGACTAAAACTGTTTCACTATCGGCTGTTTCTAAATCGCAATAATTAAGCGCATATTGCTTTAAAAAACTACTCAACCAAGCGAGAAATGTATCAACGCCATCAAAAAAATTTTCAGCCCATTTTGACATGCATGACTCCTCAATATTGGTCTGTTTTAAGAATTCATCTCTAAAATTGCACCTGATGCCCAAGTTTCAATTTGTGTTCTGAATCGAGCTCTAGATGGTAAAAGGCGTAAACCCTCTGTTATTTTTAATAATTTTTCTTGCCCCACATGCGCTGCATCTATCAGTAAATGTCCAAAATGTGCAGGCTCAGAGGCTCCTTCTCCAAATTTGTTATCAACCATCGATGAACGCAATTTAAAATTAAGATAAATATTTTGTGCTGTATTTTTATAAGCTGAATTATTAGTAATCGCGCAAAAAAGAACATGACAAATACTATTCACTTCTGCTTGAGTCAATTCCGGTAAATAAACTAAAATGCCGCCACCAAAGCCACCAAGACCGATAGACTCTAAGAAAAAACATTGGGTGCAAAACACACAAGCTGTGACCAGATTGCTGATTTTATTATTGCGGAAATTTCCATCAAGATTAACAATCTCTTGGAAGACTTTAGCTTGAAATCCACAAAAATGACAAGTGTATTGATCTCGCTCCAAGACCTTCTGTTCAAATGTTTTAAACTGACCATCAGACTTACGTGCTGAAAACAAACGCCAAGCATCCGCAGATGCTCTCAATATTAATTCGGGATGTTGTACTGTCACAAGTTCAGTCATGTTCATTATTTTAAAGTATTCTTACTTTGAGTTTCACTGTATATGAGCCTTTTGTCAATCCAAAAAAAAACCTGTTATATAGCAAAATATAACAGGCTTCGTATTCAAGCCATTTAGGATGGGTTAAATCCTGATGCACTACCTGCTGTTCCAGAAGAACCAAAAATGGTTGTAGACACAGAACTAATAAATGAAGGTAGGAAAATTAAGGCTGAAGACATCGCCAAAATCATCATAGGTTTACTTAAAGGAACCTGCTGAGGATTTTCTTTATGTTGTTTAAACTGAAATACTGCTACGATAAAAAAGGTCACTCCACCGACATAAGCGCCTGCTGTTAATAGTTTTGTTAAAGGATCTAGAGAACCAATTACGTTTTTTGCTAATGTACCAATAGTGGCTCCCTGTGCAGCTACCCAAGTAGACAAGAATATCAATCCTAGAAAAACAGCCATTTTTTTTATTGTTTGAAATTGCATGATCTCTCCATTTTAAACAAGACATAATACCATTAGGACCGTTCCTGATGGTAAGCCCCTCGAATTAACTTTAAAGCTAAATTCATTATACGGTACGCTCAAAAGAAATATCAAGTCACCTTCAGATTTAAAAGTGAGATCTTCAGTCCATCATCAATAATGAACAGGAGGGGGCATAATAAACACATGAGGACCATCTGATTGAGAGATGCTCTTATCAGAAAAATAGAAAAAACAGAAAGGGTTTACTGATGCAAACCTCTTTCTCAGTAGACACCCGGTAAAAATCCAGCTGGATTTGCAACAGCACCATTTTGACCAAAAATAGTAACACTCACAGAATTGACAAACTCTGGTAGAAAAATTAAAGCAGAAGACATCGCCAAAATCATCATCGGCTTACTTAAGGGAACCTGACTGGGATTTTCTTTGTATTGTTTAAATTGAAAAATTGCCACAATAAAAAAGGTAATGCCCCCAACATACGCACCTGCTGTCAATAATTTAGTAATGGACTCAAAGCTCTGAGTTATATTTTCAGCAAGGGTTCCTAAACTCGGTGTTTCTGCAAAAAGAGTAACAGGCAGTAGACAAAACAACATCATAAAAAAATACATCTTATATCACCAACATGATTCTAAAATCGCAATTATGCTACAAATTTAATCAAAAATCAAGCGCCAAATAGGGTATTATTAATCACATTCAATGTTTGTACAATATTAATGGCCAAAATTCCGCCCACAAGATGCATCAGCCCTTTGCCCATTCCGCCTTGTTGATGGCCACCTTGGGTTGCACCCTTTGCAATCAACATCCATCCCCGAACAAAAGCAATCAGGCCAATAATCTGTACAAACAAGATCATATCTTCCCCAAAAACACCAGCTGATCCGAGCATGGTATTAATCAAAGGATTTGAACTTTTAAGCTGATTATATTGTAAAATATCATCGGAGCCGAACAAACTGGTTAAAAAAACGGATATCGCAGATGGCAAATATAATAACATCGCACCAACCATTAAATACAGTACCGGTTCTTTCATGGAATGTTGTTGTGACATATGAGAACGTTGTTCCCCAGCATGTTTGAGAGCCATCACACCTTTTATCAAATAATTCACCCCCATGACATAAGCAACGGCCGTGATTAATCTTTGAACCTGAACCAGAGAGGGTTTAAGATTTTGAAATATATTGACATAATCATCCATCATGCCCCCTTCTATTAATCGGCTGGATTAAAAACAAAGATTTTTCCTGTTGACATCAATACTCGACCTTGCTGAGCATCAATTGCTTTCACGATACCATAACCTGCTAAAGATGATCCGACACGCAAGGTGATAGTTTTACCCTGAGAACTCACTAGCCATGCGCGTCCAGGAATAATCGCTTGAACATAATAATGAATTTTTGGCATCACTGGACGATAACCATGCTCAGAAGATCGTATTGTTTTTTTAATTTGGGGTCGTGCTTTAGCCGCAGCAACAGCTTCAACCATAGACTGTTGCATGCTTTGCAACTTAGAGACCATTTGTCCCAGCTGCTGCTGAAGCATCTGATTATTGGCGTTTAAACTATTCAATTGCGCATTCAATTGATTCATTTTTTCATTCATTGTTGCCAAATTATTTTGCATATTTTTTTGCATTTCCAAGAGATTTTGCAGCTGATTATCTTGTGTTGAGATAGGAGCGACATTCGCTTGAAATTGAGATAGTTTCTTTTCTGCAATGGGTTGAGGAGTCATCGAATCATGTTGAATGGCAGGTCGTCCAGCACATTTTAATAAAGTTAAAATGAAAAATAATGCCAAAACCGCAATTAAAGCATTTCTTTTAATCGATGGTTCTCGAATCATGGAAGATATTTTTTCAGCATAATTGCTATTATATTTAGTCTTGTCAGCTGTCTCTGATGCCTGAACCTCGGGTTCTACTTCAACATCAATCGGCTCAAATTCAGGTTCTTCAACATATTGATACTCTTCTTCAAAATTTTTATTATCACTCATGTTTATCCTTTTTGATTTTCAAGGGTCACATCTTGTAAAAATAACACGCCAATAGGAGTGCCAGAATAGACCTGAATCGTCGTGGGAACATTCATATTTTTTTGAGCTTGTTGCCCCCAGCCTTTACCTAAGGTTGCCAAACCAATTACAGCATTATCAGTCAAAGAACGATTAATACCGTTTTGTACCGTAGTATTGGTTTCACCCCCAGTACCGCCAATAGTGATTTGCGTGTCAGCTGATTGGAAGGCATTACCAAAACCTTCCAAAAATGTTGACGCAAACAATGCACCATAACGCATTACATAATGATGATCAGTGGAACTTGATAAAGCAGTTCGTCCTGTATTAGGGTCGATGGCATAGGCAGAGATTCCAATTGTTTTACTCATCCCTTGTATGGACAAAGTATTAAAGGTCATCGTTAATTTTTCAGCATTTGACCCCATATTAAAGCTACCAATGAGTTTGGCATTTCTTAAAGGACCATTGGTGATGGTTGCCAAAATAGGTCCAGGTTCATCTGTATTCACGGCGGTATCAATCACTGCAAATATGATATCACCTGTCTTGATATAAACCTCTCCACTCGCCTCTTTTGAAATATCTTTAGCTGCCATTGATTTGACATCTGATGGTGTTCCGGTGATGGCCATCATTGCGCTGGCATCCTTTTCTTTAGATTTAGGAGCGCCTGCGACATAACTTTGATTCGGTGAAAGTTTCCAGCCGGCCATTAATTGAGTTGCATATGACTGCAAGCTTGCGGCTCTTTGTTGAATTTTTTGCTGAAAGCGTTGCTGGGCTTGCATTTTCTTTTGATCTTCAAGCATCGTGTTTAATTTATCTAAACTTTGAGTATCTTGTGAGGCCGGCGCCAGTAAGGGGCCTCCTAATACATTTTGAGTTGTTGGTAAATTGGCAACACTTGCAAATGGATCAATTTTAGCCCCCATACCCAAGCTATTTAAAGTTGCGTCATCAACACCTGCATTTTTTAAATCATCTGCTGTAAAGCCCACATCTTTTAAATCCTTAGGACTCACACCTGCTGCCATCAAGGTTTTAGCATCGACACCCAAGGCTTTTAAATCCTTAGGAGACACACCTCCTTTGATCATATCGTTTGAAGAGACACCCGCTTTTAATAAAGCATCCGGACTCACGCCAGCCCGAAGCAAGTCTTTAGGGGATACACCTGCCGCTAGTAAATCTTGCGTAGAAAGTCCCGCTGCTAACAAATCAGATGGAGACAGACCCGCCTTTAATAGATCAGCAGATGATAAACCGGCTTTCTGTAGTTCACCAGTTGAAAAACCGGCTTTAACCAAATCAGAAGGAATAAAACCGGCTTTCAATAAAGACTGTGCATCACAACCAAATTTTTGATGAATATCTGAGGTACTCATGCCCATGGATTTGGCTTTGGTTATCGCTTCCGGTGAGCAAGCCGCTTGATTAGCAGCAATTAATTTTGCCAAGGCATCTGGCGATAAATTTGCATTGCGATCAAATCCTTCAGTAGCTAATTTAGAAAGTTCTTCTACCGGGACCCCAGCTTTAGCCAAATCATCACTACTTACTCCAGATGATAATAAGTCTTTGGGTTTAAAGCCAGCTTTTAACAGTTCATCAGACTTCAGTCCTGCTTTGAGTAAATCAGCCAAATCACAACCATATTTTTGATGAATGGCCAAAGCACTCATGCCTGAAGCTCTGGCTTGTTGTATACTATCAGCGGTGCAATGAGTGGTTTTTGAAATACCAGCTTTTAACAAATCACTATCTGAATAACCCATATCCCGTAAAGCTTGAGGTGATAATCCCGCATCTAATAAGCTTTTAGTATCAAAGCCTGCATTTTTTAAATCTAAGGGGCTTATGCCGGCATCAATGAGATCACTTGCGGCTAAACCAGATTCTTTCAATGCTTTGGCATCAAAACCTGCTGCTAAAAGTTCACGTGCTGAACATCCACTAATCCGTCTAATGGCAGCAGCACTCACACCGCCCTCATTTAATTGCTTCAAATAATCGGGACTACAATTATTTTTTTGAATATCCCTTGGCGACATGCCAAAGGGAAGTCCTCCAGCAACACTTACGTCTCTTGTGTCAAATCCAGCACCTTTTAATTCACCATCTGCAAAACCCGCATTTTTCATATCTGTGGCACTAAAACCTGCTGCCTTTTCCTCACAAGCACTGTAACCACAATTTCTCAACTCTTCCGCGTGATAACCCAAATTCTTTAGATCGACGGCCGAATATCCTAACAGTCTTAATTCGCGACAATCACAAACTTGTTGAATATCTGCTAAAGGAAAACCATGATTTTTAAGTTGACTACAGTTACAGTAATCTTTCAAATCTGCAATTTTAGCACCGTTTTGCATAGCCATTTTCAAAGCATCAGGAGCACAATTTTTATCACCCAGGTTTTGTAACCATAGAGGTTTCAACGCAGAGTCATCCAATCTTGCTAAAGTAGAAAAGCCCACCCCACCCATTCCACTTTGAGGGCCAATCGTTTCAGTTCCGTCAAATTTTTGCATGTTCACAATGGTTGGAATGGCACTCGTTCCTGTTTTTAAAGCTTTTTCAGCTTGTTCAATATTTTGTTCATTTTGTAAAGCACTATATTGCGGCGTTTGATTTAAAGCTCCAGGAATAGATTGAATATTTGGCGAACCACCCAATTTTGATTTAGCGGCCACACCAGATAATCCGCTGGCTTTTAACTTAAAATAACCATATAAAACAGAACCCAACAAAATACTGACCGTAAACAGTATCACCACGCGGGTTCGAGAATTTTTGCCCAGCGATTTAATATTATCCATTTTGGAGGCCATATCTTATAATCCCTCTACTTTTAATTGCATGACTTTGCCATGCCAAGAAACTAAAATAACTGGCGATTTTTGCATTTCATATGCATGCATACCATCGGCACTGGTCATAGATGAAAGCCAGGCAGGTGACAAGATGGTTAAATTGGTTCTCAAATACATTTTATTTTTCAATAGCCAAGCTCTGGCATCACCACCACTCACCGTTAGACGATTACTGCCATTGGGGGGCACTCCATCCAAAATGTGTAATAAAACTCGATTCGCATGCGGCGGTAAATTATCACCCACACTTGCAATCTGAGCATTCGGACCATAACCTTGAACGCGCATATCAACACGATAATCCACCTCTTTTTGACCTGGAATTAAAGTCAGCATCACCGGGGTATTCAAACCTTCTAAACGAACAGCCAAGTTACCATAATTATACAATTTACTCGCTTGAATCATCAGCGTATTACTGGTTTTATCCCATACGATATTAAAGGAACTAGGATCACCTAAATCATAGGCACTAATTGGCCATGGTGCGCCAGTTGAATCTAAAAATACCAGAGAACTAACAAATCCTTGTGCCAAACGTATCACAGGTGGCGTAGAACCAGGTGATAAATTCACAAATTGTGATGTTGCAACTGGCTTGGGTGGTGAAGTAGGGTCGGTTGTTTTAGCCAATTCGATTTTTTTATATTTATCATGCATTTTTACAATTTCTTTTTCCTTCATTGGAAAAATTTGTTTTTCAGCTTGTTCATAAGCCAGATTTTCAATCATGCTATCATCTTCACGGGTAACCACATTGGGCGAATTAATATTTGGTGCAATGGGAGGCGGTGGCGCTGCAACAGGCACACTAGGCGTAGCTGTAGATGTAGGATTTGATGTATTGGACATTGGCGTAGCAGCCGTTTTTCCAGAAGGATTGTTCTCAAAACGATTTTGCAAAATACGCAATTGTTCCAAAGCTTGTTGATTGGTGTTCACTTGTTGAGCATTAACATTCCCAATAAATATAAATAATCCCGACAACAATAGATATCTCATTAAATACCTCCTTGAGCAGCATCTGTGGTTGCAGTCACAAATTGTTCAATACCAATGCCTTTCGGATTATTTAATGTTGACACTCGGGTAATCAATAAAATTACATCCACATTTTGTTGAGTAAATTGTTCAGAAGATTGATAAGTAATCACCATCGGAATTTTTACCTTCCACGTATAACGTCCATTTAATACCCCTTTTTGTAAAATTTCAGGTGTTCTTGTTGCTTGTCCTGCTACCACTAGTTTTTTAGTGACCACGGCCAAAAGGTTATTTGAGTCTTTAAGCGACTTTAAGAATGAGGTCCAGCCTGTTGCTGTAAAAAATTCCGACGCCGCTTCTAACTCCGAACGATAATTGACAAAATTATAACTAAATGCCGCTATTGCTGCGAGATTAGCCCATTGTAAAACCGTAGATTCACTAGAGTTCGGTTGGTCTAAGGGATATAGCGGTGTAATCCGACCATTTGCAGATGTTGGAAAATAAACCGGCGCTGGTGGATGTGTATAAATATAAATAATCACCAAGACAGATAAAATATTAAAAATTAAAGATAAAAGAATACCAGTCACCAGACGATGTACGCCATCACGATAAAACTGATTTCGGGCAACAATTTGTGTTAAACCGTCTGTTGTCACATTCATTCCTTATCTTAATAAAGTAATATCAGGGCTTTCATCACTTGGAATATCTTCTGCTAACAAAGGTTGTGATGCATAATTTGGCCCATTTATCGGCGCTAATTGTTCTGGATTGGTGTATCCACTGGTTGCATAATAAGAATGCATGCCTCGAGTGAAAAATAAATAAGTGCCAACCCCTAAGAAGATTAAATTACAAATGCCTAAAAATATCAATGTATTTAAAAGATTTCGATAAGAAAAAACATAAAAATATCGCCTGTTTTTCAACCGTGTATATTTGATTTTACTCATTTTAGGTCAGTTCATCTTTAAAAGAAATTTCAATCCTAGAGTTTGCCAAGCTCGAGGCATTACTGCAGTCATTGGCCATAACAGGCTTATCATTACCCAAGCCTCTCGCAATAACAATTCGGCCATCAATGCCTTGCCCAACCAAATAACGGGCAACTTCACTTGCTCTAGCTAAACTCAAAGCCCAAATTCTAGCTCGCGTATCCTGACAATATTCAAAAACAGCTACCTCAAGTTCAACTTTGCGAAACATGCGAATATAACAAGCTACATCATTAAGTATGGAATACGAACCCCATGAGATTTTTGGAGAATGCTGAGCAAATATCAAGCCCGCAGGAATGCTAACCATGGTGTATTGTCCAGTTTGAATCAGCGTCACACCCTCAAGTTTTAATCGCTGTTCTTGTTTTAGGCGATCGGGATCTCGTTCTTTTTTATGAGAAGGCAGCTGCATTGGTCCCTCATCTACATAGCCATTACCATGACAGGCAGCCATCAACAATAATATCATTGCCCCTATCATCATAAAAAAATTTGTTTTCAAAGATGCCTTCATATTCTTAAATTTTGATTCAATTACTTGATTATCACCATATATTCAGAAAAATAACAAGATGTATTTAAGGCTTAATTTTACTAAATAGAGGTATTCGTATCATCTGAATATTGAGACACTATAAATTGATCAATACCCAATCCTTTTGGATTTTCCAATGTCGAAATGCGTGAAACCAAAAGCGTAACAACCAAGCTCTGCTGGATAAAATCACTGGCTGATTGATAGGTGACTAACATGGGAATTTGGATGCGCCATGAATAGACACCATTCAAAATACCTTTCATTAAAATTGAAGGTGGTTTGATAGCAACAGCTGATACGACTAATTTTTTTCGAATCACAGTGGGTAAATTATTGGAGTCATTCAAAGAGCGCAAAAATGTATACCAACCATTATCAGTAAAATATTGAGAAACTTGCTCCAGACTTTTTTCATAATTCACAAAATCAAAAGTATAAGTATCAACAACCGCAATATTGGCCCATTGACGAACCACAGAATCTGAAGTATTTGGCTCATCAAGGGGATTTAATTCTTCAAATTGTCCATTCACTGAAGTTGTAAAATAAGCCGGTTCCATGGGATTCGAGTAAAAATAATAAACTAATCCGCCGATAAACAAATTACTCATCAAAGTTAAAATAAAAAGGTTCAATAATCGAGGAACCGTTTTTTGATTAATTTTTTTATTTTTCACAACATCAATAAATGCCTTCACTACCGGTTCCTTTTATTTAGAAGATTCAACCACTCGTTTGATTTTATCGGCGATAAATTTAGTCATTTGTGCCAAATCGGCAGCGCTTATCTCTAATGGAGGGTAATTCGGATAAGTGGTACACAACTTCAATTCATTCACCAAATCATTGGCTAATTTTTGACTGGTTTGCATTTTTTCTCCAGATAAATTCTGAATCGATGCCATACCCGACTGAAACATTCCAACATTGATTATGGGTTCAGAGAACTCAGCCACATTTTTAATCATCAGACTCGGATAGGTTCCTGGCCATTTCAATTCAGAGAAAATACATATTTCGCCTTCAGATAGCTCAATATTTTCCGTTTCAAAAGTTCCTTGCATCTCCTGAATGCCTTCAAATTCAAGCAGCATTTTTAAAGCCTTATCAATGAATGAAGACTCCGGATATTTTGACATTAACTCCCGTGTTCTTGAAAGTACATCATTGGTTTCCACATGCGGATAACCATAATTTTCTGTATCAATGAGTTCATAAAAATGCTTTAACTGTGCAAATAATTTTGCCAAAAATTCATCTGGCGGTGTTTCAACTTTTAAAAACTGATTAACTTTAATACGTTTCACCGGTGGTGGGTTGGCATAAAACATTTTAGCCCGTACAATTTTTGATTTAAAAAAGATATGTCCCTCACCCTCTGTCTGTTCTTTTAAATCTAATAAATCAATTCTTGCTCGCTTTTCAAAGGAAGAACTTCTGGTATCCATGTAACTATTGGAAAAACTGGCGTCTTTAACTTGAAAAGAATCGACTTTAGTAACGTAAGCTTCACCTGCTGTCTTTGTGAAAAAATCCCAGGTATCTGTTGGATCTTCTAATTTCATACAAATTTTGATATTACAGTTTGCACCGATGGAAGCAGCCTCTTCTTTAGATGCTTTTTGAAAAGCAGGTAAATCCTGGCCGGCAAAAATAGCCGAGAAACCTAAAGAACGCGCCTGCGCGGGCACAACGGCAAAACCCTTGACCGCGTAATAACCATATTCATCTAATATGCATAAAAAAGGTGTGGGCGCATTGGTAGGCTTTCGTTCAATAACATCACGATAATCACCCTCGACCTCTTCACCAAGACCTGCTGCCATCATCGCCTTTAAAGATGACACGATAATTTTACCCAAATTTGACAATTCATCTGGTGATTTTTCCAATGCAGGTAACAAAACTACAAGAATTCGGCGATTTAATACCACATCTTTAAAATCTACCTCCGCCAAGTTTGTACGTATGATATGACCATAGGTATCGGCTAAAGATGAAAAACTACGGACCAGCTGCATGGTAATAAAACCATGCTGTTCCCAGACTTGAGATACTTGCTTACCCTTCTTCTCCTTCGTCCAACCAGGCAAAGTACCTAGATAGTTACGTAAAGGATCGGTAACGACTTTGGGAATGGATTCAATATTTACACTTTCTTGATCATCTCTTGGAAAAACTTTATCTAAAACAATCATTTCCAAGCGATTCAAATCAAAATAATTTCGAATGGAGTTTGCATCTAATAAAATGGCTCCCTGATCACGCATATAAACCAAAACGCGCATCAATGCTTCCACGAAAGCAATTGCCCGGCCTTTCCACATATCACCATCAGAAGATTGCGAAGAATCACCCATCAAACTCACTACCAATTGCGTGAGCATACTCGAAGAACCCTGACAAAAGGGATTTAAGGTGTTGGAAAGTCTTTTTTCTTGCGGCCCAATAATATCACGTGCACCCGTCATGAAGTTGACTAAAAGTAAATCATCCTCACGTCCCATGCTTCGTACCATGGAAAATATTTTTGAAAATAGCGAGTTATCCCCTTTTCCATCGACATAAATAAAACCACTTGCTTGCACCAATGCATTAAATGCTAGCGATACTAGTGTTTCGGTTTTACCCGAACCGGTAGAACCAAAAATTAATACGTGGGTACGCATATCTTCATTGGCAAACCATAACTCTTCATTGGTTTTAATGTCATTGCCAAAAAAAGCAATGCCTCGCGCCATATAAGGTGTTTTTATACCAGGCTTCAAATCATTATAATCTTGTAATTTACAAACTTGCGGAAGTCTAAAAGGGAGTTTTTGCTTTTGATGATGAGCATAAAAATAAACAAATAATCCAAAAATCAAAAACCAAAAACAAGCCACTGGCAAAAAAAACAAGCTCAATGCCATGACAAAAAGGACCAAAGCAGCATTAACTGGTTTTTGAAAGAACGCTTGAACACGTTCTCCAAATGTACGTGTATCTCTTAATAGTTTCTGCGGATCAAGTTCTCTTTGTGCGTCAATACCACGCGTTGTCATCTGGGAAGCTCCTGCAATTCTTTTGCACTCAGTTTCACATCTTTAATAGCCAATTCCAAAGCATGTATGGCCTCATCCACCATCGGCGTCAAGGAACGTCGACCCATTAATTTCTCAGTTTTCCAATGAGCAAAAGCACCCGCAATTTCAGCAAAAGGCGTTTGACGACCGACACAATTCAACATATACCACAATCGTCTATCGATCGGTTTTAACCATAAAAATTCTGAAGTTGGGACGACACCATCGTTTCGAGCGAACTCAATTAGAGATGCCATATAGGTATATACATAAGCATGTTTTTGTTCCAACTCAACGATTTCAACTGCATTTTGATATTTTTTGAGAATAGGATAAGCAGAAGAATAATCAATTTTTCCCTGCGCGAAACTCAAGCTCAAGGCAGTGGAAATTTCCTTGGCGGCGTTTCGATCTCGATGAATACGTGCCAAAAATAAAGCACACAACGCTTTTACATGCGGTTGAGCACGATCAACCCCCTCCCAAAGAGGCCCTAACTGCATGGTAAAAACACGTTTTGCATCGCCTTTTACCACAGAGGCGGTCATTTCCTGACCTGGTTGATTAGGATCAAGAAGCATATCATTTTTTTTGATCAAATGATGTTTTTTTGCAAATTCCATCGGATTCAACGCCATCGACCATGGTCCTACATCAATATCGGCTTTGATTAAATCTTCGCCAACAACGGGAGATATTGCAGGCCAATTTTCTTGCTCTTGTTGACTTAAGGTTTTCATCGAATAAATCTTACAAAATTTATGCGTTAAATCTTTTTGATATAATAAAAAAGCTAAAATAATTAAAATCACCATGTAAAGGTATCGTATGTAATTTCCGACCTCCACAGTAACTTTCATTAAAGTATTCCAGTCAACTTTTGAATGATCAACGGTTTTCATGAATACAATCCATTCAGTCAGGGGTTGTCCTGGCCATAACCAATCAACAATCCAAGCTTGAATAATATTAATCGCAAATAAGAAACGAACAATGGCAGTATGTTGATAATGCCAAAGCAAAGCAACCACTACAATGAGAAATCCACCAATTAATAGAGGAGCCAAAGTGTTGTCTGCACCACCTTGTTGACCAGCACCAGCAGCCATATCAAATCTTAAATATCAGGAAAGATAATTCTAGTATATACCGAAGATGGATTCAGATGGAAAGGGTTCAAGAAAAAAAATTTATTCTTCTTCAATAAAATCAGGTAAACTTCTAAAAAAAACGAGGCCTTGTGGGGTTAGAAGATATTGCTTGGACTGATGCCAAAAAAATTCAATATTTTTTAAGTCAATGGCTCGATCTTTTAAGCTTAACAAAGCATGACCCCATTTATCAGTCAATGGTAAGGCAGGATTTTCTAGCTGATTAATGGATTGTTTTTCAACATATATGGCAACATATCCTTCATTCATCAATTGGGGTTTGGCCTTAACTGCTTTTTGTACATCGCGTTCTTGAAGATAGATTGGACGACTGATATATTGCCTCGGCAAGTTTTCAATCACCCGTTTCCAAGAATCCATATTTAAACCATCAAAACAATAAATGCCAATATATATCAATACTTTATTCGCATAATCTTTTTTGGTTTTCTCAGTTTTATTCTCTTGTAAAGAATAGACTTCTTGCATATTGCCATCGAATTCTTCTGATAATTTCTGAATTTGTTGATGCAATAGTTTTAAAAATGCAGAGTTTGAGAAATGAGGCGATTCAACAAGACGGTGTAACGCATCTTGTATTGTTTTAGCTTGTTCGAAACGAATACTTGTTTTAGTCATATCAGTTCCACTGACTCCATTTCAACTACATTTTTGGAGACTTTGATACCGAGTCTTCATGATTGATGGACAACTTCTTTTTATTGTCAAAAATACTTTGATGAATAATTGGAAGCTCTTTCTCTATATCATTTTTTGCTTGGAGAAAATTATTGTTACTACTCGCCGCAACCAACATTCTTTGGATACTGGCTAGTATTTTTTTTAATTCATGTTCTACTTTGATGGCGCAATCAGATAATTTATCTTGCGTTCCCATGAAAAACCTCAAACATAAGGATTTATTAAACTTAATTATATCACAGTTTATGAAAAAAAAAGAAACACGCCTATATAAAAAAACCATGATTTTAATATGCTATATTCATATTTAATAAGACATCCATGTGTTGGAAGTTGAAATGAACAAACGATGGATACTATCCGGCATAACTTACGCTCAAAATGTATTAAAATCATTACCACTGCCTAACAACTTTAAACCGTTGACGTCATCCCAGAGGGCAAATTATTACCAAAAAAATATTTTAAAAAACATGATCTTTTAGCAATTCATCAAGAGGTGTAAAATCATTGGTTGGGCTTGAATCAATCATTTCGCATAAAACATCCGTAATAAAGGCCAAACGAAGGCCAATGGGGGTTTCTTCATCAAAGATAACTTCTGCATTGAGGATGCCCTGCTCAGCATCTTTTACGATGATACCAAGTCCAGAACCAACACAAAACAAACAGCGTTCTTCTGCTCGTTTTGCAAAAGCAGGCAATAAACCTGTGGATGAAAATACCTCTTCTGCACTGATCATTTTTCCTAATAAATAAAAACGTGCATTCAATTCTTTAGAAATGGCAACCAACATTTCAGAAATATTTTTACTCATTCAATCCACCACGGTTGAGCTAATTTGACAGGTCCAGCCAAAAATAGCCTTAACCAACGAAAAAACACAGGAATAGTGAAGCCGTAATGTTCAATAACAGAAAAAAAGACCAAATTGAAAATGACCAAAATAGCGGTCCAAATTTTAATATGTACTAAAAACAACAAAATCGCAAAAGCCGCTCTGGCGTCGACCATAAAAAACCGAGGATTTCTAGCTGAATCTCGCCAGTGTGCCGCTGCAGAAAAGTTTTGCATGGTATAAGCTGATAAAGAATCGATTATTATAAGTTATCCTATTTACACCCAACTTACAAATCATCTAATTCAAAATAATCATCCAGCTCTTCTTTTAATTTTTTTTCAGCCAATAAGTCTTCTAATTTTCTTCTGGCATCAGAGCCATGGTTGGCTTTTAAGTCTTCCCAAGTGTCCTGAACTTCACATTCAACAACTTCTTCATCCTCAGGAATGATTTTTTCTTCTTCATCAAAAATTTCTGTCATGGGGACCTCATATCTATCAAATGACAAACTCCATCATCGATGTCGATGAAGGCATCTAGCGCGCAAGCAACCCAAGCATTTCATTTTAGGTTGTTTTTTACTCATATGATGAGCATTTTAAAATAAATTATCAAAAAGTTTAGCTTAAATCAAGAAAAGTGTGTACAACTTGCGAAATTCAACAACAGCCACTAAAATTAATCATGGAAAATTCAATGCAGGATAGTCATGCAAACGGAAAAACAAAAGTTACGAGAAGTACTTCTTGCCATGCGCAAGGCTCTTCCCATACATTTGGTGAACCAATACTCCGAAGATATCTGTCAACAAATAATTCTTTTTAAACCTTTTCAAAATGCAAAAAATATAGCCTATTATCATGCCTTAGCTCATGAAGTTTCATTGGCTGGATTATCACAAATTCCAAGAAAAGTGTTTTATGTTCCCAAAATCACCCATCAATCCATGTTTTTTTGTCACGATCATGCGCCTTATATTAAAAATCAATTTGGAATTATGGAACCTACAAACAACCATGATATCGCCATCAAGAACCTCGATATCATTTTTGTACCTATGGTGGGTTTTGATAGATTAGGGCATCGTTTAGGGATGGGGAAAGGCTATTATGATAATCTTCTAACCCCACAAACCCAGTGTCCATTATTAGTAGGGATCGCATATTCATTTCAAGAACGACCTCATATCCCTCTTGAGCATCATGACAAATGCATGGATTATATCATCACTGAAAAAACTATTTTGAAATGTAACTAGCTTTGATAAGATGCTTTTATCTAACTCATGAATGAAGAGAACTTATGCAATATTGGCTCATGAAATCTGAACCCGAGGCTTTTAGTATTGATGATCTCATGCAAGCATCTGGTCAAATCACCCATTGGGATGGTGTCAGAAACTACCAAGCACGTAATTTTATGAAACAGATGAAAAAAGGTGACCTTATATTCTTCTATCATTCCAATTGTAAGATACCTGGGATTATTGGCATTGCAGAAGTTGATAAAGAAGCCTATCCTGATTTTACGGCTCAAGATCCCCATGATATTCATTATGATCCCAAAAGCACACCACAAAAACCCATTTGGGAAATGGTGGATATACGGTTTATCAAGAAATTCCCAAAAATTATTCCTTTGAAATACTTACAAACCTGTGCTCTCTTACAAGATATGCCATTGGTTCGCAAAGGCAACCGCTTATCAGTCATGCCGGTTACTCAGGAACAATGGCATTTTATTCATAAATTATGCTAATATCATTGATTATGCTTTAAGGAAATATCATGTTACCTCCTTTTCAACTCGATGAAATCACCAAAAAACTCTTGAATATTCTTCCCATCAATCCTCAAGAAATTGAAGATGATTTACGTCAAAAAGTCAAAATGGTGATCCAGTCTTCTTTAACACGTCTTGATCTCGTCAGTCGCGAAGAATTCGATGTACAAACACAAGTTCTTGCTAAAACTCGAGATAAACTTGAATTACTCGAAAAGCAAGTTCAAGAAATGATTGAAAAAAAGAATACAAAATCTTGACCGATTAAACCGGTGATAATTGGGGTTGAGGAGCAACCTCAACTTCACTTGTATTTTTTTTAAAGCCATATTCAATGCAAGACATTATAGATACACATGATAACCAATACACACCTAATTCCCATACATTACAATTTTGAAATACATAAATCATAAGCAAAGGCAATCCAGTTAAATTTCCACATTGATATAATAAATACCAGCAATCTGCTTGAGAATGATTCCTCAATTTTTCGCCATGCATCATCACATGACAAAATATAGATCCTGTCAAAATTCCTTGTGGAAAACATTGAAAAAAGTCAATATAACTAAAATATCCCAATGCATACAATATTAAATGAAATGCTTGTTGAATGTTTTCTGAATCCAAAATATCACCACACAATAGTATCTGGTTCATACCATTTAGCATCCATGATGCATTATTCATATCCACCTGTAACAAAACACCTTTCAAAAAAAAATAAAGCAACCACATACTATTTAAAATTCGAGCCCTATCTGTCAAAGAAGACCATTGATTACCCATCAATGATATTCTTAAAGTTAAAGCCAAAACCCAATTGATTTGGTCAACAGTATTCATTTGTTCATCCAAATGATTCAAACTGATAACTTCAGATTGCTGTAAAGCAGACAACAAATTATCTAAACCAACCATCAAAAACCTATTCTGCTCAATAATTTTCAAGATGACTACAATTTTATTTACACACATATTTTTTCTCCATTTCGTTTCAAAAAATAGTAGCAAATATAAATATGAATGTGCTTTTTTAATTCATTGCAAAAAAAGTAAATTAATTTTAAAATAAGCATTATTTAAAAATAAAATTATTGAATCACTCACAAATAAAGGATAATATTCTGTATGCTCGATAAGTTTGATATCAAAATATTAAAAGCCCTTCAAGAAGAAGGTAATATCGCCAATTCAGATTTAGCCAAGAAAATAGGAATTAGTGCCAGCGCATGCTGGAACCGTACACAAAAGTTAATCAAACAAGGTTATATTGAAAACATCACGGCGACTCTCAATCCAGAGAGATTGGGGCTTCCTGTCTTGGTTTTAGTCGGCGTCATTCTCGAACAATCCAATGCAGAAAGTTTTCAAGCTTTTGAAACAGCCGTGCTTAAGATACCTGTCATTACTGAATGTGTGCTTTTAAGTGGTGAATTTGATTATTGGATTAAAATAAGAGTCAGTGATATTAAAACTTATAAAAAAATATATATTGAAACTTTATTAGGGTTACCTGCTGTCAAACAAATTCGTTCTTTTTTTGCCTTGAGTGAAGTCAAAAAAGATCAGAAATTGATATTTTAATAAGTTACGTCATCACGCATCCATTGCTCTAGTAGTATCGCTGCTGCAACACTATCAACTTTGCCATAAGAAAGCGCTTTGATCCCGCCTTTTTCAAACAAAAGGCTTTTCGCTTCTTTGGTGGTCATACGTTCATCGGTTAAATAAACTGGCAACGTAAATCGTTCTAATTCCTGAGCGAAAGTCATGACATGCTCCGTAATATATAGAGGAGTGTCATCAATCGCTTTAGGTAAACCGACTACAAGACAACTGGGGCGCCATTCACGAATAATTTTTTCAATGGTTTGCCAATCGACCACGCCATCTTGAACTTTAATAGTGCCTTTCGGTTGAGCTGTATGAGTGATAAATTGTCCAACAGCATAACCAATTTTTTTAAGACCAAAATCGAAACCAACACAATAACCCTGCTTCATCATAAAAGAGAACCATTTGGAAAAACAACCAAATTCATGGTATCGATACCCATCAGTCTTCCTGCGTAATCCCAACGTTCCACATAAGGAACATCATAAAGCAATTCTTTATTAAATGGACAAACCAGCCAATAATCTCTCATAATTTCTGCTTCTAATTTTTTAGGCTCCCAAACACTGTATCCCAATGTAATCAACACTTTATGAGGGCCTTCATTTTTTGCAAGTCCTCGAATAATATCATTGGAGGTTGTTAAAGTCACATCATCCGGATTGATAATTAAGCTAGAACGCCAGTTTCCTGGTGGCTCATGTAACACAAAACCTCGCTCTGGCTGCATTGGCCCACCAAATAACAAAGGCAATTTTTGAAATGAAGATTGCGCATGATCGACTGCCAATTGTTCAAAAATATAACTTAAGTGAAATGATGTCGGTCGGTTAATCATCACGCCTACCGAACCTTGTTCATGATGTTCACATACAAAAATCACAGCCTGATCAAAGATGCCTGGATTAGCATCTGGTGTTTTCATGCAAACTAAAAACTGACCATCCAATGACATTGTTCCCATTATTATCAGCCTGTTTAAATTTTCTTAACTGTATTATAGGACATACTTATTCAATTTTTTTAAAAAATAATCTAATTTTCTTAGTTTTTTTGAGAAAAGATAGACTTCTAACCAGGAAAATCCTAATATGTCAAAACAAATTTTTTTTCTTAAAAGAATGAGGGCAATATGCGAAAATGGATGCTTTTGATTTTTTTTCTTTTATCTTGCAGCCTATGGGCAGAATCCACATCAGCTATCTTCAATGCATCAACCAGCAATCCTAAAGATGAATTTGATATCTCGCTCGCCAATAAAAATTTTGATCAAATTAATCTCAAGCTTTCTACTCAAAATTTAAATGTAAAAGATTTACAACACGCGATTAAAACACTGCAAAAACTTAATGCACAAGCTCAAGATTGCATAGAAACAACACAAAAAAAATTGAATAATATTAATAACTTACTCACTATTCCACTGTCAACGCCCACAGATAACAAAACACCCACACCCGCTATAAACAACGATCATACTGCGGATCAATTGTATTTACAAAAAGAAGCCAAACGACTAACCAACACACAGTCTCAATGCCGATTATTTACCATTCGAGCTAGCGAAGCATTGGGAGCTTATCAATCCACAGTCGCTGAATTAAAAAAGGAAGAAACCTTTTCCCAAACCCTGCCCATTTGGAAAGGTGTTCCCAAATTAATTAAAAATTTTCATACCCATGAATTAATGAAGAAGGAAATCATCGTTGACTGGACTCATGTCAATTGGAAACTTTACCTCATTCATTTCTTTACCGCCTTATTCTTATCACTTTATTTATATTGGAATTTTTCAAGAATTCCCAAATTCAAAAAGATATTTCGTTTAAAAGGTGAACACCTAGAGTGGGTGACCAGTTTGTTTTTCACTAACTGGATGTTACTCAACTGGATCTGGCATCAATTCCATCCGACACTTGAACCTGAAATGAAAGAGTTTTTCAAAATCTGTTCGCTCTATATAGGATTGATTTTTTTCAATCATTTTGTTTTCTCTATCAAACGTATTCGAGCTTTATTCTATTGGTACGGTTTGGATTTCAAATATTTTGATAATTTAATCACTCTCATCATTTATATCATTTTTCTAGGCTCTTTGGGGCATTGGATAAGACCTATTATTGAACCTAGTCGCTCGACCGTCATTGGTACTCAAACACTATTATTACTTGTGATTATATTTTTTAATTTGATCTATGTTTATCGGTTTGTACGCCAGCATCTACATTTTCATTGGGTTATGGGTCATCAGAAAAGTTTAAAAACTTTGGCGATTTTATTTTCAATCACATGTGTAACCTGCGATATGATTGGTTATCATATTCTGGCCATTCGTTTGGTCTATTCAGGTTTAACCATTACGTTTATTACGTTTTGCACCACATTACTCATTCTTGGAATTGAAAAAATTTATACCATTGCCATTACTTCTCCTCAAAATAAAAATATACGATCTTTATTTGGCTATCGTGAACATGGTAATTTTACTGAATTTCTCATTTTAAAATTAGCCTTACAAGTCATCGTTGTCGCGAGCGGTCTTTATTTAATTGGTCAAAGCATGGGCTTTGTAAGTTTTTATGTCGACTTACTTTACGCACCTTTGCTCAATGGCATCATTTTTAGTAATTTTACCATTTACCCGGCTCGCATTATCTTCGGGATGATCATTTTTTGTGTGCTTTTCTTACTCTGTCGCATCCTTTCTGCTGCGATTTCTCGTCATTATCAATTTGAACAAGAAGAAGATACCCAAGTTGCAGTTGCTTCCATTCTTAATTATATTGGCTTTACCATGGCGCTCATTGCAGCGCTACTTACAGCTGGTTTTAATTTTACAGGACTGGCAATTGTTGCAGGGGCCTTATCTGTGGGTATTGGTTTAGGACTTCAAAGTATTGTCAATAACTTCGTTTCAGGATTGATTCTTTTGATTGAAAAACCGATAAAACCAGGCGACCGCATCAATGTTGATGGTGTTGAAGGAACCGTTAAAAAAATTAGAGTTCGATCAACACAGATCATCACACCACAGCGTGAGGATATCATTGTTCCCAATTCTGATCTGGTCACTCGTCGTGTGACCAACTACATGTACACAGATAAATATCTTTCTATTTTTTGTCAGGTGCATGTGGCTTATAATTCAGACGTCAAATTGGTCAATGAACTTTTGCTTCAAGCGGCTTACGCACATGATGAAGTCATTAAGACCGGGAGACAAAAGCCCAATATTCTCTTTAAAGGTTTTGGTGACCATGCCTTGATTTTTCAATTGTGGTGTTTGATTCGAGATGCCAATAAGAAATCTATCATCAGTAGCGATTTAAATTATGCCATTTTTAAATTATTCAATGAACATCAAGTGGTCATGCCGATGCCACAGCAGACGGTTTTTTTGCATGACCTGCAATCAAACCAAGGAAATGATTGATTTAAATTGATTTTATTGGTAATTTCAATCGATTGGAGGCTAATATGACATCACCCAAAAATTTTGAACAATCTATTACAGAACTTGAGCTCATTGTCAAAGAACTTGAAAAAGGTGATCTTTCTTTAGAAGAAACCTTAAAAAAATTCGAACAAGGCATGAAAATTTCGCAATTTTGTCATCAGGTATTGCATGAAGCACAAAATAAAATTAACCAACTTATGAATGAATCTGAACATGATGATCACACCTCAAATCCATCCTGATGTTTTCTTTGAAAACACCTTAGAACATTTTAACGCCTATCAACAAGACTTTCTCAGTCATTTGGAATTTCCAGATCAGTTACTGCTTGATGCAGTGCAATACGTGATGCAAACGCCTGGTAAAAAATTCCGAGCACAGATGGTATATGCCACAGGTTATCTATTTCAACTTCCCTATAGTCTTCTTGACCCCATCGCCTTGAGTATTGAACTGATTCATGCCTATTCACTAGTTCATGATGACTTGCCAGCTATGGATAATGATGATTATCGACGAGGACGCTTAAGTTGCCACAAAGCTTTTGATGAGGCAACAGCCATTTTAACCGGTAACACTCTACATCATTTGGCTTTTAGTTTACTCATTGAAAGACTTCCTCCGAAATATGCGCTACACGTCATGCAAAATATTTTACAGCAAATTGGACCTCAAGGAATTTTGAGTGGTCAAAGCATGGATTTGAAATTGCTTAAAAACGGCAAAATCAGTTTAGAGCAACTGATAGCAGTTCATCATTTGAAAACTTCTGCATTATTGGAAGCGGTGGTTGAAAGTGTGGGGATTTGCGCACAAGTGTCTGCTCAAACTCAACAAAAATTATTTGATTTTGCCAGGCATTTAGGGCTCGCATATCAAATGCTTGATGACTATGGAGATGTTTATGCAGCGAAAATTTGGGGCAAAAAACACTCTTCTGACGTCTCCAATGAGAAATTTACTTTCGTTCAATTTTATCCAAAAGAAACACTTAAAAACTTAATTTCTGATGAGTTTAACAAAGCCCTGGCTGCCATTTTACCCTTAGAAAACACTCTCTATCTGATACATTTGGTCAAACAAATCGAACAACGTCTAAAAGAAGGAGAAACTTCATGATTTTAGCTAGCTTTTATTTAACAGCCATAATTCCCATATGGAATATTTTTTTACTTAGCCTATTTATTGCTTGTCTTATTGCTATCAGTTTAATTGCTGCCATTTCATCAAGCACATGCATGCACTCTAGATCTTATAACCCCATTTGCTTGCCACAGGCCCATAATCATCATCACCATAATAATCATCATCATCGACATGCCGATAGCAATACCCATATTCATGGCAGAGAATTTGAGTATGGTGCTACCTATCCTCATATTCATACTCGATAATACTTAGATGATGTTGAATAAATCTGAAATCATATCTGCTTTGACGCCATTTGTTTTTATACAAGAGATTGCAGATATTCAAAATGGCTTTGAAAATCTTGCCCAGGAAAATCAGGAGATTGCCCTCAGAAAGAAACTTTCAAGTTTAAAAGAAAAGCCTTTTTATCATGCACTTAATCTAAAAAAATTAGAGCCCATTATTGATCGTGCTTTATTATTTTTAGCAGAAAATTATCCGATTAACCATGAAGATCCCATTACTTTAGAGACATTTGAGGATAAAGATTACGTCAGTTTTATGTCTGGACATCGATTTAAAAGCTTACCAATATTTGAATATTTCCAAAAAAAACATTTTAAAAAAATCTCAAACCCGCTGACCAATGAAAAAATCAGTTCAAAAGAAATGTATCGAATTGTTCAAACAATCAATAGACAACATCCTCATTTATTGTCAAACCCTCAAAATAAAATAAACAAAGAGATCTATAACTGGAAGCAGTCTATTCGTGAAGCAATTTATTATTTTGAAAATTGTTCTGAAACTCAAATCCATCACAGCATCAACCACGGTTTCAATTTAAGTATTTTGTTGTTCCCCATATTCAATCTTCTTTTAGCTGAACTCATCATGCTGAATTACTACACCTGGTTTTTATCGCTAACCATTCCCAAAATTCATGCCATTGATGAGCGTTTTTTAATGCTCGCTAATTTAATTAGTTTAATATTAAGCCAATCCCTTTTTAAATGGTTCGCATACCAAGAACAATTACTACCGCTTCCCTTCCCTTATTTTTTCAAACATAACTTAATCAATTGTGGCACTATCATCACACTCGATCTTATGAGTCTGGTCTGTAAAAAATTGATAGAACACTCCAGTTTCATCTTACATTTTCGAGCATATTTATTATCGTATGGTTCTTTTTTCATTGCCATGCATATCACCTATCCGAAACATCATCTTGATATACATAAATACATTCATATCGCTTACGCTCAAATGAGCTTCTTACTCATATCCAATATCATCATCAAATCCTATATTCAAATCATTTATCCTAACAATTATACCCATGAACTTTCGAACGTCATGCAAGCCAATTTATTATATTACTTACCTCATACACTGTTTTTTTATTTTATTATTTCTGAATTAGTAAAAATCGCTCATGAATTCTATCCTCATCAGTTTGATGAAGATGCGTTATCCGATATCCTCAGAAATCCCATGTTATAGACCAGAAATGACAAATTTATCAATTAAACCTTGACAATCACATGCTTAAATTTTAAAATTCGATTTCTTTCGGGGTTATAGCTCAGCTGGGAGAGCGCTTGCATGGCATGCAAGAGGTCGGCGGTTCGATCCCGCCTAGCTCCACAAAAAATAGGTCCCCATCGTCTAGAGGCCTAGGACATCGCCCTTTCACGGCGGTAACAGGGGTTCGAATCCCCTTGGGGACGCCATAAGACTATTTTTTGAAAGAAATGTTATACTGTTAATACTAGGTCCCCATCGTCTAGAGGCCTAGGACATCGCCCTTTCACGGCGGTAACAGGG
>CAZNFJ010000015.1:38489-43344 GCA_964572685.1 uncultured Legionellaceae bacterium
GTTCGAATCCCCTTGGGGACGCCATATTTTTGAATATGGCATCATTGAGTTATGCGTCTAATATCACCTCACTCAAAAAAACCAGTGTCCCATTGTGCACTAAATTGCTCGGCATGTAGTTTTGCATGCATACGAATCGCCGAATCATCCGTTAAATTCGCCAAAGCATCACAAATGATTCGTTCCAAATCTCCTTTTTCTTGAATGCCCAATAATCGTTGTCGACTATGATGATCTAATAAATATTGAGGATTATGAACAATGGCTTGATATAAATTGATCAAGACATTTTGCCCACCAAACTCTTGTGCACGCGCAGGTGGTGAATCTATAATTTGTTGATAGACTTCTCGTATCAAAAACTTTAATAAACGTTCCGCCGATTCAATCAGCTTCGCTTGGTATTTTAATAAAGGGTGTTCAAATTCTTCCAAGGTTTGAATCTCAACCGAAGTTAAAAAATAATGAACCAAAGCACCGATAGTTTGTTTTTTTTGAGCCGGATTTTCAGAAAAAAGTCCCGAGACCAGTGACGAAAGCTCTAATTGAGGAATATCTTTCATGATGTTTAAAAAGTGCTCTGACTCAAAACGATGTCGTTGAATCAAACGAAGATGAATAGCATCTTCTAAATCATGTACACCATAAGCAATATCATCGGCAATATCCATCAATGAACAGTCCAAACCATGATATTTTGCTTTATGACAATGTTGGCTTTGAAATAGCAAGCGATCAGATTCTGAAAATTCTGCCAAAATCCATTGAACAACTGGTTCATCCTTATCATAATAGGCCTTCGATGGATACCATAATGACCGATTGGCTTCTTCTAATAATGGCGATGACCTCTCCACACCCAAGGCCCCTCGAGAAACCGGATATTTCAAAATACCCAATAAAGTTCGACGGCATAAATCTAAGCCATGAGGCATGTACGCTGTCTCTAACTGCGTGACCAAATGCAAAGTTTGTGCATTACTTTCAAAACCACCATATTGACACATCAGTGCATTTAATGCTGCCTCGCCACCATGTCCAAAGGGAGGATGACCCATATCATGTAAAAGACAAATGACGGTCATCAAATCATCTGAAGGCAGCCAAGCTTTTAAATCATCGCAAGTCTCAAGATAATGCAAATGACGAACCAGACTCATGCCAATCGAGGCAACTTCTAAAGAATGGGTCATGCGAGTTCGATGAAAATGTCCAACATGTCCACCATAAATTTGGGTTTTTTGCTGTAGACGCCGAAATGCAGCGCTATGAATCACACGCGTTCTATCTCTTTCAAAAGGGTCACGAAAATCATGAGGACCCCGCTGACGATTTTGACCTGATAATCTTGCTGTCCACATATTATTTCCTCAATACCACTAACATCTCATCACGTTTAAACTCAAGTTTATCAAAATTAGACCGATAATAACAACATGGATACAAACCAAGGATTCGAATGAATATAAAAGGGTATGCTCTATTACCTATAATAGGCTTATTAAATGCATGTAGCTGGAATATGCCCAATGCTCAAACTCGAGAAATGATTTATCCCATTAATAATCCCTATGCAGATGAAACATTTGAATCTTATGAAGAGGCCAAACCCTTACCAACATTTGTCAAAACGGCCGAAGTTCCACAAACCCATGCCAGTGCAAAAAGCCTGGATAATCAATGGATACACCAACAAAACCCACAAGAATATACCATCCTATTGGCAACCAAGGACCAGCCATTGGCGATGAGTCAGGCGCTTATGGAGGCCCCTAAAAATCAAAGAAGCGCTGCTATCAAATATGAACGATATGGTAAAATCTACTATACAGGTGTATGGGGGAACTATAGTAATGCCGAACAAGCACAACAAAGTTTAGAAAACTTGCCAGGTAATGTGCGAGAACAAGCGCAAGTTGTGCAGTGGAATAAAGTCCAAAGTCTAGATAATTTGTAAATCCAGCTCGGCATTGACCATGCCGGCTTGATTAAATTTGGTCATTTTCAGAGTTAAAATTTTAAACGCATATTGTTTTTGCATCGCCCATAACCATTGCATCAAAATTTGTTCGTCGATTTGTTTAATCACAAGTTTCAATTGTCGTTCATTGATTTGTTCAAAACGCACATTTTTATTATTGGGTAACAAAATATTCCAATTTTTAGATAAAATCGCTAACAAATCAGTAATATCAGTGGCTCTAGATTGTAATTGCCAATTTGAAGGCATTTTTTTTAATAATTTAAGATGTAGGATTTGCGCTCGAATTGCATGGGTCTGATAAGATAAAGGCCAAGCAATTATTTTTAAAAAAAACGACCATAGTAAAAATAATATTAAGCCCACTGCTGCTAAAAAAAACTGCTGGGGATATTTATGGATAAAAGCTCGTATAGCATCCATTACGCACGCCCTCTGAGAGTTAAAACCACTTTGACGCCATTGGGCATCGTCTGCACCTTCGATTGTAATATCTTGATACGCTCACGCATTAAACGACTTTTAAATTGCTGAAGCGTTGCCACACTTTTCATTTCAAAAGTCAACTGCATTTGATTTTGCTCAAACTTTAATTGTCGAATACGAATTTGAGAAGGATAGGCCTTTTGTAAGCCAATCCAAATACTCCAAAATTGTTTCTTTTGAGCCTCTTGACGTCGATAACGTAAAAGATTGGTTTCCAACTGAGCATAAGACTGTGGGGAAAATTCTTTAAAAGCCTTTAAATTTTGAAAATACATCCAACTATTTTTACTGAATATAATCACAAAAACCAAAACCAATAAACCCAAAGCACCCATGAGTATTTTGGGTAAATAATTGAGCATTTTCGTGCGATTGAGATACTCAGAAAAATCAATTCTCGCGGGATTTTTATCCATATTTACAATTTCTTGTTCTAAAAAACGTTGAACCATCCAAGCCTCAAACGGCTGATGAAGCTTTTGAGTATCATGGATTTGAAAATGTTCAATATGGTTCTGAAGGCGTTCTGAAAGCCACTCATAAGAAAAACAGCCATTTTCAGTGGTGGAGCGCATTAAGGCATCACCATCATCCAAAACAAAAATTTCTTGGGGTTTCAAAGCAAACCAGTCTAATGTCATCCCTTTTAAGGGAACCTGCTTACTTTTCCAAAACTCACGCACATTATCCATCCACGCTTTATCACATAACACCACTTGATAAAGGCCAGAAGGTGCTTTTTGATAAAACCACCATAAATGAGAGAAGTCTTGAATCACTTTATCTTCTAAAATCGACATCAAAGCTTGTGGCACATCTTTTTGTGGCAGCTTAGGCAATTTGATTTGATAAACGCTACAAAACTTGGCCGGCAATACCAACCATATAGCTTGCCCATCCTCAGCCTTCTCTCGAATATCATCGATAGACACCTGCATGATATCCAATGAGGAATTGATTGCCGTCCATGATGAGGTCTGGGCCGTCTTATTCCACAATATATATAGCGATGAAAGCGTTGTCATATTTATACTTTTTTGGCAATAGATTCCGATAATAAATAAACTGCCAATCCATACAAAGGACTAGAGTTATAAGTTAATATAACATAAAAATTAGGATAGCCAATCCAGTACTCATGACCACCAGAGATATCCAGTTCTAAAAGACCCACTTCTTTTGGATGAATCCAATGAGAATGCATCGCAGTAACCCCACATCGAGTTAAATCTCGATATTGATAAGTCGCTTTTTTCAAATTAGGCGTAATCGTTTGGCAATACTGTCCTTTTGTTTGTGCTTGTTCTGCAACCAATTGACGCTTTTGCCAACCATGTGCATGCAAATAATTGGCGATACTAAAAATAGCATCTTGCGTATTGTGAATAATATCGGGGGCATGTTGCCCATCATAACTGACCGCCCATCTTCGATAACTACTCGGCATAAACTGACCTTGCCCCATCGCGCCCGCATAGGAGCCTTTGAGCATAGTGGGATTGATATGATATTGATGACACATTAAAAGGAATTCTTTTAATTCATACTGAAAATAAGGTGCACGTTTAGGATAATGAAATGCCAAAGTCGATAAAGCATCTAAAACACTAAAATCACCTTGTCTTTGGCCATAGAGGGTTTCCACGCCTAAAATACTGACAATCATCTGTGCAGGAACGCCGTATTTCACTTCTGCTTCATGCAAAGTATTTTGATGCTTTTTCCAGAAATCAGCTCCTGCTTGAATGCGCGAAGAAGTTAAAAACAATTGCGCATAAACATCCCAGGGTTTCGACTCGTAGGGTCTATCCATTTTTTCGATAATATCGGCTCGATATTGGGAATCCGCCAAGGCAGTCTCAACCAAAGTTCGAGGTAAATGTTGCTTGGTGACCATCTCATGAATAAATGCTTTGGCCGCAGGAGTCGTTAATAAATGAGCATCCGCAAACACCGAACTCATATAGAATACGCCAAGACCTAATACAATTTTTAAACTTTTACTCATTATCATCCTTATCGACCAACTTTATCAAACGAACATTTTAGCAGAAATCCAGTTTAAAGACATCCTGTCACAATATAGAATTTATAAAAAATACGCAAAATGACTTAATACTGAAATCATGATTAAGGCTTTTTTAATCTTTTTAAACATAAAATCCCCATCAATTGATAGATTGGCAAAATCAATAAGCCTATTTGATATCCCATCGTCGATGATGAAAAGAAATCCAAAACCTGACCAATCAATGGCTCTGTGACCGCATCAAATAATGCATCGCTTGCATTAGACCTCTTGCATAACCCTCTTAAAGTTCGAAATTATAAACACCCGCAATCAAATTAAATCTCAAACCAAACCGTTTCCTTCTGTTACGATAGCGA
>CAZNFJ010000016.1:0-42765 GCA_964572685.1 uncultured Legionellaceae bacterium
ACGTACGGTTCTAAGAGGGGTCCACTGGGGTAACCTGGTGGGTCTACTCACATGTTGCAATATATTGGTCTTGCTTTTGAACATGTGGGCTTTTTTAAGCAATATGAGGCGATACGTTGATGTAAAAATTCAAATGGTGTCAAATAGTTTAGACATTTTCTGGGGCGATGATTGAGTTTATCAGCGATACTTTGTAATTGTTCATTGGTAACGTCTTTGAAACTGGTTTTCTTAGGCAAATATTGCCTAACCAACCCATTAGTATGTTCATTGAGCCCTCGTTCCCATGAATGATAGGCCTTTGCAAAAAAACATTGAGCATTTAGAGCCTTAGCAATTGCCAACATGATAGTATGCAACCAAAAACATGATTTGCATATGACGCTCTGATATGGTAAATTATTATACAGCTGGTTTTTTTGAGATTTAGGTTGTCCGCATGTTATTATACTCTCAATTTTTGAATTTGTGTTCTGATGAAGATAAAATTCACAGTGATTTTCACCTGAATCAATGGCTTCAAAAATTAAAAAACCCTATGGGTCTCAAACGTTTTGGCATCAACGAAATCTACTCTAGATTATGGAATGGATTTCAGGAAAATATTCAAAACTCATGCCAGCAAGATTGGATGCAACACTTATACAATAATCCCCATCAGCATGCAAAATTCATCGAATTGATTGACGAGCAAGCTCAATTTTTCATCAAAAGTATTTTATCCATCATTGAATTAAAAACCAAAAAAGATCCTCTTGACTTCATTCCTTTTAATTTCTCAGAAAAACAAGGTGGCGTTAGTATTCAAGCATTTTTTTATCATAAAAATGAACGCCAGGCTTTTCAATCTCCAATTCACGGCGCCATTGGGCAAGATAAAAACAATATTAATGTTTGCACAACTCATATCCAAAACGCCATGTTCTTTTGCCAAGATAAAAATCACAAACATTTGGTCTCCAATCGATTCAATAGAAAGGAGTATCATGGAGAAGAGGCCTGGATGGCTGAAAATGGTTATAAACTCATTGATGAATTGAAAAGAAAAAAGGATAGTCTTCAATTGGTTTCTAAAAAATATATCCAGATATTTGATGATTTTTGGGTGTTAAACTTTTACAACCCAGACCGACTTGAATTTGTACTCAGCACAGCACCCTGCTATGATTGTCGGTCGCTGTTTAAAACTTTAAGAGAAAAGTTAAACAGTCTTGAAATTTATATTCCTATAATCATACATGCCCTCTATCCTTGTCAAAGTGGTGAAGAGTCTGAACTAAGCCCCATCCAGATTTTAACTTTTCAAGGTGATTTAGTTCTCACTAAGATTTTTACAAAAACCTCATACAATAAAATTGAACGAAATGGACAATCACCTTTCATTCATGCGGATTTAAATTCTACTGAAATGCTTTTTTTAAAATTTTATGTGCTGATGAACAAATATCAAAAAGCAATAGAATCAGGCCAGCATCTTGATAAGATTTTCAATAAATTAATAGAATATATAAGCAAAAGACCTTTATCCAAAGCAGACATTGGCTCACTTACTGGCTGCTTAAAAATTCATCCGAAAAAATTCTCATGCAATGCATATTTAGATTGTATGAACTTGCTAAAAAACAAAAAAATTTCGAAATCAGCCGATGGATTTAATAAAGATGAAATCGATAATTTGTTTAATTATTTATTTAACTCAGTCATCGACCAGGCAGCGGATGATACCAATGATCTTCGTCATTCTCAATCTTACGTAAGGTCTCATAATATTTGACGGTCTGATTGATTTCGAGACGTTCGTCTTCCTTGGTTCGTAAATAAAAAGGTTTATACAGCGCCTTCAGACCCTCTTGATACAGAAAAAGTTCATCACTTTTTTGAAATAAGTATAATGCACTGAATACTAAAAAAAATGCTGAGCATCCAATCAGTCCTAGCGTGAATGCAATAGGACCTGTAAATAAAATCAACAAGATAGAAGGATATAAGACCAGCAAACTAATGAGCAGCATCCATTGATAAAAAGCTTGCTGCGTTTCCAGTATCGAGATTTTCAGGATAAGAGGACAATCATCAATTTCTAAAAAAATCGTATCCAATAGATTCTTTTGACAAGAAAAATTAGCGATCAGTGCTTTCAAATCTTCACGTAGGGTGATTGTTGCAAGTGCTTCCAATTGAAATTGATATATCTCATATAACAAAGCTTGTCTGGCCTCATAACTATGTTGATTCTTGAATGTTTCAATTGTCGATATTGAAGCTCTGAGTTGATTAACGGCCACCATACACCTATTTAACAAAAATTTGTTTGGATGGTATCATCTACGGTCAAGTCAGTCAATTTTTTAACATCAGTCTGGCTCAATCTATCGTCAGCTCTTTTATCATTTTTTCAAACTCAGGTTTTTGCGGTTTAATACTTTCTTGAGCACTCTTCAAAAGATTTTTTAAATTTTCCTGAGATGCATCAAATCCATTCCAGCTATTGTGCGTACTAAAATAATAATAGGAAAATCGCTCGACGGGTAAAAATAAAGAAAGACTAGTGATGTCTTGATGAATCAATTTGGTATGTGCTTTCATAAGAATTTTTATAAGAGATGACACCCATTCGATACTTCCCCACCGACTAAAATCTTTTAAGTTTAAATCTAATGATTGAAGATGAAAATCACCTGTATCTAAATAGACAAAAATAAATTTTCTCGCAAAAGGATATTGTTTGATAATTTTTGCAAACACATATGGAAAAGGATTGTTCGTAAACAAGGCGGCATCAATAAAATATTGGTTTTGATGTGTTTCAAGATCTTCAAAAGCTACCGCTGAAAATATGGCAGGTGCCGCACAAGTTGCCGTTAAGAAATCAGCCACTGGGAAATCCCCAAAATCTTGGTTTTCCGAGCACCCTTTGGAGTGCACAAATTCAAGTTGAGTTGAACTCATATTAAAATAAGCAAAGATAGAAGGTTTGATTAAGTTCTTTAAAGTCAACTGTAAACCTAGGGTCTGGCGCAATATTTGATTAAGATTTCTAATGTCCAATGGAGGTCCCCACAATCCATTCATTGTAAAAAACTGACGAATTAGTGAACGTTGCATCACTTGACTTGAAATGCTCATATAATTATCTAAAACCTCTTTGGCCCAATAGCGTGGATGGCCATCAGCATCCGGCGCATTCAATCCTCCTACAATAATCCCGCCTGTTGAAACACCTGCAAAAACATCAAAAAGTTCTGAAGCATGGCGATGAGTTTGCTCCTCGATATAATCTAAATATACCAATGGAATAATCCCCGAAACGCCGCCCCCACTTACCAAGAGAACACGCACCACATCTTTGGAATCGGAAACCTTCTCTGGTGAGGAACAACTTTTGGGTGTCAAAGGCAATTTAAGAGCATTGATTTGAAAATGAGCATAAACCATGTAACTTAATACATAAAAAATAGCCAGGACAAAACAGGTCAACAAGACGTTTTTAAATCTGTTCATCATTTGAAGTTCACTCTTTATTGATGAGGATATTTTTCATCTGTTCTTTGATACTCGTTTCCAGATTGGTTAGTTGAATAGTTTCAAGCCCCAGAAAACGATATAAGTTTTGCATAGATTCTTCGGGCATCACCGCCAAATGTGCTTTTAAAGTTTTTAAGTCAGCACGCCTTATTGGACCTGTTAATGCTTTTTCTATAGTGTCATGATTTTTAATATTTTCCAAGCTATTACTCATCAATGATGTGATGATATTTTTAGCGGTTTCCTGCTCAACGCCGGCGTCTTCCATTAAGGATTGTGCCGTTTTGGCAAGTGTCACAAGATAATTAGAAGCAAAGACTGCGCCAGCATGATATTGACACTTATGTGCTTTACTTAAAGAAAATACATGCGCACCCATATCTAAAAATAATACCTCTAGTATTAAGCAGGCTTCAAAATCCCCCTCCACTCCACAATGACATCCGGCGAATGAATTCACACTTAATAAACTATCGGCAAAACCCATAAGAGGATGAATACTCGCTACAAAGCATCCTCGGGCTTTGAGTGATTCTAAACTGTCACTGGTTTTGGAACCTGAGCAATGGAAAACAATACCGGAAGTATCTAAATTCGGGGATAAAGAAAGTGCCTGAGCACAATGCTCAATTGCATCATCAGCACATGAAAGCAAGGTTAGATCGGCAGGAGGTAAATCAGTTATACGCTCAAATGCCCGTCCCTCCCCTAGAAAATCAATGGCATCTTTCGTTGATTTTAGATGTTGATTGCAAACTGCCTGCACATAAACCTTTTGGGTTTTTTTAAGTAACAAGCCTAGTGCTTTTCCACAATGACCTGCACCAATAATATTCAAGGAATACATGCCCCATCACCCAACGTCTAAAGATGCGTTCATTTTAACAGGGCGATGATGTTGCATCAATAGATTAAAAAAAAAACAAAAAAATCTTTATTGATCTTTATGTTCAATCATGTATAATAACGGCACTTTAAATAATCAGAAAGTCGATGTTTAATACCACTTTTTTTGAATACCTCAATGAAACCTATCGCTTTGCAGCTGATTATTTTTTATATTCAGAGCAACGCTATAAAGCTTCATTAATGTTAGCCGGTGGATTTCTTTGTATAATTGGTATGGTCGCCTTAATCACTTCATTTTCATGGTGGTGGGTCATATTCTGGGCGGCATTAGAAGCTCACAATCTGGCCGTATTAGGCTCTAGTCTTTTACTATTTGCGGGTTTAACCATCGGCTATGTAGTGCTGAAAGCGACGTTTAACTATTTAACGGAATGCATTAAACTCAATTGGCGTCAATGGCTAACCCAAAAAACCTGCAAAGATTATCTTGAAAATGAGACCAATTTTCTGGAATTATCAAGGTTTTCAGAGGATCTGGCGAACCCATCACAACGCATTCAAGAAGATATCAACTATTTTGTTGAGTTAACCATTGATCTTTCCAACAATTTACTCAAATCCACTTTCATGCTCGCTGCATTTGTCACCTCACTTTGGATATTAAGTGGCACTTTGTCATTATCTTTGCTTGGCATTCATCTATTCATCCCTGGTTATCTTGTTTGGATTGCTTTATTTGTTGCCATCACAGCAACCATTATTAAACAAAAATTAGGAGCTTCTGTTCAACAACTCAATGACAATGACGCCACCAATGAAGCACTATTTCGAAGTGAACTGGAGCGCATTCCACAAGATGCAGAAAGTATCAGCCTAGAACGAGGTCAAAAATATTTCAAAAATGCCTTAAGTCATAAATATCAAGATATTTATGATAATGCCTATAAAAAGATTCAGGTCAAAACTAAGCTTAGAATTTTTGATACGATTTTCGAACAAATAACCGAAGTTATACCCTATTTGGCAGCAGCTCCTTTGTACTTTACCAATACCATCGTTCTGGGTCAGTTGATGCAGATTGGCTATTCATTTGCTGAAGTGAATCAATCCTTTTCCTGGTTTATGGATAGTTATGATGAACTTGCCTGGCATCAAACCAATACCAAACGATTACAAGAATTGCAAAAAATTCTTAAGCAAGAGAATTTATGTAATGCACCAAAAGATATCCAAAGAAACATGACGCCCTCGACAACTGCTATCATGATTGAAAATTTATCTATTGTGAATCCACATAATAGCACGCCTATCATACAAAATTTAACCATAACCATTGAGGAAAAAAACCATACCTTCATTTCTGGGCCTTCAGGCATGGGTAAAAGTACTTTATTTAAAGCGATTGCAGGCACATGGAAATATGGGACGGGCAACATCAATATGCCCGATGAAAGTCAAATATGCTTCCTTGCGCAAAAGGCAACTTTTCCAAAATCCAGTCTTCGTCAAGTACTCGCCTACCCAAAACCCTTAGACAGTTATACTGATGAGCAATTTAATGATGTACTGGATAAAATCAACTTAAGTGATTTAAAAGCAAAACTAGATACCACATGTGAGTGGGGCAAGATCTTGTCAGGTGGTCAACAACAAAAAATTGCATTTGGTCGTGCATTACTATCGAAACCCAAATGGTTGTTTTTAGATGAATCGACTGCGGCATTAGATGATGCCAGTGAGCGTAATATGTATTCACTAATTCAAAATGAATTAAAAGACACGACGTTTGTAAGTATTGCTCATCGCCAATCTGTGGAAAAGTATCATACACAAACACTGCTTTTTAAAGCAACAGAAGAAGGACGATTAAGCCTATCATCTTCACCTTCACCAGCCATCTAGAACGGGTAAATTTGCATTTACCCGCATCAACAAACCAATTTTATTTTCTATAAAATGGTGCTATCAATGTTTCCACATTTGGCTCGGTTTCCAAGACACGAAAATCATCCCATTTTTGAATCGAGGATTCTTGGCTAAACTTTTGCAAAAAAACTTGACGCTTTATTGAATCAGCCATCAGAAGGTTTTTCAAAACCAGATCTCCACCATTTAAAGCCCTGATGGTTTTTTGAGCATTGTCTGGAGAAAATAAAACAGTTAATGTTTCCTCCAAAACCGCGCTATCAACACCTTTCATATTATAAAAATCAATATGAAATCGAGTCTTTGCTTCAATAAACTCGGGTTGATGAATAAAACGATTCATGATATCCATGTTTCGATTGAGCGCGCCGACATGATAACTTCTAGAAAAAAAACGAAATCCTTGAGACAACATAAAATAACTACTCCATAAAGTTTTTTAAATTCACATAAAAATTATAATAAATCAATGACTTATGCGCAAGAGTTGATTTATGTAAAATCAATGATGATTTTACCCAAAAATAAATCGAATGAAGCTGATTCCCTTTGTTCTTGGAGATAATCCATTATCTGATTAAATCATCCAAGGAAAAAGTGAATCATGCAGTCTCAAGCAACATTTGATTGGTTTTTCTATCTTTTAAATAAGCGCGGGAAATCATGATAATATTATAAGCCAATATGCCTAATAGGAGCTGATGTAAGACATTTACAGACAATGCAGAAAAAATAGGGATGGCTAGTACCACCCCAAAACATCCACCTAGACTCAACAATAGAGTTTTCTTTAAAGGAATTTTGTTTTGCTTTAAAAATACTAAAGTGGTTAATGGTTGTTGCATGGCACCAGCCGTGGTCATAATGGGAAATGCCACCGCAGGGGATACACCTAATAAGAATAGAACCCCTTGCACCATTGCAAATAAACCAATACCCGCTGAGGTTAATGCGCCACAAACAATCATTGCAATAAAGCCAAAAAGAAGTTTATAAGAGGTGAGTGCTACCAAGTTTCCGCCAACTGGCAACCACTGCATTTCTTTGGATATCAATAAAAACATAATTAAGCCAAAGCAAACCACCATCATAGAGCGAATGGCTTGTTTACTTAAACGACTCACCACATGTCCACCTAAAAGACCGCCTAAACATGTACCTAGAACCAATATAATCAGTGTTTTAATATCCACATTAACCCACTTCATGAAAAACAATGACTCAATGGCTCCTGGTATAATTTGTGCACCATTGACCATCGGTGGTAATTCATCATCATCAAAAGTTTTAAAGAGTTTAGCTAATGCAATATTAACCGCAAAACTACCAATCCCCAAAGTATCTGCAACAAAGGCAATAACGCCACTCAAAGTTAATTGAATTTTTTGTTTTATCGAAATAAATACTGGCGTTTGGCGTTGCCATTGATAAAACATAACAGCCACACAGACAAAATTGAGTAAAAGCATTAAAGCAATGATGATTTGAATCACAAGACCCTACCTCTGATAAAACTTAAAAGCTGATATCATAACAAATTATCACCCCTTGCGATAGACTATTTTCGATACAAATCATGAAGTTTATCAACACTTTTGTCCCAATGATGCTCAAAAGCATAAGGTGGTTTTTCCGGATTTTGATAAAACACCCCAATTGGCACAGGAAACTCAGGAAATTCTAACTGAGACAAACGCATGGCGTGCATCAAGTTTTGAGAGTCATGAACCATGGCTTTGGCTGTGTCATGAGATACTTGAAGTCTGTCACCTTCTAAAACCAAACCTTTTTCAGCATAAAGCAGTGGTTTTCCAGACTCTAAAGCAACCGTATGAGTGCCACGTTGCGTTTTGGTAGAAAACTCATCAAAAGCACCTGCATTAAAGACATGGCAATCTTGATAAATTTCAATGAATGAGCATCCTGGATGAGCATGCGCGGCTTTTAAAACTTCTGCCAGATGCATGGGATCTTTATCAATCGAACGAGCAACAAAACTAGCCCCACTTCCAAGCGCAAATTGAATCGGATTCACAGGCATTTGACTCACACCTCGAGGAGATGTTTTGGTAATTTGCCCCAGTACAGAAGTTGGTGAGAATTGTCCTTTGGTTAAGCCATAGACTTGGTTATTAAAGAGTAAAATGTTGACATTGATATTACGTCTTAATAAATGCATTAAATGCCCTGCACCTATACTCAAACCATCCCCGTCGCCGGTAATCACCCATACATTTAAATCCGGCCGTGACAATTTCAAACCAGAAGCGACCGCAGTCGCACGTCCATGAATCGTATGATAGCCATAAGCATTCATATAATAAGGAAGACGGCCGGAACATCCAATGCCAGAAACAAAAACATGTTGCTCAGGTGGTAGACCGAGCTGCGGCAAGGTTTTTTGTAATGCCGATAATATCGCATAGTCACCACAACCCGGGCACCAGCGCACTTCATTTTGGTTGGTAAATTGTTCTTTATTGAGCGTGATGGACATGGCAATACTCTTTAATTTTTTCAAGGATAAATGGCGAAGAAAAAGGTTTTCCATTATATTGAGTGATACTTTTTGCATCGACTTGATAATGTGCTCGTATTTCGTCACATAACTGGCCACTATTAAGCTCAAAGACAAGCACTTGCTCATGACTGAGTAAGTAGTCACCCAAATCAGCAGGAAATGGCGATAGATGTCGTAAATGAATCCAGGCGACATCTAATCCTTCGTCATATAAATGTTCCAATGCCGTTTTCATCGCACCAAAGGTACTGCCCCATGTCACCACCAAGGATTTACTTGGTTTCCCAAGATTTTCAAGGGGCGCAATCACAGATTGAATATTTTGTATTTTTTGACGACGCACATCAATCATATCTTGATGATTTTGTGCATCATAACTGACTTTACCCCAGTCGCCTTGCTTTTCTAAACCACCCAATTGATGAATATAATTAGGATGCCCTGGTGGATTCCAGGAACGTGAACCATTGCTTAAACGCTTGAAAGGAGCCGTTTCTTGATAAAAATCCAAGGATAACTTGGGTATATCTTCTATTTGTGGAATTACCCAAGGTTCACTCGCATTCATCAAATAGGCATCCAATAAGACAATAACAGGCGTCATGAAATCAACGGCTATCTTAAACGCCTCGAGGATGGTTGCAAAACAATCTGCAGGGGAAGAAGCTGCAATCACCGGCACCGGGGATTCGCCATGTCGACCATAAAGGGCTTGCTTTAAATCACTTTGACTGGTTTTGGTAGGCAATCCTGTGGAGGGTCCTGCTCGTTGTACATCTAAAAGAACCATCGGTAATTCAGAAACAATGCCAAGTCCCAATCCTTCCATTTTTAAATCAAATCCAGGTCCTGATGTAGTGGTTAAAGCCAAGCGACCACCAAAAGCAGCACCTAAACAGGCACAAATTGCTGCAATTTCATCTTCGGCTTGTAACAACTGAATACCAAAATGGCTTAATTGTGCGCATTCATGTAAAATCACGCTGGATGGTGTAATGGGATAACCAGAAACAAAAAGCTCTTGCTGGGTTTGATGTGCAAGCGTCGCCAAAGCCAAACCAATAGCTTCTGCCCCATTGATTTGTCGGTGTGGTTTGGCATCTTGATGATGGGTTTTGACAAAATAAGGACGCTGCCAATCCTGGGTCATGCCATAATGATAGCCTGCCGCCATAGCCAATTCATTGGCATCTTTTAATTCAGGTTTTTTTTGGAATTTCTCTTGGATGTTTACTTTAGCCTGTTCAAAAGACAATTCAAACAACCACAACATCATGCCCAAAACAAAAAAGTTTTTGGCGCGTTTAGCCATGGCATTGCTTAAACCCAAGCTTGCCAAAGCATCAAGAGTTAATTGATTCATAGGTATTGAAAGGATTTGAACCGAAGTAGGTAAATTCTTCAATATGTCCGGAGAACTTTTAGCCTTTTGCCAATCTTTTTCTGTAAACTGACATGAATTCATCAATACCCAAGCATTGGACGATAAATCAGACATAGAATGAACAAGGGCAGCCGGATTTAGAGCAACCAGAATATCCAACTCATCACCTGCCGTTTCAATTCGATGTCCCGAAATAGATAGTTGAATACCCGAAACGCCGCCAACCGTACCAGCAGGTGCTCGAATTTCAGCAGGATAATCCGGTAGTGTTCGAACTTCAAGTTGATTCATTGCAACATTCGTCATCAACTGCTCACCAAGAAGTTGAATGCCATCCCCTGAATCCCCGCAAAAGCGTATAGTTAATAAATCATGTTCTTGCTGCATATCGCCCCTCTAACATCAATTGCTTCATATCTATCATGGCTTGTTTTAATCCGGTAAATAAAGCGCGCGCAATAATGGCATGACCAATATTGAGTTCATGTAAAACTTCAATGTTGGCAATCGGTTTCACATTTTGATAATTCAACCCATGACCCGCATTGACTTTTAAACCCAAGTCATGAGCAAAATATGCTGCCTCTTCAATACGCATGAGTTCTTGATAAGCCACAGATTGGCACTTAGCGTCCGCATATCGTCCTGTATGAATTTCGATGGTTGGTGCACCCAGCTGAAAAGCTGCTTCAATTTGCTTACAATCGGGATCAATAAAAATCGATACTTCTGAACCCATTTCTTGCAATTGCGCAATGGCAGGCCCGACTTTATCTTCATGCCCCAACACACTCAAGCCCCCTTCTGTGGTTACTTCTTGGCGTTTTTCAGGCACCAAACAAACATGTTCTGGCTGAATTTCTTTTGCAAATTCTAACATCTCAGAGGTTATCGCCATTTCAAAATTCATGCGCGTGAGCATGACTTCTTTTATTAGGCGAACATCACGCACTTGAATATGTCGTCTATCTTCTCTTAAATGTAAAGTAATCCCATCAGCGCCTGCTTCTTCGGCAACAATAGCCGCCTGAACTGGATCGGGATAGCGTGTTGTGCCACGAGCTTGTCTTATAGTGGCGATATGGTCGATATTGACCCCTAAATAAATTGGATTTCTACTCATCATTTCTCATTTTGTTGAAGTTTTTGGAGTTGTTGCAAGACCATTTCTACGTGCCCAGGTACTTTTACACCTCGCCATTCATAGGCAATCTCGCCTTTGGGATTGATGATAAAAGTACTGCGTTCAATACCCAACACTTTTTTGCCGTACATGTTTTTTTCTTTAATCACTTGAAAACGTTGACATAAATCTTCTGAAGTATCACTGATTAATTCAAATGGAAAAGCTTCTTTTTGTTTGAACTTATCATGGGATGCAAGGCTATCTCTTGATATACCGAATATTTTAGTATTGAGTCTGAAAAATTCATTATGCATGTCTCGAAAATCACGCCCCTCTTGCGTGCAACCAGGGGTTGCATCTTTAGGATAAAAATAAAGGATCAACCAATGCCCGATATAGTCTTCCAAGGAGCCTTGTAATTGATTAGTGGCGACATAGGTACATGTTGTTACATTTTGCATTATTTCAAGTCCAAAAAAAATATTATTCTTGATTCTCTATCATCTCTTGATATGCTTGCAAAATCAATTAAAAAATACGCAAATTTTCATGCCTGAATTACCTGAAGTACAAACCACCTGTAATGGTATAAAGCCACATATTTTGGGAAAAAAAATTACAGATGTGGTCGTTCGAACGCCTAAACTTCGCTGGGCGATACCATGTGATTTAAAGATCAAAATACTAGAGCAAACGGTAAAATCTATTCATCGACGAGCAAAATATATCATCATCGAGCTCGACAATATCTATTTGATCATTCATTTGGGGATGTCTGGACATCTAAGGGTTCTAAGAGAGTATCTCTTGCCTGTTAAACATGACCATATGGATATTACTTTTGAAAATAACATCACACTTCGCTACCACGATCCTAGGCGTTTTGGTGCAATTTTAATAACCAGCGATATTTCCAATTTTCCTTTATTTAAAAACTTGGGGCCTGAGCCACTGTCCCATGATTTCAACTGGACTTATTTAAAGAACACCTTAAAAAATAAAAACATTCCCATTAAAACGCACATCATGAATCAAAAAACAGTCGTCGGTGTTGGCAATATTTATGCCAGTGAAGCACTTTTTCAAGCCCATATTCATCCTCTGCGTCCAGCACAAAGCATCACGGCACAAGAAGGCAAACAATTGATTCAAGCCATTCAATCGACTCTTGAAAATGCGATTCTCAAAGGAGGTACCAGCATATCTGATTATATGAATTCAGAAGGCAAACCAGGGTATTTTAGTCAGGAATTAAAAGTCTACCAAAGACAAGGTCTACCTTGTTTTCAATGTAAAACGCCTATAGAGTATTGCCGCGTTGGCCAAAGAAGCAGTTTTTTCTGCACAAACTGTCAAAAATAAGCAATAGGTATTTCAAAAAGAACTATAATGTACTTATAAATACTTAGGGTTCTCATATGCCTTGTAATATTAAAACCTTATCTCACATTGCCTTAATTGACTTAGAGGGCCGTTATGGACTGCAAGGTTATTGTTTATCTGAGTTAATTATCTACTTACGTGATTATTTAATACAAGCCCCCGAAGTGGATACAAATCTTATCAACATTCTCAATCAAATGATTGAAAATATTCGAAATATTCAGAAACTGAATACTCATCCAAATGAAGAAAAAGTAGAAAGACTTGCGCGAGAATTTCAACAAAAGATATCGACCCTTGAGCTTGGCCATTCATTCTATCTTCCAGGTGGCTGGGAGAATCGAGATAAGCATGGCCATGGTATGATTTTAAGCTTCACCAGATCAGACAATGATCACTTGGAATTCAAAATCTATAATGGTGGTGCTGGCATGCAATTGCATGATGAATTAGAAAGCCTGACATCAGTTAAATACATGCCGGTTAAAATTTATCAATTGGATTTATCAAAAGCTACAAATCCTGATTTTACTGAATTTATCAAGAGTTTAATTCAACCGCAAATTTGTCATGCCCCGTGGAGAAAGAATGAATTCTTTTCATATGATGAATATTTACTATATGAAGAAATACACCTCCAATTAAATATTATGCAAGGGCTAATATTAGACGCTCGTAAAATTATTGATACTCAATTGTCTGGTAGTGGTATTACTTCAGGCACCTGCACACAAGCATCCATCCAACAATTTTTAAAAGTCTATTTTAATGACATGATTCAGTACAAAAAATTCATGGTTTTTTATAAAATTCATGCCATAGAAGATTATCTAACAGAATATCCTGCGCCTCAATCCATCGTTGCACAATTAATTAACAAAGCCATTATCAATATTCAAAGAATCATACATGACAATGACTCGTATTTTTTAAAAAATGAACAGAAAACACTCGAAAATCGTTTACAATTACTTAACGTGTTGGAATCACCCATTGTCCCTACCTATGAAAAAATCATCACATTACCAATGCCTCCTGAGGTATTATCTATTCCCGATATTCAGCCTAAAATGCCTGTTTATCAAGAAAATAAACAAATCAGTTCAATACCTTCAAACCCTGAAATTGAAATGTTTCAAGCATTAGAAAATTTTGAATATTTTTTTGACCCAAGAGATTATTATCTGATGTTGTTAGACGGAAATCGAAATTTTATTAAACAGGGATTTCAAAAATTTTTAGATTTACCGTTTATCACAGTAGCGCAATTCCAAGGATTGGAGCGTTCCTATTTTGATGATTACACTCAAAATCAATTATTAATCATGATAGAAAATCTTTCCCTCATTACTCAGCGCCTTTATCAAAATTTTCATCCTATTAAAGGCAGTCTAGAAGAAATTGTTTTTCAAGGAACATTATTAACGCTGACGGACTACATTGCTCAAAAACTTAAAATTCAAGATAAAACGATCTCAATACTACTTAAGCATGTTCAAGCTCATTACCAAAAAAATCCTCAAATATTTTCAATCGATCCTCGAATCAATTCAAGACTTAATACCATTATGGAAATTTATAAACCGCAACTTCTCGATTTTTCTAAGGAAAATGCTTTAACATCATGGGACTCCCCCTCACAAGACATCGAAAATTTCATTCATGATGCAAAAAAATGTAATCTTCCAGAAAATGCCTGGGGTATACAACAGCTTTATCGAAATTTTGAAATGCTAGCGGATTATAGAAATAAACTTAGCTCTCATAAATTACTGAATGACTTATATCAATCAAGCAATTCGCCTTTAAGTACCAAAATTGAAAAATTCAATTTACAAGCCCTAAGTGTCTTAGTGAATGATATTATACCAAATATAAGCACTCAGTTGATTACTCCCGGTCCTCAGTATCAAAAGAAAGTGTCGTTAGAAGCATTACTGGCTGATGTGCAACATAGAGCTTTTGTAAGTGCAAATGCATTATATTTATCAGAACCAATTGAAAGATTACGAAAAGAACTGCTCGATTATTTATGCATGCTTGAAACTTTAAATAAGCATAGGGATTCAGGCCGTCAATCATACTGGTTATATGACTTGAACAAACAAGATCCTGTCGTGGTAAAACTAGAAAAGGTAATCTCTAGAGAAGCTACATTTAATACCATGAAATGGATTCAAAAACATCTAAAGGATCCTGAAGTTCAAAAAAATATTCAACTGTATATGATTTTTATTTGCGCTTATCTCGCTATAAAAAAAAATCGATATCAAGCATATATTAATAGCTCTGACTTAATTAATCAAATCAATGAGTTTTTAAATCAATATGAAATCTACCACCAAAATATTTTATTTTTAAGAGAGAACCAACTTTTAAATACCGTGCAAAGTTTATTGTTAGAAAAACAAATCGATACCAACATTACACTAACTTTCTCAAAGTCTGAAAATAAATCACAACCGCCTACGCTAATTTTAAATACTGATGATATTTTACAATTGCAACTTTCAACACTCAATCAAAATTTTTTAGAGTCATGTACAAGATATCAAGTTCCACTTTTAAGAATATTGCCGTTGTTACAAAAAGTAAATTCTAAGATAAATGATTATTCCAAAAAAAATATTTACAAAAACTTTTATTCTGAATTAAGCAATGGGTCCTCAAATCAGATTGAATGTAGCCAGCAATCAAATGTCATCAAAATGCTTCGTTATATCGATTTAGCTAATGAGTTTAAAATCATTTTATTGCTAGAGTATTTCTCACAACCTGAATTGTTGTACTTACTCCAAAATGATGAGGAATATCAAGAATATTTTTTACTACGTCTTTTTAATTCCTATGCATTAGACTCGAGTTTAGAACATCATCCTCAAATATTAATAAAAAGCCTTGAAAAAATTTGCAACAAATCTTATCTCTTGAATGGTCAAAGTTGGAACGAAAAAAATGATTTTTTATTAAGAATAAAATCTCATCTCCTATGCTACGCCTATCTTAAAAATCCAGATATTTTTGCAAGCAACCTAAGAAAACTTGAAATAGAACTTCAAACATTACCTGTAAACGCCAATCGTCAATATTGTGAATTTTTAATACTTTCGAGCCAATTTCTCCAAAGAGAGCCAATCGATTTAGAACAATTTAATTCCATTAACATTAACCTCAATAAGGAAAAATTTACACAAAAACTCAATGAGGTTGAATCTGCTCTTTTAGAAAACCAGGTAAATAATTTGCAGCATTGTATCCGCACGCACCATCCACAACACGAAAGTTTTATTGTATATAGTCCCAGCTACACAGTGTTTAGAACCATTGATAAATACCTAAACAACGATATGCTTAAGCTTTTTCATTTAAACAATGATACCCTTACCATAGAAAAAGAAAACCAAGTTATTGAAGTATTATCAACCCCTTCTTATTTCATTCATATGAGTGAAGGTCAAATTCAAAGTATTGAAAAAGATGGGAAAATCTGGATAAACAATGATGTTCTTACGCATTTGCCCAAAATTTTTGAAAAAGACAAAATTTTAATCTGGCAAGATAAAGATCATCGCGAGAAAATCATTTTGGAAAGAAATGATAAGGCTTTTTTAAAAATCACACCAAATGGACTTTATAGTCTGGAAGAGATACCTGGAAAATTGGCTTATGGTGAATCGGATATTAAGCTTTCGAGCTTCGAAGATTTATCTTATATATTAAGCTTCCAATACGAAGATGGCAGCTCTTTAAGTATTTTAGAGCGTTATGACATCGCCTTTAAAAAAGATACCCTGGGTCAAATATGTTTTTTAAACGCCCCTGATTTTCATCTCATAGATAATATCTACTCCCCTTTTTCGTCTGAGGTAGCTTGCCTTATGTTAGTAAGTGAAAATCATAAACAGCTGTGCCTCGTCCCCTTCCACAAATTTTATTTTGACTTTGTTGCTCCTCAATCGATTTCACTAGGTCAGTATCAACCCATTATTCACGATATTCATCTTCGTTTGAATGAGAATGACAAAAATAACAAACAGTCTTACGTCATTTTTGATATTGAAGACGGTGTTCCTAAACCAAGAAACACCCAGGATTCCCTTTATCTCTGTTACATTTTTATGGCCACGCGCCAATATAAAAAAGCCAATAAATTACTAAAAAAGATGATTAAAGAAAATAGTTTTACAGCAAGCTCTGAAGAAATGACAAGATGGCGCTGGATTATAGATGATTGCCCTGTATATACAACAAAGTTTAAAGAAATTGATACGTTAAACCATCAGTATTATGTTAATCAAAAGTCTGGTGAAGAATTAGCTTGTCGCTTACGAACGATCATTTTAATGGGATTGTGGTATCAACAAGGTCATCCGATTGATACTCAACTTATCAATAAATTCTCCCATGACTATTTTAAATATCAAATTTTATCTCGGGAACTCATGCCTGAATATATACTGAGCTTTCAAGAAAAAAGGGCTTATTTCTTGTTAAATCCTAAAACCTCGTGGAGTTCTACCACCCATGACAAAGTTCAATCACAAATTTTTCAGCTTCAAAGACTCAAAGAAGCAAGCGATAATGAAGATTTACGCAAAGACCTCGACCAACGTATTAAAAATCTCGAAAAAGTCTATCCCCTTTATTCTACATTTGAAGTCAATACAACGCCTATTCAACTTAGAGGAATTTCTGACAAATTGCCTCAGGACAAGATTGACTTAATAACAACTTCAAATGTTCAACTTCATCAACGGATTTCTACAAATGAAATAAAAAATCATTTCCCAAGTCTGATGAAATATTTTATGGGTGAGCCCTCCGTTCGAGATGTTGAATTATTAAAAGTTTTAATCCTTCAAAGCAATAAAAAGGATCGTGACACTAGATATGCATTACTTTTACTGTTGTATTTAATGTACAAACAAAAAAATCATTTTTCATATGATAAATTAGATCAACATTCAACATTCAACCATTTGTGGGATCTGTTTTCACAAATTGAAAACATAAAGATTGAAATTCCTCAAGGATTAAGAACAAGATGGAAGAATACAACTACCCCATTAATTTCCAACCAAAAGATTCTTGAAGAACTATCGCCAATTATTCTAAAAAATCAAAAAATAGAAATTTTGCAAGAATTCTCTAGTCTTTTCAGCAATGAAAATATTGAGGATTATCTTCAAGGATGTCTTCAACTTGAAAACCAATGGCAAGCTATTCTAGATAGAGCCAATGCACTCAATAGTAAAGAAAAAAGAAAAGCTTATTTAACCGGAAAATTTCAAAAACTCGGAAAAAAAGATTTACTCAACTGTTATATCCAAGAAAATATAAATATATATATGATTACATGTATGATGACGTCAAATGAAGCAAACATGCTTCATCTAGCGATTCATCAAGCACTGTATCATGAACTTGAAAAGCAGTGGTTAGATCATTATTTAAAACTTCATCAAAATATTCCAGTGGACCCTGTTGCAATAGCTGAGCATCGTCTAAAAAAGCCCTCTCAAAACTTCGCGCCTCCTTTGATGCACTTACAATATAATCTCGATATACTTTTAAGACCTGAACAAGTACAGGTGATTCAAAAGGCAATAAACCCAGAGTCACCACAGTATCAACTTATAAGTCTACCGATGGGAAGTGGTAAAACCAAAGTCTTACTGCCCTGCCTCGCCAATTATTTTGCCAATGGTCAATATTTAAGCATAGTTGAAGTTCCAGTCGCACTTTTACAAAGCACTTATCAAGATTTTAAAGCTAGTACCCTGGCGCATTTTAATAAGACAGTTTATTTACTGACTTTTGAACGTTGGACAAATGTCAATCCTGATGCGTTGAAACGACTCTTTGAACATCTGGAAAATGTGATTATCGAAAAAAACATCATCATGACTTCCCCAGATACCATTCAAAGTTTAATCTTACAATATATCGAATTAATGCTATTAGACCCTCAAAGATATCAAGAGGAAACAAAGTATTTAAACCAAATTATTTCGATAATTCAAAACAGAACAATCGCTATTATGGACGAAGCACATCACACATTATCACCACAGACCATGCATAACTTCTCATTGGGTATAAAGCAAACTACTCCAAGACAACATATCAAGTTTTTGCTCGATTTCTATCGATATATTCACTCTAAAGACCTTACAAAAAGCGCAGAAATTTTAATGACAATGCTATCTGATGAAAATTCGCCATTGATGCACAATATTAGAAAACAGATTCATCCTCATTTACAAGCATATTTTAATAATAATTCTGAGGCATGTCGTTACATCGATCAATTCGCCAAAGCAGATGAAAAAGAATTATTAGCTTTTTATCGTCTTCAGCTGATTAGCCAAACAAAAGATAGAGACTGTCTTTTTGATAATATAAAACAATTAAAACTATTTGTAGATTATGGTCCGTCAAAAATTCAAGACTCAGCGCTGGATGCAAACATTGCTATACCTTATGAAACCAATAATACACCCCTTGAGCACTCAGAATTTTCCTATCATTGGATAACTTTGAATTGTACGATACAAATGCTTTTTCACAATGGAATAAAGGAAGACCTTTTTAAAGCCATCCTTGAAATCAGCATGAGAGATGAGGCATTACAAAGAAAATTAAATGTCATATTCTTAAAATTATCTATTAATGTAAAATTTTTAACGCTTGAAAATAAAGATCAAGTTCATGATATATTTTTAAATTTAATTTCAGACAAACAACTGTATCAAAGTTTTTGTTATTTGTCGTTGGAAGAATGCCTTCTTCCAAGAATTGAAGTCGACACTAAAACCCTATCTCAAAATAGTTACCAACTTCTGCATAGCCATCATCGGGTTCTTGCCGTTACAGGAACGCCTGGGGAGGCATTGTATTACGCAAACGACTTGAGTGTAGATAACCAATTAACCAAAGGTAGTCATGAGCGTTTAATCAAACTTTTAGAAGAAAAACAAACACCGCTTCTTCGATGTGATGATAAAACTCCACATGGCTTACTCTCATTAATGCAAGAAAATGGTCACATTAGGGAGCATTTTTCAGCTATCATTGATATCAATGCACACTTTACAGGAATCAACAATGAAGATGTGGCTCATGCTATTGTCGATTTTCTTGTAAAACAACAATCAAATAAAACTCATGTTTTGTTTTTTAACATTAAAAATGAATTATGTGCCCTATCCACTCGACCAACGAGAAATATTCAAGTCATTGGTGGCACGACACCCGCTCAAATTCAAAAAGTAGTTCGCGACATTCAAGCTGAACAATACTTTGTATATTATGATCAATCTCATTTTTTTGGTGTTGACATTCTATTGGAAAAAAATGCCTTTGCTTTGGTGCTCACAGACGATGAACATGATTTCTCTCAGGGTTGTACTCGTTTGAGAGGGCTTGAAAAAGAGCAATATTTGAGTTTTGTTGTTCCCAGCAAAACGAAAGCCTACAACCTTCAAGAACTCGATCTTGCCGTAAAAAAATATCAACAAAAAAAGTTACAACAAAACATTATCGAACTGACCATTAACCAATGTAAAGAGATAATTTATCAAAATATATGGAGAAAAGTCCAACAAGACTCGCATTCATTTCCTAAAGCAACACCATTTCTTGTCAGTGAAAAACCGATGACATCCTTATACGAAAACTATGGCATTCCTCTAGAGAATATCAATACCAATGATTTTTTAATCAATTATCAAACAGCACTTCTTCGTCAGTATGCGGCAACATTTGGAAATGAGGATTTGCCTCATCTTCAAGAAAAAATGGAACAAATCATTAAAGCAGTTCCTCATGAAATTTTCCCACCACAATATCCCCAGAAACCACAGCCCTCGAGAAATGAGAGAAACACCAATCTATCTATTGAACAAAAAAAATCGCTTCAAATCGACCATGCTCACTTAAAAGAACAAGAACACATCCATCAAGCATCTATAAAGCTCAACCCATTACCAATGGAAATTAGCAAAAATTCAAAACCTCTGAATGTATGGTTAGAGACCGATATTTTTTCCAATCATCTCAAAGCCAGTCAAGCTTTTATGGAAACTTATGAGGGACAGAGTTTAGAAAATCTACAAGCACTAAAACCGATTTTGATGATTGAGTTTTATATCATAAAACCAGAGAAACTCGAGGCAAAACTCATTTGTATTGAAGAGTATCAAAAACCACAAGATCAAAATCAGTGGTATACAACGATTAGTGGAGAAATATTAAGTGGAGATGCAAACACAAAATGGCTTGAATCAGCCGAGTTTAAGTCGTTATTGGAACAAGTTCAATTTTATCATGGTCATTTATCCCTGCTTGAAGAAAATTCTGAACACTTAAAGTGGCTTTCATTGAATACTCAAGAAAAAATAAACTATTACAAAAACCATCTCATGAGACTACGGCAGACTAAGGAATACATCGTCGATGATCTTCATAGTATGATACAAACCTCTACAAAATTAGACCTTATTCAAACCATGATAAAAGATGAATCCTTAAAGATTCATTTAACCGAAGTTGCAAGACATATGGAATCAGGAGAGCATTGGGATGAATGGCAATCTAAGGGATGGGCGGACTATCCACTTCGTATCATCTTGCTGCTATCCATAAATTCATATCCCTCCCCCAAAAACCAATACTCAATATTTTCAATTTTTAAAACAAAAGTCATGTCCGATAAAGATATTTTAGATATTATCAATAACCCTCTTCCTCTCTCCACTGAAGAACTCAACATCATCAATCAATATATTCACTCAAAAGACCCAACATTCCATCAATTCTTAAACTTTACATTTCCATTCGTAAAAATTCAGGATTATTTTCAATACTTGAACGAACTACTATCACGCGAACCCGTGAAAAAAAACAACCAAAATGATCAAATGTACACATAAAAGTTAATTTAATCTATAATATAGAAAACTAAACAATATTTTGGAGAGCAAAATGGGCGGAATAAGAAATCACGAGGACAATTTTAGTAAATTACCGGCGCAAGAGAGAACAATCTCAGTTACAGAATTAAATGCTATTCTAAACCAATATAAACCCCAAACCTGGTTTAGATTATTTGCACGTTTTGGTTTAGGTTGGATATTTGACTCATTTTCTTATAGTCAGCCTGTTTATCAATTAAAGGTATTATGTCAAAACAAGAAAGATGGCGAATTAGTGACTGAAAATGAAGTCAAAGAAGCCTTACAAAAATCAAGCTGTTTTGATGTGAAACATGAAGAAAGAACCAAGAATTTAAATAATTACGATTTCTTCAAGAATCACTCTAGAAAAGAAGATAAACTCGACACCGATGGTGTCATTCGTGCAGTATTATCAAAATTTCAATAATAATTTCAATTGAAAATTGGCAATCATGCATTATCTACGATGATTGCCTTTTTTAATTTTTTTTCGAAACTGAGCCAACGAAGTAACCAGAAAGATAATTGTTCTTATAGATAACTGAATTAAGAGTTTCTTGGATTTAATGGTGCATTTTGATTTTGTGCATTAAGCATCTGAAGGATATTCAAATAACTGACAATCAGCCCTAAAGCAATTGATGTCATCATGTTTAGCCCTAAAAGTGAGCCAACTATATAAACACTCAATGAGCCAACGATCATTGAAGTCATCGCTCGAATGGGATGATAATAAAAAAAAGATTGAACGGTTGGTGGATTATGAATCATAATATTTCACCTGCATTGGTGAAAATAAAAGCATTTTACTGTCTCATTAAAAAATTTACAATGTTTCTCAGATTTATTTTTTTATGAATCATAATGACCTTTTAATGCAATCATTGGCTTTTCGTGATACAATAATTTCTTTTATTATTCGACTCTTACATGATGCGTAATTTCGATGTAATTGCTTCTCTTCCTGATGATATATTTAATACTGTATTGTCCGAATGGGTTTTATTAAAAGATTTTCGATCTTTATTAATATTGATTACGGTTTTACGTAATGGTAACCATCCCGCTCAGTCAGGGTTTTAAAGTGCACCCATTTAGTCGGACCAGAACAAACGCTTTTCAAAATATTTATGAAAAAAATGAAAAATATCAGGGACTAATCCCCATAGAGGCCTCCATTAACGAGTCGAACATAAAATTTAAAGGATAATACCCATGCACCAGGTTTCTGAATATTTTCTTCCTCAACTAGATAGACAAAGAATTATCGTTGGTTTTGGACATCCACAAAGTAACAAATGCTTTTGTATTCTAAAAAAAAACTAAATCCTCTGCACGAGTAATATAGGCGGATGTGTAGCAGTCATCACCTGGAACTCAAAAACGCGAGAAGCGTCAATAGCACATTTAATGATTAAATTAACAGATGTATTGGATTATCAGACCTGGTTTAATGGCTTAAATCTGGAAAAGGAAGATTTATGTATCGCCTTGGTGGGTGGCTCCAATACTATTTTGAATCCCCAAGATCCGATTCAAAGTTCACGGGAACTTGTAGCGGCATTAAAGCAATTTTTTGATGAGAAAAGCTTGAGTGTTCAGTACGAAGACCTCTATGCCGAAAATGAGCAAATGAACACTCGACACATTGACTTAATAAATGGAAATCTAAAGATAGAAACCGAAATTCACTCCGCCATTACATATGAAAATTTAGATGAGAACATGAAAGAAATAGATTTAAATGATCTTATCCAACCTTCATCTCAATTATCAGGTCGATTCACCCCTTGAAGTTGCTAAACAACCTATCAAAGTAAATAGAAGAAGATAAATCGCCACAAACATCTTCATTTGGGTCAAATGCACTACTTTATATACCACATATGGAGCGGTTGCGCCAAATAAGGAAACGCCAACATGAAAAGAGATATTGAATCCAGAACTACGGTATTCAGGAGGAAATAAGTTCACCAAATAAAGATTAATCGTAGAAAATGATATCGCCATTAAAAATGCTAATCCCATAATCCCAAATACAATCAATGACTGTTGGCCACTCATTACGGCTTGAACCAATGGATAAATACAGATAAGCATCAGGATTTGACCGACTCTTAACATCTTCTCGTGTCCCCAGGTATCAGCTATTTTTGCAAATATTGGTTGGCAAATACCATCCACGACCATCCCCATCGTCACAATTCCAGCCACCCACTTCAAGGGCAATTTACTTTGCGTCGTCAAGTAAGAAATCATAAATACATGGGTTAAAAAACTATAAACACCAACCCATGCACCAATCATGACGCCACGAAAAAAAGCTTTCGGAGACTTTTTCATTACTTCAAGGAAAGGTGGTTTTGATTTTTGAGTAGGTGATAAAGCTGAAAAAACCGGGGTTTCAGGAAGAGTTCTTCGTAGTACATAAAAGAAAAACCCAAACATCCCGGCCACAATAAATCCCCATCGCCAATGAGGTGCAAAAGTTGCTGTAATACCTGCTAATACCACCCCTATACAATATGAAGAACTGGTTAAAGTCCCCATCATTGCGCAATTTTTTGGTGGCGAATGTTCAATCAAATAAATCGCTGATTGACTATACTCAGCACTTGCAACAAGCCCTTGCACTACTCGAATCATCATGAGCGCTATCGGCGCCAATATTCCGATATAGCTATAAGTAGGCAGCAACCCAATCAAAAAAGTAGGGATAGCCATGCATAAAATGCTTGTCACTAAAGCTGTTTTTCGACCTTTTTGATCGCCAATATAGCCAAACAAGACAGACCCTAAAGGTGATAATAGATAACTCATGGCAAACACCAATAAGGTATTAAGTATCGCGGTTGTTGGATTATCTTGTTGAAAAAAAGATTTGGCAAAAATAGGGGTGTAATAAGAAAATAGAGAAAAGTCAAACCACTGAAAAATCGTGCCCAGCATGGCAAGCCCAATCAAGCGATAGCTCACTTCTGTACGCCATGGCAATTTTTAAATTTTTTTCCACTATCACAAGGGCAAGTTGCATTCAGAGCAATTGTACGACTCGGTTCATCAAATAATGTACCTGAAACATAAATCCACTTTTCATTAATAGTCAAAAAATCACTTCGCTCATGTAAAACCCACAATTTATTTCTTTGCAAATAATATGCCTTAAATTCAACTTGCGTCTCCTGCGCATCTAGAATTTCAAGTTTGATAAATAAAGTCGCACGATGAGGTTTTTCAAAATCATCTGCCATGGTATTTTTAATATAGTCCCATTTATGCAAAACATGGGCACTGTAACGTGAGCGCATCAACTCCAAGGGGGTTTGGGGATATTCCCTTCCTTCTATAAAACGACCGCAACATATAGGATAGTCTTTGCTTTCATCACAATGACACATAATTCATCCACCCACATAAATGCCTGCAGCCCAACCCGAGGCCCAAGCCCATTGAAAATTAAAGCCACCCAGCCATCCAGTCACATCGATGACCTCTCCAATAAAATAAAGACCTTTGACCGTTTTCGCCTCAAAAGTTTGAGAAGACAAGTCATCACAATCAATTCCGCCCAAAGTCACTTCTGCTGTTCGATATCCTTCTGTGCCAGCAGGTTTCAAACACCAACTTTCCAAAATATTTAGGATGTCGTTAAGAGCCTTTTTACTCACACGTTTAATTGGTTGTTGAATGATCTCTTCTGAAAAAAACTGACCAACACATTTTTTCGGCAAATAAAGACTTAAGATGGTTTTTAAAAACATATCTCCTTGTTCAATACGAGCATGATCAAAAATTTCTCGCCAGTTTTCTTTAGGTAGAAACTGTATCTCAATAGGCGATTGACCATCCCAGTAAGAAGAAATTTGTAAAATAGCAGGTCCACTGATGCCTCGATGCGTAAACAATACATTCTCTTCAAAGTCCTGGCTTACACATCGAACCCGGGCTTCAAAGGAAATACCACTGAGTTCTGAAAACCGTGATTTATCTTCAGGGTGTAAAGTTAAAGGAACAAGCCCTGCCCTAGTGGGATAAACTTTTAAGCCAAACTGCTCGGCAATTTGATAGCCAAAAGGACTGGAGCCTAAGGTCGGAATGGATAAACCACCTGTAGCCACCACAAGAGATTGGGCTTGATAAGTTTTACCATTACTTTTCACTTGAAAACCTTGAGTGACTGCTTTGATTTCAGTAATTTGTTGCTCAAGGCGAATTTCAACACCGGCATCCTGGCATTCTTTCAGTAACATATCCACAATCTCTTGTGATTTACCATCGCAAAACAATTGTCCGAGCTTTTTTTCATGATAAGCAATACCATGTTTTTGCACCATTTCTAGAAAGTGCCAAGGAGTATATCGACTCAATGCTGATTTACAAAAATGTGGATTATGGGAAATATAATTTTGAGCAGAAGCATATAAATTGGTAAAATTACAACGACCACCACCGGACATCAATATTTTCTTACCCGCACGATTGCTTTTTTCTAAAATCAAAACACGTTTTTTTCGTTTACCTGCTTCGATCGCACACATCATGCCTGCGGCCCCCGCGCCGATGATCACAACATCGATTGAAATCATTGCTCATCCTCAAGTTGCTGCATACATGTCAACCATTCTTGCTCATAGCTATCAACTTGCTCTTTAAAATGTTTTTGCTCCTTGAGTAAGCTTTGTAAATTTGTTTTTTGCGATTCTTCATACAAAGCCTCATTACTCAATTGTGCTTCAATGACATTCAAAGCATCGAATGCTTTTTCCAATTGCATTTCAAGCTTTTTAATACGGTTTTGCAAGCCCTTTTGTTCCTTGTAAGAACGGTTAGGGATATTTGCGGTAGATGCAGGAACACTTTCTTGATGATTGAGCAACCATGCATAATAAGTATCCAAATCCCCCTCAAATGGGATTAATTTTTGCTGGTAAACCAGATAGAAATCGTTGACACAAGTCTGCATTAAATGTCTATCATGCGAAATGAGTATCAATGCACCTTCATAAGATTGCAAAGCCATTTCAATGGCTGAACGCATATCCAAATCCAAATGGTTAGTCGGTTCATCTAATAATAATAAATTAGGACGTTGCCAAATTAATTTAGCAAGGGCAAGACGTGCTTTTTCACCACCAGAAAAATGCGTAATGGATTCATATACCATATCTCCTTGAAAATAAAATCCGCCTAGAAATTGTCGAATATCTTGCTCTTTGGCCTGCTTATCAATGGCGACAATCGTTTGCAAAGGAGATAACTTTAAATCAAGACTATCTACCTGATGCTGAGCGAAATAACCAACTTTTAAACCATTGGCGCGAAATACTTCACCTGACAAAGGGGTCAACTCCCCTGTTAGAGTTTTAATCAAAGTAGACTTACCCTGCCCATTTGGACCTAACAATGCAATTCTATCCTGAGCCTGTACCATCCATTGCACATCTTTTAAAATGATGTGATCTGGACCATAACCAACCGTTAAATCACTACATTTAAGTAAAGGATGACCGGCGGCAGTGGTTTTTAAAAATTCAAAATGAAAAGGACTATCCATTTGAGCTTGTGCCACAAGCTCCATTCTTTCGATGGCCTTCATTCGCGATTGGGCTTGTTTGGCTTTTGAAGCCTTGGCTTTGAATTGATTTACAAAATTCATCATGTGTTTGATTTGATTTTGTTGTCTTTCATATAAGGTTTGTTGCATTAATAGAGCTTGTGCTCTGGCTTGTTCAAAATCAGAATAAGAACCGGTATAAAGCTTGCCTTGTTGATTTTCAATATGCAATATTCTTTCAACGGTATGGTCTAGGAAATCCCTATCATGGGAAATTAAAAGCACTGCTGCTGGCAATTGTTTAATCCACCTCTCCAGCCACAATATAGCCTCCAAATCAAGATGGTTGGTTGGCTCATCTAATAAATACAACTGAGCCGGCTTCATCAAGCATCGAGCCAATCCCAGACGCATGCGCCAACCACCTGAAAAAGCACGAACTGCTTCAGATTGTTTGTCATGTGAAAACCCAAGACCTGCAAGAATTGAGGCAGCTAAAGCCGGTTTTCGATAAGCATCCATATTTTGTAGATGTTCATGACAAAGCAGAACTTTTTCATCCTCACCTTTATCGATGGCCGACTGAAGAGCTGCTTGCCAATATTGATAAACACTATCACCGCCCAAAACATAGTCCAATGCGGATTCATCGCTATCTGGAATTTCTTGAATCAGAGAGCTGATTTCAACTTGATTTTGTAAACCGCACTCACCCGCATCAGGTGTTATTTCACCACGAATGAGTGCAAACAAGGATGATTTTCCACATCCATTTTTACCCACCAACCCAATTTTTTGTTTGGCAAAAATATTCACACTCAAATCACTGAATAATATCTTACTACCTCGGGTCAATGTGACCTGATTCAACATCAACATCGTTTCAAACCTTATTGATCATTTTTTTGGTTAGGCAAGAGTTTTGCACACCACCGTGGGAAATACCAGTTAATCGATGACGTAATGGTCATCAACGCTGGCACAATAAAAGTTCTTATGATAAACGCATCAACAAAAATAGCAACAGCAATACCTAAACCAAATGCTTTTACCATCAAAACATCCGCTACTAAAAAAGAACCGCACAAAACAATCACTATCATCGCAGCACTAGTGATGATGCGTGCACTGTGTTCTATACCATAAACAATACTAAGCTGATTGTTCCGATGTTTTTCATAACACTCCTGAATTCGTGATAAAAGAAAAACTTCATAATCCATGGAAAATCCAAATAAAGCACAAAAAATAATGACCATCATACTAATATCCAAACTGCCTTGAGGTTCAAAATTTAACAATTCATGGAAATGCCCCTCCTGAAACACGTAGACCAGTACGCCATAAGTCGCACATAAACTTAAGATGTTCATGACGATGGCTTTGAAAGGTAAAAACAAAGAACGCAATAAAATCATAAGCACCAAAAATGTAATACTGATGATCAAATATATGGCTTTGGGTGCTTTTGAACGAATCCCATCAAAAACATCGACATATTGAGCAGGAGAGCCCGTTACTGAAATTTGCAATCCGGGATAATGAAGTTGTCTTAAATTTTTAACAAGCTCTTGCGTTTGTTGAGATTCAGCAGGATAACGACTGATGACTTGTATGACTGCCATGTGACGACTTACACTGGTTTTCAATAGTGTTTGAACTTCAGAAGGCAAATTTTTAACATCCAAAGCATATATTTTTTGATATTGCACCAATGAATCATTGGGTAACCAGCTCAAGTAACCCTCAATTTTTTTAACACCCTTCATATCTTGAATATCATCCATTATATGATAAGACTTTTTGATATTGCTTTCTGATAAAATCTTTCCCTTTGTTTGAATCACAACACTAATGGGCGCTAAGGTATTTACGTCAAATTTTTCACTATATACTTTAAAAAAAGCACGTCCTGGTGAGTTTTCCGGTAAAATATGAAAATCACTTATGCCTAGTTTTAAATTTTTTAATGGATAGGCGAGCGCCAATAATATTGCAATCCCCAAAATTACAAAAAACCAGGGTCTTTTAATCACACTACCTGCCAAATGATGCCAAAAACGATTTTGACGAAGCCCTGTTTTGAAAAGAGTTCCCCAATAAATATGACTTTTAATCATAGATAAAAGCGCGGGTAATAATGTTAATGCCGCTAAAACAGCTAAAAACACCGCACATAAGCCGCCTGTACCAATAGAAATTAAAATATTAATAGGAAATAGCAATAACGCACTCAAGCTTGCAAATACGGCTAAACCACTAAAAAAAACGGCTTTACCAGCTGTGCTCATCGTCAGAGCTATCACATCTTCAATATCTCCTTTCTTTTGATGCAATTCCTCACGAAATCTTGAAATGATAAATAAGGCATAATCGAGACTTAAACATAAACCCAATAGTAAAGCGATATTAATGGTAAATATCGATAAATCCATGTGATGGGCCAGTAAATACAAAATGGAAAACATCAATAGTGCACAGCAACCACCCAACAACAAGGGCAAAAATGCGGCGACTAGACTACCAAATACAAACAGTAATGTGATAGCTGATACAGGCGCTGCTACCATATCTGCTCGAAATAAATCTTTTTCAGTTTGAGCATTGACGGTTTCAACAAAGACATCCTCTCCACCAAAATAAATTTCTAAATGCCTGGGTTTTTGAATAAGAGCTTCAATGGATTTAATCATTTCGTCATCCAAATCCACATCATCTTTAAACGCAATTACCACCAATTTTGCATCTTTTTTAGTTTGATATAAAAGTTGATGGGGGTATTCGATGCTCTTTAGTTTTTTTAGGGATTTTTGAATCTCTTGGTTCATTAATTCATCTGACACCAAATCAGATTTTTTCTGGTATAAAACCAAAACGCGATGTTTTTGATAACCCACAGAATGATTAACCATCTCATCGGTTTTAACACTATCAGAATGAATATTCTGAAAACCACTCGACTGAAAAGGCTCCATCAGCTTGGGAAGTATCGGTGTGCTTGCCAAAAAAGCAAGTAACCAAATGGCAAGAACAGGGTATTTATAACGAAAGACCAACTGCCCCCAACGATAAAAAAACTTGTGCATACTCATCCTATTTCATTTGCATATTATTAAGCTTAGCAAAGCATTGTTAGAACGACAATTCTGATGTTTTACCTGTATAGGGCATGCGATGCCGCAAATGCTCAAAAAAACCGGGAAATGAGGGAGGTTTTGGCGGATTTGGAACATTCCTTATATGCTGACGAATTTCTTCCAAAGTATGTTCAATTTGTGGTTTTGTTAACGATGCATCCCAATGAAGCATAAAAAGTGAAATGATTTCTGGGGTAATGTGATAGGGATTGACAGCAAGGTCTTGGAAATGAAAGAGAATATCTAAGGTCAACAAATAGATATGATAATTCCCTTCTCGAAATAGATGTAGCATTTTAATAATCCTGGGGGTGATTTTTGCACGTTCAAAGACAAGGTGTCGCAACTCTTGTTCAATATAGAATAAGGTTTTAATGAGATCTTTGATTTGTACCTCACCTTCTTCTGTTATTGCAAAATACTCATCAAAGCCACGTGTGGCGATGAGTTGATTAAACAACAAGTCACTCATCGGTGATGTTGAATCAATAGCGTAATCCATATCTACATAATAAGTATGATGACCTTTATATAAAAAGTTTTTAAATATAAAACCATCTGCAAGAATGATGCCTGTCTTTTGATAGATATCCAAAATCGTTGCTTGTATTTGTAATTTAGTTGGATGGTTTCTTCCTAAATAAGGCGAAATCCAGATATTCGCCACGTCGCAATGGTAAGCTGGAAGCTCAGGATTGATTTTTTTCCATTTTTGACAGGCTAAAACGGGGACATTAGCACCTGGTGGGAGCTGTTGATATTCACGAGGCTGTCTCAACACCCAAAAAAATTTCATACCACCAATAATATATTGCGATTTGGTAATATACATTTTTGAATTAGTTCCACCCTCAAGCTCAATAACCGCGATAGAACCTGCTTGATATCGTCTAAAAAAATCCTCAGGAGTCATTTATTTCACCACTAAATCCACATCAGCCTAGAATTATACAACAAATCATCTACCAGCGCTCAGTCAATCCAATAAGTAAATTCATATAATGAATAATCATCATACATCTGAAATTTATTAATTGTTAGTGTCTCAAAGAAATGAACAGTCAAAGCTTGATAGCTAGTTTAGAGCATTTGGATAAATGCTTATCTGCATTTTTTTCAGGGTCGCGCAAATCAACCGCAGAAGAAGAAAAAATATCATGGCTGACAATCTTTTCAGTACCCACAACATCTGAAACTTAATAAGGAGGCAGGCTTCATTTATCTACCGAAAATTTTAAATATTAAAATGAAGCTAGATCGAGATTTTTAAAGGGAGACTTGATACGCTGTTTAGAGCCTACGAGCCTGATTTGCATTGATGGTAGATGTTACGTAGTTCTCCAATGCAGCTTTAACTGTAGTTTGACTGATTAATTGTTTGAGGTGGTCAAACAAATCCGGACATAGTAGTTAAGCCGCTTTTGTAATTACACCCCAATAATTACTTTCAAATTGTTGAGGGCTCACATATCCCAATTTTGAACTTTAAGTGAGTTATGCATGAGCTCTATTGCTAAACGGAGTGCCGGGTTTTTTAATCTTTTTTAAGATAAAATGCTCCATTTAAATAAAGGCCGTATTTGGGTGGAGACCAAAGACCAATCCTTTCTCGTTGTTAAACGGGAGTCAACAGATATTTCGTTTCCCTGTGGCACACTAAGATGCGGTAGCCCTGATTTATCAAATCTCATTTGCATTTTTATGAATTTCATTTAAAATGTTTTCATGCAGAAAATACACAAAATAATAAAAAGTTGCCTATTCTTGCTCTTTTTTTTGCTGTCTATAAGAGTCAGCGCCCAATCCACAAGTGATTCCTGGGGGGTTGTTCGTCAACTATTTTCTCTCGATCATCAATTGAATCAACCTGAAGTTCAACAGCAGATTCATTGGCTGGTCTCTCATCCTAAATATTTTAATAAACTCTATCAAGCAGAACCTTTTATTTATCATATTATTACTGAAATTCAAAAAAGAAACATGCCGGGCGAACTAGCGCTTATCCCCATGCTTGAAAGTGCTTACAATCCTTTTGCCTACTCGGGCGCAGGAGCAGCAGGACTTTGGCAACTCATGCCCAAAACCGGAGAGCATCTGGGAGTACAGGGCGATTGGTGGATGGATGGACGAAGAAGTATTGGTTCATCAACAACTGCGGCATTAAATTATTTCCGACACCTCAATCATTTTTTCAAGGGTGATTGGTTATTAGCTATAGCCGCCTATGATTGTGGTGAGGGCACCATACAACGATTATTAAAGCAACGCCCTATTTACGAACGCTCGATTTGGTATCTTGATTTACCTCATGAAACTCAAATTTATGTACCAAGGCTTTTAGCTTTGGCTGAGATCATTGCAAATCCAAAAAAATATCATATTACCCTTCCCTATGTGCCTCACGAACCCTATTTCAAGGAAATTCATGTGGATGGACAAATTGATTTGAATCAAGCAGCAGAACTCGCGGGAGTTGCTTACCAAGAATTATTGAAACTTAATCCAGGGTTTAATCATTGGGCAACATCACCCAATCATCCAAAGCTTCTCATTCCAACCAAAAATGTTGCTCAGTTTTCACAAAATCTTGCAAAAACTCCGGTGCGTATTCGCAGTAGCTTTGATCATTATATCGTGAAAACAGGAGATACTTTGGCAAGCATTGCCAGTCGTTATCATGCACAAATAACCTGGCTTAAAGACATCAATCATCTTAAGAGTGACGAGCTAGTTGTGGGTATGGTACTTGATATCCCAAGCCTTAAGCCTCAATGGATGCCTTACAAAAAAACAACGCATCCAGTTGAGCCCATTTTACCCAAACAATATAAAACTCTACACATTGTTCAAGCGAATGAATCGATTGCACAAATTGCCAAGCAATATCAAACCTCTGTGGAGGTCATTCAAAAATGGAATCAGTTGAACTCTTTAGCGCTTTTTCCCGGTCAAAAACTTACTATTTGGAAACAAACCACAGGACAAGCTTACTACACTGTACGCCCGGGTGATTCATTCAATCAGGTCGCCCAAAATAATCACATTTCTCCCCAATACCTGAGTCGACTTAATCCAAGTGTTGCAACCTCAAATCTCAAACCCGGCATGAGAATTCGGCTTGGCTAAAATTCATCGCTAAAAATGGCCTGAGAAGATACCCCTGCAAGAAATGCCTGTTTTTTTAACTTTTGCGTGGTTTCTTTCGGCCCACATACATACACTTGTGTTACCCTAGGATGTTTTAAATATGCCAACATATATTTTTCAATAGAGGCCTCCTTGTATCGGCCATGACTTTGAAGAACGCAGACATCATATACAAAAGAGGGAAAATAAGCTGACAATTGTTCTAGTTCAGCCTGATAATAAATATCTTCATCAGTAAGCCCGCCATGCACAAGTGTGATCGAGCCAGGATGATGCTGTAAAAGAGCGGATTTAATGATGGCCACTAAGGGCGCAAGTCCTGTTCCTGTTCCCACCAACAACATATCAAATGATAATTGCTTGGGGTTGATATAAAAGCAACATCCAAAAGGCCCCCTTAATTTTACCTGTTCAAGAGGTTTTGCATCTTCCATCAACCATTGACTCATTAAACCATCGGGCTTGATTTTGATATGCAATTCAATAAATCCATCTTGCGTCGGAAGATTAGCAATTGAATAGCTTCTGATTACCCCATGAGGATTGATAAGATGTAGAAATTGCCCTGGCACCCAGGGTGATAAATCATCTAGCGTAATTTTTACCTGCATCACATTGTGATTCAAAAGTTTTTTATCGAGAATTTTTGCGCTGAATTCACAATCATTTTCATCAGGCACACTAACTTGAAACAAACATTGAGGTGCAGCCATACAAGCTAAAAAATAACCTTGTGCTTGCAGTGTTTCAGGTAACCCTTTTTGCCAAGCGGGATTGACTTCATCAATCTTTGTTTTCATTAAACATGACTGACAGGTCCCGGCCTGACACGAGTGCGGATACTCAACCGCATGTCGCATCAGGCACTTTAAGACCGTTTCATTGGGTTCTAAAGTATAGGTTCGATTTTCATAAACAAATTTGCCCATCATCGCCCCAAAACATCATCTCGGACACTATTGGCAATGGCTGCAATTTCTTCAATATCAGATTGAGCAACACCCAGTTCTCGAAGTGTATCCCCTAAATGTTCAATCACAATGTCTACGTGCGTATCATTCAAACCTCGCTCGATTAAATGGGCATGGCCGTCACGCATGCTTTTACCGGTATATTGATTCGGTCCACCAAAAACCATGGTTAAAAAACCTTTTTGTTTGGGGATTTGTTGCGACATATCCACATCATCAAAAAAATGACTCACTCTTTCATCCATTAACATTTTTCGATAAAAGATATCCACTGCAGCATTCACTGCTTCCTGACCACCTAAACGTTCAAATAATGACATAGACATATTGTTCTCCCTTAAAGATGTATTTGCAATACATCTTATAAAAAGAAATAATAGCGGTCAAGAGATTTTTTTAGGAATTCAGGATGCAACTCACACAGTTTACCGATTACTCTTTGCGTGCATTAATTTATATTGCCTTAAGAAAAGATTCTTGTACGATTCAAGATATTGCCAATGCTTACAATATTTCAGTCCATCATATGGTCAAGATCATCCATCATCTGGCAAAACTTGAACTTATTCACACCACAAGGGGAAAAGGCGGCGGCATAACCATGGCGGTCGCGCCTGAGACTATTAACATAGGAAAGATTATTCAAACACTAGAGCCTCATTTCGACTTGGTCCCCTGCTTTAATCAAGAGAAAGCCAATTGTTGCATAGCCCCTGCTTGTCATTTGAAAAAAATATTATATGAAGCGCGGCTTGCCTTTATCAATGTACTAAATGCTTATACCCTGGCGGATGTGTTGCATAATCCAGATGAATTGGCTGGCTTTCTTCATCTAAAATCGATAAGTGCCACCAATCTTTAGATCCTGGGATAATAATTCTTGATAACTACAACTAGTTAATGAAAAACTAAGGAGATAAATCAAAAAAACCTTTTTTAACATCAACCACACCAAAAAATAAAACAACTGGCAAGTATAGTATCACGTATGAATGAAAACTTGCGATTTTATAAAGATTGGTCATGATATATAAATATTAATGTCAGATACTCATCAAATCAATTTGGTGGCATTCAAGAAACACAAGAGATGCTTTATTTTTGTGAACAACATCAAATCATAGCTGATATTGAATTGATAGGAATACAACAAGTCAACAAAGGCTATGAGCACATGCTTAAATCCGATGTCATTATCGATTTGTATTGGATATGGCATCACTTTAAAAAAGCGTGTTATACTAAATTAATTGATAAAAAATGGTAAAAACTATGCAAACACTTTTTGATTTTTTCCCACTGGTTCTTTTTTTCTTATGTTATAAGTTATTTGGTATCTATGTGGCAACTGCATCTGCGATGGTGGCCTCATGTGTACAAGTCTTTTTTTACCGCATTCGACATCAACGTTTTGAGACGATGCAGCTAGTCAGTATGGCTCTCATCATGATCTTGGGCGGATTAACACTTGCTTTTCATAATCCCTGGTTTATTAAATGGAAACCAACCGTAATTTACTGGCTCACTGCAGCAGGTCTTTTAGGGACAGGTTGGTTTTCATCCAAACCACTGGTACAACGACTCATGGAAAAAAACATACAACTGCCTGAAGGCGTATGGAAGAAGCTTAACTATGCCTGGTCTATATTTTTTATTTGCATGGGCATAGCCAATCTTGCGGTGGCCTATCATTTTGATACCGATACTTGGGTTAATTTTAAATTGTTTGGCGGAACAGCTATTATGATTTTATTTATTCTTTTGCAGGCTTATTATCTAGCTAAACATGAAATCCCATCCACCAATGAGTAAGTTTCATGAAACTATTATTGATTGAAGATGATGTTGATTTGGCAGATGCTCTAAAAAAGGGACTTGAAAATCAGGACTTTCATGTCGACTGGGCAACTGACAGCCTCAACGCAAACGATCATATTCAAAAATATGACTATGATTTATTAATTCTTGATATCGGTCTTCCTTTGTTATCTGGCCTTGATTTTTTAAAATCCTTTCGCAAAACCAACTTAAAAACACCCGTAATCATACTCACCGCTCGCGATAGTACCGAAGACTGTGTCGGCGCCTTAAATCTCGGCGCGGATGACTATATGACCAAACCTTTTGATTTAAGTGAGTTGATTGCCCGTATTTACGCAAAAATCAGACGCAGTGCAGATCATCCTCAATCGGTTTTAACATATCAACACATCGAACTCGATCCCGACGCTCATACCGTTCAAGTACATCATCAACCGGTGTATCTGTCTCGTCGAGAATTTAGTTTACTTAAAAAATTTTTAGAAAACCCAGGTAAAGTCTTATCCCGAGATAGTTTAATGCAAGCCATTTACGACTGGGATGATGAAGTGGACAGTAACACCCTTGAAGTGCACATTCATAATCTCAGAAAAAAACTAGATACTCATTTAATACGAACAATTCGAGGTATTGGATATATTCTTGAAAAAATAAAAATATGATGATTCAATCCATTCGAGCAAGTATTTTTTTATACTTGGGAATATGCCTTCTCATCACAACCTTATGGGTTTCATTTTCGACACACTATTTTTTTAATCGTCAAGATATTCGGCAACACTTAGATGCCATGTTGGCAATGACGGCGCTCTCAGTTAGTGCAGGACTTGAAAGCAATTCCCCTCACGATCTTCAAAAAATGATTGATCTGCCTTCTCAATTTCAATCTATTCACTCCAGTCATCTAAAAATGCCTGCTTATCAAATCAGTATTTATAATCAGCAATTCAAGGTATTAAGCCACTCTCAAAATGCACCCAATTGGCAAAACACACTTAATTTAAAACCAGGATTTCAAACAAAAAAACAATGGCGTATATTTATTAGTTATAATCAAAAAAATAGAGATTATATTTTGGTGGCACAAGAACTTCATACACGAAACGCCATTATTCAATCCATTATCCTCAAAGATCTATCCATTTTATTTTTTGTATTACCTGTCATGGGATTATTCATCTGGATATTGATCAACAAAGGTTTACAACCACTCAATCAAGTCATTTCCCAAGTTCGAAAACGTCACCCGGAACATCTGCAACCTTTAAAGGTACTTCATACACCCAAAGAAATCCAACCACTGATTATTGAAATCAATCAATTGTTACAACGTTTAAAAGAAGGCCTTGCACGAGAGCAACACTTTGCCGCCGACGCTGCCCATGAAATCCGAACACCACTCGCCATCATTAAAACACTAGCACAAACAGCCTTAAATTCAAATAATGGAAAAGAGAGCGAACTTGCTTTAAGGAAAATCATTGATAATGTCGATAGAGGCACACATGTCATGATGCAACTCATGGACATGAGTAAGACAATGCCAGATATTCATAAAAAAGCCAATTTTAAAACCCTCAATCTTGCCAAATTAGCATCTGAGTGCTTATCCGAGCTTGTCCCACAAGCATTGGAAAAAAATATTGAGCTTGAATTTGAAACAGAAGCTCCTTGTCCGGATATTCATGGCAATCCGATAGCGCTTAATATTCTAATTCGAAATCTTGTTGACAACTCCATTCGATATTCACCCAAAGATACACATATCTATGTCACAATATATCCAACAGAAGAATCCGTGGTGCTAGAAGTTCGCGATGAAGGTCCAGGTATTCCGAAAGCAAAAAAAGACAAGGTTTTTGAGCGTTTCTATCGTGCTCAAAACCAACACGCTCCTAAAGGCACAGGTCTTGGTCTTGCTATTGTCAAACAAATTGCAGAGCTTCATCATGCGCAATGGAGTCTCGAAGAACCTTTGTCAGGGACGGGAGTTATCTTTCGAGTATTTATTCCTATAGAAGATAAAAGAAATCCGTCCTTTTCTTAGAATCTTAGTTTTTAAAAAGAAAACCCGCTGATTGAATACCAGCAAGTACCGCTTGCTCATCATGATCGGAGGTATCGCCACTCGCTCCAACAGCACCAATAATATGGTGTTGTGCATTTAAAACCAAAACTCCGCCAGGTGATGAAATTAAACGCCCTTTAGATGCAGTGCTGGCGCCTTCCATAAACCCCGGAATTTCTTTTGATTTGTTATAAAGCTCTCTCGACCCGATGCCCATACCCAATGCACCATAGGCTTTGGCAAAAGCAATATCATATCTTAATATACCTGCACCATCTTGACGAGCAAAGGCTATCAAATGACCACCTGCATCCAAAACAGCAAAAGACATCGGATGTAAAGATAACTTTTGACTTTCTTGCAATGCACCTTGAATAATAACATTTGCTTTATCCAAGCTTAAGTTTTCTGCCGCATGCAATAAAGCACTTAAAGACAACAATAAAATCCCAAAGAATTTCATCATTTCCTCCCTTAATGTTTGGCAAGAACTTGTAAAGCTTTCTTAATTAAGCCTTGAGCGTCCAGCTCTTCTTGTTTAAATTTTTTAATTGCTTCTAGTGCTTCAAAACGTCGATATCCTAAGGCCTCTAGCGCACTTAAAGCTTCCGTTGCAGCATGAGCTTCAGGTAAAGTCACATCACCTGGCAAAATAATTTGATTTTTAAGAATATCTTGCATTTCGATTAATAATCGTTCTGCGGTTTTTTTACCGACACCCGGCAATTTGGTCAGCATGGTTTTATCTTGCAATTGAATACACTGAATCAGCATGCTTGGGCTAATCGTCGATAAAATAGCGATAGCCGATTTAGGACCAATACCATTGACTTTAATCAGAGACTTGAAAAGTGTTCGCTCTTCTTGCTCTAAGAAACCATAAAGATTTATCGCATCTTCACGAACAATGGTTTGTATAAACAAATTTACGATTTGGCGTTCCTGACTTAAAATTGTATAAGTGGGTGTTGTGGTTTCCACAGCATATCCCACACCATTGACATCAAGAACAATTAAATTCATGGTGGACCAATCAACAACTTTCCCAGATAACCAGGCTATCATGGTTTTCTCCTAAATGTACGTAATGCTAAAGCTTCATGATGTGCATGACAAATGGCCACAGCTAAAGCATCAGCGGCATCGGCTGGAGGCGATTGATTCAATTGCAATAACTCAACCACCATTTTTTGAACTTGTGTTTTTTCCGCGCCACCAAACCCAACAACTGCTTGTTTGATGGCACGTGGCGCATATTCAGCCACACGCAAAGAATGAATAGAACAAGCCACCATGGCCGCTCCTCTGGCGTGCCCTAGTTTTAAAGCAGACATGACATTATCTCTTAAAAAAACTTGCTCAATCGCAACCTCTTGAGGACGGTAAATATCAATTACTTCCTGAATTCCTTGGTATATCAGCCCCAGTCTTGCAGAGAGGGTTTCCGCCTGTGTTGTACGAATACAACCACTGGCTAGATACGCTATTTGGTTTGTCATGTTCTTCACATGCACCACACCAAATCCTGTGACTCGAGAGCCTGGGTCTATCCCTAAGATAATGGTCATAATGTCCTAGATTTCAGCGTTGTAATACACCTCTTGTACATCATCCAAATCTTCCAATGCATCAATCATTTTCATCAAACTGACCGCAGCATCCCCTTCTACAGCAATCAAGTTTCCAGCAGACATAGCTATTTGCGATTGCTCAACGGTAATTTGCTTTTCACTTAAGCCCGCTAAAATCACATGATAATCTTCAGGTGCGGTGATACAGATGAAATGCTCATCCTCTTCAATGATATCTTCCACGCCTAATTCTATCAGTTGTTCCATAAGGGCATCTTTATCACCTGTGATAGCAACAATGATTTCACCTTGCTTATTAAATAAATATGAAACTGAACCATCGGTGCCTAAATTGCCACCGTATTTGGTGAAACAATGTCGCACTTCAGATACGGTGCGATTTTTATTATCACTTAAACAATCTACTAGAATTGCAACCCCTTGTGGACCATAACCTTCATATCTCATTTCCGCCATATTGGCGCCTTCTAAGCCACCCGCACCGCGCTTAATAGCATTATCAATGGTGTCACGTTTCATATTGGCTTTTAATGATTTGGTGACCACATCGCGCAATCTTGAATTGGTTGACTCATCTGCGCCACCCATGCGAGCAGCCACAGTGATCTCACGAATTAATTTGGTAAAAATTTTTCCGCGTTTAGCGTCTTGTACGCTTTTACGAAACTTGATATTAGCCCATTTACTATGACCTGCCATACAAACCTCTAAAAATGTTCATTTCACACAATATATTTTTTCCTTAGAATACTATATATTTGAAATATAGTGGACCCTTACCCTTAAAAAAAAGGCAAAAAAAACATGCTTAACCATGGATTTGGTAATTATTTTTCCAGTGAAGCCATCGAAGGCGTTTTACCACAACATCAAAATGCTCCTCTTCACTGTTCTTTTGAACTTTATGCTGAACAAATCAATGGGAGTGCTTTTACTCGCGCACGTCATCAAAACTTAAAAACCTGGATGTATCGCCTACTCCCAAGTACAACACATCATCACCGCCCTTTTGAGATATCAAAACATCAATTTCAAAAGCCCCTTCTTGAATTTCAGCCACCACATCCGATGCGTTGGAGTGCACTTCCGGCACCGAAAAAAAATCAAAGTTTTATTAAAGATACCCTGCATATTGCTTCCAGTGGACAAACCAAATCCTTATATATTTACAATTTATCTGAATCAATGCATCAAGAATGCTTTGTCAATCATGATGCTGAAATGTTATTTATTCCTTACGTCGGGCAAATTGAAATCATCACCGAATTGGGTATTTTGCAGATAGAGCCTTTTCAAATTGCAGTCGTCCCACGAGGCATTGGATTTGCCATTCATCTCAAAACGCCTTTTGCACAAGGATATCTATTAGAAAATCAAGGATTACCATTAAAACTACCTGAATTAGGATTAATGGGGGCTAATGCATTGGCTAATCCCAGAGATTTTGAGTACCCAAAATCTCATTTCGAACAACACTGCCAACCCCACCATCTTTTTGTTAAATCACAAGGTAAAATATGGGAGAAAACCATCAAACGATCGATTTTTGATGTGGTGGCCTGGCATGGCAACTATGCACCCTATCGTTATGACTTGAGACATTTTAATACCCTCAATACGGTTAGTTTTGACCACCCCGACCCGAGCATTTTTACAGTATTAACATCTGATAGTGCCATACCCGGTATCGCAAGCCTTGATTTCGTCATTTTTTCATCACGCTGGCTGGTTGCAGAACATACCTTTCGTCTGCCTTATTTTCATCGCAATGTAATGAGCGAACTCATGGGCCATATTCACGGTCAATATGATGCCAAAGATGAACAATTTGAGAAAGGTGGTGTGAGTATTCACAATCAAATGACAGCACATGGACCTGATTTTAAGAGTTGGCAAAAAGAAATGAAAAGAAGTGATGAATCCCCACAAAAAATCGATCATACCTTATCATTTATGCTTGAGTCATCTGAAGTCTGGCATGTCACTCAAGCATATTTTATGCATACAAGTTTTCAAAATAACTATGGCGATTGTTGGAATGGTTTCCCGATTGCCGAAACAAGGAGTTCAACATGAAGTTATCTGTACTTTTATTTGGTGCATTGTTCTGCTGTCAGGCCATGGCCATGTCCAAAGCCAATGACAATATTTGCCTAAAAACCAGAAGTTGCAACCAAGATACCGATTGTAAAATGTATGCCGTCAAACACGGTTGCCATAGCATTTGTTACACCAAAAAAATCAAAAACTACAAAGATGAAATCATCAACTGCCAACCACAATGCATTTGTGAAAATCGTTTGAACAAGAAAGCTTAACACAAATAGTTTGCCCTATTATGGGCAAACGCCAATGTCTCATCTTCTAAAACAAAGGTTAGGGTTTTGTTGCTTATGAAAATCATCTGTGATTTTCATAAGCAACTTTTTCACTCAAAGAAGATTCTTTTATGTTTTTTAGACTTTGTGATGCTTGCTTAGTATGTTTACCCGTTAGTATGGCCACAAAAATATGTTTTAAATCTCCCTTTAAATCTCCCCTATCGCTTTTCTCACTTAAATCATAATTAACGTCAGTTCGACATTGAATTTCTAACAAGCAATCAGTTGTTTTGAACATAAAATCAAAGATGGTTTTTTGGGTTGCAATGTATATGCAGCTATACCTGACAACAAATTAACCATAAAATTATTAATACTACGATGCCTTGAATGCTCTATTTGACTAATGTTTTTAAGCTGATCATTCACAGACTCAATGACTGCTCGTTTTCTAAGAAGTAGTTTATCAAATAAAGGCATTAG
>CAZNFJ010000017.1:0-39934 GCA_964572685.1 uncultured Legionellaceae bacterium
CCATTGGAAAACCCTTCATGAAAATTTATTCCTAAACTAGGGTGCGGAATGTCGGATAGAAGTGAAGTAAAAAGTAAGTTGAACACAATACACAATTAAACCAAATAGTCAAGCAAGATTAACCATACTCATCAATAACGTGGTTTGAATATTATCAAGCCACGTTATGATAAGCTTTAATATGTGGTTTTTATTCAAGTAAAGAAAATATCAAAACCAAGATCAACAAAATGAAATAACACACACGTTTCACCATGCCCACCTGATCCTTGTAGACAAAACTGGGGTATTTATTCCGATAAAACTCAGGGAAATATAATAAAAAGCCAAACAATACCGCTCGAATCAATACATTAAAGGTATAAACACTTTGAGCATGCTTTAGATGATCTTGCAATTCATGAGCCACAAAATTTTGCATCTTTTGAATGTTATAATAAATAAATTGCACAATACTCATCAGATGACCATATTTTTCCCAAGAAAAATACGATAACACAATGAGTAACAGCATTAACATCAAGTAGGGATGCTTTTCGAAGCTTTGAGTGGCCCACTTGGTTAATTCCTGCCGAAAAAAAATATAGATAATCAGTATTAACACGAACCATACGGCCATGAATGCATTCCTATTGTTTTTGTTCTAAAATTTCCCAGCGTTGATAAAGCTCTTCTAAACGCTGTTCATCCCTTTGTAATTTTTGCTGAACATCGGCAATATGTTTTGCAGTTTGCTGATAAAAATGAGGGTCCCCCATTTCTTCATGCATCAACTGAATTCTTTGTTCTAATTTAGCAATTTCATCTGGCATTTTCAAAAGCTCTTTTTGTTCAGCATAGGTCAAAGAGGAAATAAGCTTTTGTATGACTTTATTCGTTGGTTGCGCGATGACTTTTAGATCTTCTTTAATCTCTTGTTGCCATTGACTGGGTAAAACCTCACGAAATACACCAGGTGACTCCCAAACCAATAATCGCGACACACAATCTTCAATCAGAGCCCTGTCATGACTAATTAAAATAAAAGTTCCTGGATAATCCACCAACACTTGCGAAAGCTGTTCTAGGCTTTCTAAATCCAAATCATTACTCGGCTCATCAAACACCATAAAATTACCTGGCTGACAAAAACATCTAGCAAGTAATAAACGTTGACGCTCACCACCTGATAAGGTGCTGACTGGGCGTTGTAGATGCTCAGCTGTAAATAAGAAATCTTTCAAGTAGCCTGCCACATGAACTTTACCATCTGGACGCTCAATGTATTCAGCACCATCGGCCACATTATCCATCACCGATTGTTCAGGTTTTAAATGGGTTTGCAATTGATCAAAATAAATGGGTTCAATGGTTGCCCCAAATTTTACTAAACCATCAGAAGGTTTGGTTTCACCCAATAAAATTTTAGCTAAGGTGGTTTTTCCACATCCATTGGGGCCAACAATTCCAATTTTATCACCACGCATCATCAGAAAAGAAAAATCCTTCAAAATGATTTTATCACCAAAGTGATGTGAAACATGTTCGGCTGTCATCAAGACTTTACCTGAACGCAACACTTGTGGATTCCAATGTCCAGGCAATCCGATTTCTTTTTGTCGCTCAACAACGTCTTTTCGTAAATCATGTAATGCCTTTAAACGGCCCTGATTTCTTTTTCGTCTAGCGGTCACCCCACGTTGTAACCAATGTTCTTCTTGTGATAAACGCTGTTTCATACGATTGACTTCATTGGCCTCTTCAGCCATCTCAGCTGCACGCTGATTTAAATAGCTATCATAACCATCCGCATATTGTTTCAATTGCCCTTGCCCTAAAGCAATGATATCCGTTGCCACATTTTTTAAAAAACTTCTATCATGGGTTACAAATACCAAGGCACCTTTGCGTTTTTTTAAATATGATTCAAGCCATAAAATCGATTGAATATCCAAATGGTTGGTTGGCTCATCCAGTAGCAAAACATCCGGATGTACTAATAGGGCTGCAATCAAAGCACAACGTCTTTTCATACCACCCGATAATCCGGACCAAGTGTCATGAGGATTTAGTTGCATCACTTGTAAAAGCTCATTCCATTCACTGACCCATTCAATCAGGTGCGCATCATCATAAAAGGCGGCATCCAATTGCACTTCATCATGATGAAGATGCAAGTGTTCCCATTTGAACGAATCGGGCCATCCACCTTGTGAATGTACACGATAAAAAATATCTTCGAAAACCGTTGGACCAAAAGACTGATGCAAATCCTGTGGAAGCGTTGAAACTTTGATGCCTTTTTGAAAATGAATGGCACCAGCATCCAAAGACATTTTTTTTGCCAATACTTGCATCAAGGTGGTTTTACCCACGCCATTACGACCAATGAGAGCAAAACGTTGATCTTGATGTATTTGCCAATTGGCGTTATCCAGGATGGTTTTTCCTGCATGAATCAAAGTGGCATTTTGAAGACTAATTAATAAACTCATAAATATTCACATTAAGACAAGGCCATGATGCCTTCAATTTCAATACTAGCTTGGCGTGGAAGGCTTGCAACACCTATGGTCACGCGTGCGGGAAATGGAGCTTTAAAATAGGACTGCATGATTTGATTCACAATTTCAAAATGAGTCAAATCTGTCAAATAAATGGTGATTTTGACTAAATCAGCTAATGTTCCGCCAGCCGCCAAACAAATCGCTTGCAGATTTTTAAACACTTGATGGGTTTGCTCACTAATCATCGAGCTACAAACTTCGCCTGTTTCTGGCACAATGGGAATTTGCCCCGAAATAAACACCATCTGCCCTACTTGAATAGCTTGACTATAAGGACCTATAGCTTGAGGAGCCTCATGGGTTGTTATCACTTTTTTCATAGCTGCCCTCTTAATTTTCGACTCAGTCGCATCACGCTTTTGATGGAACGCAAGCGACGCATGATTTTAGCCAAATGCGTTCTATTTTTTACACTCGCTGTGAAAATTAAATAATTATGTCGCCCATCTTTCGGATCGATATGAATATCGGCAATATTAGAATCACACTCTGAAAAGGCACTGGCAAGACTCGCCAGAACACCGCGTTCATTTTGAACCTCAACGGCAATTTCAACCCAAAAATCACCTGTGACCTGTTCATCCCAGGCTAAAGCAATGATGGAGTTGGGATCTAATCTGGATTTGTATAGTACCGCACAGTCAGTGGTATGTACATGCATACTCTGTCCTTCACGCAATACACCACAAATCGAATCGCCTGGAATGGGTTGACAACAATCTGCAAATACCAAAGCCATCCCTTCAGTGCCTTTTATAGCCAAAGGTATCTGTGATTGATTGCTTTCAAAAATACCCGTCTTCAAGGCAGATATTAAGCGTTTAGCAATCACCATAGGCATTTGTTGACCTTTGCTAATTTCATAATACACATCTTCTTGCGACTTCAAACACAAATCCTGCAATAGCGCTTGCCATGATTCTTGTGGAACTTGTTCTAAAACGGTTTCCCACTGTTCAAGTGCCTGCTCCATCATCCGTTTCCCCATCGCAACAGATTCAGCTTGATGTTGAAGTTTTAGAAAACTTCGTATATTTGCACGTGCTTTTCCAGTCATCACAAAATTAAGCCAAGCAGGATTGGGTTTGGCGGTTGGTGCTGTAATGATTTCAACCGTTTGGCCTGTGCTTAAAGGCATACTCAAAGGCACAAGTCTGCGATTAACTTTTGCTGCAACACAGGTATTCCCAATGCCTGAATGAATTGAATAAGCAAAATCAACTGGCGTTGCGCCCTTGACCAATTCTAAAATATGGCCTTTGGGTGTAAAAACATAAATTTCATCTGGAAACAAATCAACTTTTACATTTTCAATGAATTCCAAAGAATTTCCTGTGGTTCTTTGCATTTCCATTAATCGCTGCACCCATTCTCTTGCACGAAGTTGCGCCTCATTGATTTCTTCACCTTCCGATTTATAAATCAAATGAGCAGCAATTCCTCGTTCAGCGACTTTATTCATTTCTTCAGTACGAATTTGGACCTCTAAAGGGACCCCATAAGGTCCAAATAAAGTGGTATGTAAAGATTGATAACCATTTACTTTGGGGATGGCAATATAATCTTTAAAACGATTGGGCAAAGGCTTATAAGTTTGATGCAACACTCCTAAAATTCGATAACATGCATCAACACTCGCAGTAATGATTCGAAAAGCAAAAACATCCGTGACTTCAGCCAATGAGGTTTTTTTCTTTTTCATCTTACGATAAATGCCATAAAGATGTTTTTGTCTGCCATAAATACGTTGAAAAGGTATACCCAAAGCATCTAATGATATCGTTAAATCTTGTTCAACTTTTTTGGTCAGCTCTAAGCGATGCGCCTTGGCTTTCTCTACCATCGATTTAATCACCCGATATCTCAAAGGGTAAAGTGCTTTAAAACCCAGATCTTCTAATTGCACATATAAATGATGCATGCCTAAACGATTGGCAATAGGCGCATAAATATCTAAAGTTTCACGTGCGATTCGTTTGGTTTTAGCTTCAGGCATCGCTCCGAGTGTTTGCATATTATGAAGTCTATCTGCCAATTTCACCACAATCACTCGAATATCTTTAACCATGGCCAAAACCATTTTTCGAAAATTTTCAGCTTGAGCTTGGGCTTTATTTTCAAAGGTGATTTGTGTAAGTTTGGTTACACCCTCTACTAAGGCAGTCACTTCAGGACCAAATTTTTGAATCAAGGTCTCGCGACGTATATGTGTGTCTTCAAAAACATCATGCAGCAATGTCGCCATAATGGATTGATAATCCAGACGCATTTGGGCAAGAATAACAGCGGCACCGACCGGATGAGTAATATACGGTTCACCCGAACGGCGCATTTGATTGGCGTGTGCTTCTTCTGCGACGTCATAGGCTTGTCGACAAGCCTCAATTTGTTCCGCAGTTAAATAAGCCTGTAGCTCCTTTTCTAATAACTCGGTAAAATAATCCACCAAGCACATCCTTATTCATCAAAGGGTTTGACTAATCTTGATCAAGTATATCAGCAGAAACAAATCCTGCAGCAATTTCTCGTAAGGCAACCACGGTAGGTTTATCATTTTCCCACTCAACCATGGGCTCAACACCGTTTAATGCAAGTTCTCTAGCGCGTTTTGCAGCAACCATGACAAGCTCAAAACGATTATCAACATTTTCTAAACAATCTTCTACAGTCACACGAGCCATATTAACCTCTTTAAAAAACAATTCGATTTAATATATATTTTAACCATTTGCAAGCAAGAAAGATAGTAATTTACGCTGGCGTTTGATTTGAATATCTTTTTTTAAACGTTCTGCTGTGACAATCGAACGCAATTGCGATAGTGCCACCTCAAATTCTTCATTGACAATCAAATAATCAAATTCTTCATAATGCGCCAATTCGTCACGTGCCTGCTGCATTCTTTTCTCGATCACTTCCGTATTATCTTGCTGACGATTTTGTAAACGTTCACGCAAAACATTCAATGATGGCGGTAATAAAAAAATACTAATCGCATCAGGATAGAATCGACGAATTTGAGCGGCCCCTTGCCAATCGATATCTAAAATCACATCGATACCTTGCATGAGCCTTTCTTCAATTTGTTGACGGGAAGTGCCATAAAAATTATCAAAAACCTGTGCATATTCAATAAAATCTTGTTGTGCGATCATGCTCTTAAACACATCGGGCGTCACAAAAAAATAATCTTTCCCATGCTTTTCTTTTGGACGAGCCAATCTCGTGGTATGCGATACGGATAACTCTATAGAAGACATGATTTGCATCAAACGATTTACTAAACTCGTTTTTCCACCGCCCGAAGGAGCCGCTACAATAAATAATCGTCCAGTCACTGTTTTTTCATTCGACATTTTGAATTTGCTCACGCATTTGTTCAATAATCACTTTCATTTCAATACTATGTGTACGAATGGATGTAGAGTCCGTTTTAGAACCAATGGTATTGGTTTCCCTGTGGAGTTCTTGTACTAAAAAATCCAAACGTCGCCCCATAGCGCCCTTATTTTCAATGGTATTTTTGGTTTCAAGCAAATGCGTATTTAAGCGATCAACTTCTTCTGAAATATCTAAACGCATCAGAAAGACTGCGAGTTCTTGTTCTAAACGTTGCGCATCGACCATCGTTGATTCTGAAAGCATCATCGACATTTTGGCTTGAATTTTATCTTTCATTCTTGAAGGAATTTCACGCATTTCATTTTCAATAGCCAAAAGATGTTGTTCAAGTAAATATATTCTATCTTGCAAAAGAGCTGCAATCGCTTCACCTTCGCGATGCCTTGTTTGACATAATTCCACCAAGGCTTTATCAAAAGATTGTAAACAGGTCTTTTGATAGCTCTCTTGTTCTTCCGGCGAAGCCGATTCAAATATATTCGGCCAGTTTAAACAAGATTGTACACTCAAATCATTTGGAATTTGATAGGTTTGCGATAAATGTTCAGCAAGAGAGATAAGCTCTGCAATCGCGGCCTGATTGATTCGAGGGACTTGCTGATTAGAGGTTGATTTAAATTGAAGACTGACTTCGACTCGACCACGACTTAACTTCTGGGTAATTTGCGAACGTAGCTGCATTTCCAGACATCGAAAAGCATCTGGCAAACGAAAAAAAACATCTAAAAAACGATGATTAACTGTTTTAATTTCCCAAGTCCATTCATATTGTTCTTGAAAACAATGAAGTCTTGAAAATGCAGTCATACTTTGCATAATACTGACCTAAAAAATAAAAGACTGAACAATAACAGAATTTCATTAAAATTGAAATCCTTTTTGGATTTTCGATATAAATGCTGTTGCTAGAAAACTTGAAAAAATTTGTAAAAAAAGATTTCATAGCCTAGCGCACAATAATTTACATTCCTAAATCTCAAAAAGATTACTGGATTTAATTGCATATTTTTTAGATAATAACACCCTACTTTATTTTATTTAATAGGAAGCCGCATGCGCCCCAGTCAACGTGAGACCCATCAACTCCGAGATATCGAAATTCAAAGAAATTATACCCCCTATGCGGAAGGCTCAGTGCTGGTTTCATTTGGTCAAACCAAAGTATTATGTACAGCCAGTGTCATCGATGGTGTTCCACGTTTTTTAAAAGGTAAAAATCAAGGCTGGATCACGGCTGAATATGGCATGTTACCAAGGGCTACCCATACCCGCACAGAACGCGAATCAGCCAAAGGTCGACAAGGTGGTCGTACTTTAGAAATTCAAAGACTCATTGGTCGTTCGCTCCGAGGCTGTGTGGATTTAAAATACTTAGGCGAGCACACCATTACGATAGACTGTGATGTGATTCAAGCTGATGGTGGAACACGTACAGCCTCCATTACGGGTGCATGCGTAGCCTTGCATGATGCTATTCAATGGATGTTTAAAAATGAAAAAATTCGCAAAAAACCAAATTTCAACTGGATAGCAGCCGTTTCTGTGGGTATTTATCGACAACAAGTTGTTCTTGATCTGGATTATGCCGAAGATGTAGTTGCTGAAACAGATATGAATATCGTCATGAATGAGCAAGGTCGATTTATTGAAATCCAAGGTACCGCTGAAGATGGCAGCTTTGATCATGCCCACTTACAAGAGATGTTGGCTTTGGGCAGTCAAGGCATTTCACAACTGATTGAAAAACAAAAAAATGCTGCAAAAGAAGTTTGATATTCCCGCATCGGTCACCCTGATCGCTGTCACCAAGACACAACCCCTTGACAAAATCGAGGGGGTTTATTACCAAGGTGTTCGTCATTTTGGTGAAAACTATCTTAATGAAGCACTATTAAAAATTCAAAACTGTTCTCTTCCCGACATCCAATGGCATTATATCGGCCAAATTCAAACAAAAAAATGCAAAAAACTGGCCCAATATTTTGATTGGGTACAAACAATCACCGATGAACATATCGCTAAAACTTTAAATGACTGTAATCAAACGCTTGGAAAAAAGCAAAATGTTCTCATACAAGTAAAGGTTTTGCCTGATGAACAAAAAGGCGGCATTGCGCTAAAAGATTGTCCAAAGTTAATAGATACTATTCAACAATTGCCTCATTTACGTTTAAGAGGCTTGATGACTATTCTTCCTTTAGGATTATCGCCCGAAGAACAATACAAAGCTTTTCTTCGTCTCAGAATTTTTTTCAATAAAAATAACACTTCCATGGATACCATATCCATGGGCATGAGTGATGATTACACACAAGCGATTCAAGCTGGCAGCAACATGATTCGAATAGGAAGAGCGATTTTTGGAGAGCGCAATTGAACATCCGCATGATAGGCTATGGAAGACTCGGGAAAATACTGGCAAAACAATGGAGCCTGCATCATCAAATCATTGTTTCTTCTCCAAGTCTTCATGATGAAAAACTTAAAAACAATATTCAAACAACAAATTCCAATATCACAGATCTGGATGTTGATCTCATCATCCTAGCCGTGAAGCCTTTTTTAATTCATGATATTTTAAAAGAAATTTTACCCCATTTAAAACCCAATGCCCCGATTATCTCACTTGCTGCAGGCATTACCTTAGAACAAATACAAGCCCCTCATCACCCGATTGTGCGCGCCATGCCCAATATCAATGCCGAAGTTCAAGCATCAGCAACACTTTTACTCAAAAATCAACTATTGTCCTCATTACAACAAAGTCAAATCGAAGAGCTCTTTTCAACCATAGGCTCAATAGACTGGGTCAACGATGATGAATGCTTAGACATGGGCACGATTCTTGCTGGCAGTGGCCCTGCTTTTGTATTTTATCTCATGGCGAGCTTTAAAGAAGCAGCAGAAAAACTAGGTATGGAAGAAACACTTGCTCAAAAACTTATAACCCAAACTTTTTTAGGTTCTGCAAAACTTGCACAACAAAAAGAAGTTCATTTTCAAGAACTCATTCAAGCCGTTGTATCTCCCAAAGGAACAACGGCCGCAGCTCTTGATATTCTTGCTCAACACCAGGTTTCGCAAAGCCTGAAAGAAGCCATTTATGGTGCTTGGCAACGCGTGTTAAATATCAGAAATCAGGCATCTAATGACTAGACTTTGAATCGCATCGAGAGATTCGCATACAAATCCCTTTTGAACCATAACCTCCAGAATATCCACACTGATAATATCCTTTTGAAGTACTTACAAATCCGGTACATGGACCCTTATCTGGACATACCACTCCTTGAGAAGAACCCCTACATGTTGAACTTGCCCAAACATTTGATGCGCCTAAAAACAAAATACCTAGTAAAATATAAATTTTCATCATCAATCCTTGTTAATATTTCAACAATAAGTATAGAACATTTTTTTATTCTGATTTTTATCAAAAAATATGCTATAAAATATACAACAGTCATTTTATTTCCTGGATTATGAAACATTTTATCAAATTCACAATCTGCAGTTGTATAAGCCTATCAACCCTCGCGATGGATGGCTTTTACTGCGCACAAAAACATTCTTTTATTCGTGTGGGAATGACCATAGATGAAGTGATTCAGAACTGTGGAATGCCTCAGATGCGGCAAGAAGGAGGTAATATTGTTCGGAATCAGCCGGTGACTCGTTTGAGTTACAATAATATGTACAAAGGCCCTGTGTATTACTGGGATTTAAATAAAGTTTATCAAATTTTTAGCATTCCCAGTAGCGCTAATTCCAGCGCCCTCACCATTGATATCGTCGATAATAAAGCCAGAAACGTTCTTTTAAACGGCAATAGTGTTCAAGGTACAACCGCTTGCCAATATCCAGGCTCCACTCAATTTGGTGGGAATCCCAGCTATAGTAATGGTTCAACCATTGCTGTTGGCGACAGTTACGAACAAATTTTAAGCGCTTGTGGTAGTCCTGATTACACAGATCAAACATTTACCCCCATGCCCGTTCCTAAAAGTGAAAAACCCGAGCTATGGATTTACAAGCTTGATCAATACAACCCAAGCTATCATTTGATATTCACCAATGGCATCCTTCGAGACATAGAAAAAAAGAATTAAAAAACTTTCTTCAGTCGAAAATAACCACTGATGGCTTGTTGTGGGTAATCATAAGCAAAAATATCATGTCCTGCCCAAAATTGCAGCGAATAACCCAATACCTGAAAACCCACTAAACCACCAATGGCGAACTGTTGTTGATTGATTGGGAAATTCAAATCCTTTGAAGAATACCAAATGGGGCCAATTTCAATACCTGATATTATTTTAGTTGCAGCGAAATCCAAATTGATGAAATTAGGAAAGGGTTTGGTCGCATTATCCGATAAATCATTGCCTGGGTGCCCATAAATCATGGTTAAGGTAATATTATAATCATCAAGCGTATAAGACAATGAAGTCATGTTCGAAATAAGCCAGAAATCACGTTGAGAAACCCCTGCTCGCAAAGGGGCAAAGCCACCCACGTAACTAGCAATGCCTAAACCTGGAAATATTTCATGCGCCAAACCTGCATAAAAAATAGGACTGGGCACACCATAATGCCAAGATTGTCCAATAGCAGGACCTTTTCTCCATTCCAACGCTGGCGCAAATAAAAAACGAAACTGATTGTTAAACCAACGGGTTTTACTGGAATACTCAATCACCCCGACATTTCCGATGGTATTCGAAGATCCTATGACTCTATTGGGTTCAGAAAAATAAGCGCCAATATCTTCTACCAAAAATCCAGGTTTTGAAATAGCGCCCAAAGGAAGCCCAACCACAATACCTCGAGAAATTAAAGATGCGCAAAATCCCTGTGGTATCATCATAAACAGATTCATAAGTAAAAAAATGCAAGCCACTCTGAGCATCATGCTAAAACCATTCCTTCTTCATAAAAATCAATTTAACACACCGCCTCATCATGGCATAACTGGTACTAACGAGACAGTCTTAATAAATAAGCACCAATCAAACTAAAAATAATTAAGGGTAAAATCGCACCAACAAATGGTTTAATCTGATAAACTTGACTCATAAAGCCAAACAATTGATTGATGATATAAAATCCAAATCCCATGGCAATTCCAACTATCAACTTGGCACCCATAGTTGAGCTTCTTAACGGCCCAAAAATGAAAGGGATGGCTAAAATCATCATCAATAAGGTATTGAGAGGTTGCAACAATCGTTGCCAAAAAATAAGTTTTTCTTTGCTCATGTCTTGATGCGCTTGAAGATGCTGAATTCGATGATATAAGTTACGTATACTCATTTCATCAGGGGTCCTTTGTATGTGTTTAAAAAAACCAGGACCTAAAGGTAACTTAATTTTATCTAACATATCTGCTTGGAAGCGACTCATCTTGTGATTTTTTGAAAAATAAGTCATTTCTGCACTGACGCCAACCCACTGGCCATCTTTCCAAAGCAATTTTTGATAATTTTCAATGGCATAAATATGATTATTTTTATCTTTTGAAAAAACAGTCACATCCCTTAATTCATGCGCATCGGCAACACCTGCGACATACCAAAAATTATCTTGATGCCGAAACCATAAAGATTGTGCTTGCCGAAATAATTGTCCATTATTTAAAGCTTCTAATTTTAAATTATTGGCTTTAAATATCATCTTGGGTAAAAAGGTTTCAGTTAAAAGCATAACCAACACCACTAAACCAATACCGGCGACTGCCACTATTTTTATAACATCAGCAATCGATAAACCACTCGCACGCAAAATCACCAATTCACTATGATTGGCAAGAATACTCAACCCCACTAAGCAACCCAAAAGACAAACAATAGGAAAACTGTTACTTAAATCATAAGGTAGACGCAATAAAACATAAACCAAGGCTTGTTTAAAATGATAAGCGCCACGCCCCATGTCTCCCATTTGATTCATAAACAAAATAAAAATCTGCAAAACAATCAATATGGATAAAATAATACCAATGCTTTGAAGAACAGTGGTAATGACATATCGATGGGCTTTTTTCACGTTAAGGTCCTTTTTTGTCGCCAAATAATCAATAAACCCAAACTCAAAATGATCAAATGTACCCAAAACATATTATTAAAATGAACCCATTGATGATTCGATAGCTTATCTCGCCAAACAAATAAACCATCAACATAAGCCAAAAAAATCAATATCGCAGGTAGTAATTTGGAAAACTTACCTGCTCGAGGATTTACTCGACTCAAAGGAACTGCGATAAAAACCAAAACCAAAGTCATCATAATAATTGAGAGACGCCATTGAAACTCGGCCATTAATCCCAAATTTTGATGACGAGATTTCCAAAGCTCACGAGTGGACAAAATACGATAATCTTGATTATCTGCCACAACAGGCTCAGGAACGCGTAAGATTCCATGTTGAAAAGTACCGTATTGCGCATTTAAAGCCCCCGGAGACATGCGATAAATCTGTCCATTGGTCATGACAATTTCATCTTTTGCATGAGGACCTTTTTTCATTTCCATTTGATTAGCCGCTATAATTTGCCATTTCCAAGATTTAGAAGTATCGGTATTTCGCTGGGCTAAAAAAAGACCTTGCGCTTGGGTATGCTTGCGATTAATAGAATCAATATATAAAACTTGCTGGTTAGGAAGTTCCTGAAAATGCTGGGGCGCTAAAATCTGAATAAAAGCTTTTACGCCAGAGGTTTGTAATAACCTGGTTCTCTTTTTAGCAAATTGAGGAGTCACATGCACCATCCATGCCACTAAAAGCGTCACCCCCAAACCCATCAACAAAGTATATCGCAACAGTTGAAAATGACTCATACCACAAGCTTGGAAAATAAGCATTTCATTTTCGCTGTAAAGCCTACCAAAAGCGAGCATCACCGCCATGTAAAAACCCAGTGGCAACAAAACCGTCAGCAAATTTGGCATTTCCAAAAAAAGTAATTTGAGTACTAAAATACCGGGAATTCGGCCACTGGCGGCTCGGTTTAAATAGCCAACCAATTGGTTACTCACGATGATAAACATGAGTATCACCGTCAAAGCCAATAACGTTATGAATACTTCTTTTGCTAAATATCTAAAAACCAACACTATCGTGTATTCCAAAAATTAACATAAAATGATACGTTCGTACAAATTTGAGTTTATCATAACCCTCCCTTGTATCCAACATGTGGAATATTCTTTTTGGAAACCACCAACAACCCTAGCGATTTTCATGGTACATGTTAAAATAAAATTTTATGTCGAAATGAGGTCGCTATGCAACACGCATTAATTGAGAACAATTCTTTCAAAGAAATCGATTGTTTGATGATTGGGGTTTTTGAAGATGAAAAAACACCACCGGCCATTATTCAGACCTCATCGAAGATACAAGATTTTTACGAAAAACATGTCCATCAACTCACATCCGAACAAAATTGGGCATATCAATCCAATGGCAATGAGTCATGCATGATTCTTTTTCAACTAGGAAAAAGAAATAAATATAATGCCGACTCACTCAAACAGTCTTTAAAAAAAATCATCGCACTTTTTAAAAACCAAAACTTCAAAAGTTTATGTTTAAGCTTTCCCCATACTTCATCCCTTCCAGCAAATGATGTATTAAAAATTAGTTTGCTAACACTTGAGCAATCTTACTATCAATTTGACCGCTACAAATCAAAAGCAAGTACGCCAAAACTTGAAAAAATCTATTATGACATACCTGCCAGTTCACAAATCATTACTGAAACAATAGCGCTCTGGGAGGGTATCAAACTATGTCAAGATTTAGGAAATACCCCTGCCAACGATTGTACACCAATTGATTTAGAAGAAACGGCAAAAAAAATGTCCAAAGAATTCCCAAGCTTGAAATTTAGCTCCTTAGATGTACCAGCTATGAAAGCATTGGGCATGAATACCCTTTTATCCGTCGGACAAGGCAGTCAAAATCCACCACGACTGGTCGAACTACATTACCAACAAGGTCAAAATCAAAAACCTTTAATCATCATTGGCAAAGGGATTACTTTTGATAGCGGCGGCATTTCATTAAAACCCGCAGATCCCATGTTTGAAATGAAATATGATATGTGCGGCGCAGCAAGTGTTTTAGGGACCATGAAAGCAATTGCCTTATTAAATTTACCTGTCAATGTCATCGGCATCATCGCTTGTGCTGAAAACATGCCAAGTGGCACAGCCACTCGACCCGGAGATGTCGTCAAAAGTCATTTGGGAAAAACAGTTGAAATCATCAATACTGACGCAGAGGGACGTTTGGTTTTAGCCGATGCTATCAGTTATTCTAAACAATACCAACCCAAGGCCATTGTGGACATTGCAACCCTCACTGGCGCCATTATTGTGGCTTTGGGTAGTGTTTATACAGGCCTCATGTCCAACAATGATAAACTTTCTCAATCACTGATTAATGCCGGCAAAAAAGCCTTCGATAAAATCTGGGCATTACCCATGGATGATGAATACAAAGAGTTTTTATATAGCCCGGTAGCGGATTTAGCCAATGCCAATTTATCTCGTGTAGCAGGTAGTATTACTGCGGCGCATTTCCTAGAAGAATTTGCCGAAGAAACACCTTGGGCACATTTGGATATCGCAGGTAGCGCCTGGATATCAGGAAAAAATCGACAAGCAACCGGTCGTCCGGTAGGACTATTACTAGAATGGATTAAAAGTTACCATGACGAAAAAATCTGATTTTTATATTTTATCAGCAACCAACATGGACGAGGTACATCTATTTGCTTGTAAACTCATTGAAAAAGCTTTTCACAAAGGTCATAAGATATTTGTTTACTGTGAAACAGAGCAAGAGGCTCATGCTCTTGATGAATTACTTTGGTCATTTGAGCCTAAAAGCTTTATCCCGCATCATTTACAAGGAGAGGGTCCCAATACTCCCCCACCTGTTCAAATTGGTTTTGGTGAGCATGCTTCGGGGTTTAATGATATTTGCATCAATCTATCCCAGAAAATTCCGGCTTTTATTCAACAGTTCCAGAGAGTCTTTGAAATTGTTCCTCAGATTGAGGAACAAAAACAAATCAAAAGACAGCATTTTCGTTATTACAAAGAACAACATTATACCGTCCAATCTCATACTATCTCAAACTAAACCCGGGTCGTGGTATGAAAGCATTTTCTTGTTGAAATAATGCGTTTCCTGCCATTATCAAGCTCAATAATCCAATGACCATTAAAATACTGCCAGGAACGTAAGCCACGGGTCCTAAGGTAACAAATAAACCCACTGAAATTGAAAAAGCAATACCAGAGCTCATCAACAAAGAAATGCCCATAGAATAACTACTCCAAACGGGTGATTGAACTTCTTCAATATTTTCATTAGCTTGTAATTGTTGTGGAGATTGCAATAGATTCACCTCTTCATTGAGCGTATTTTCAATCGCTAAAATATTTCTCGAGCTTTGAGTCAAAGATTTTTTGACTATCTGTTGAATGCAAAAAGAAGACAATTTCTCTAAGAATTCCTTTACGACTCCATTATTCAATCTCAATATGAACAACTGAGATGGCATGAACTGACAAGAAAATATCATGACATTCAATTTATTCTGAAATTCTAATAATGCTGAAAAAGCTAGATGCTCTAGATCTAATTGTTGTGGAGATTGCAATAGATTCACGTTTTCATCTGGCATATTTGCAATTGGTAATATATTTTTCTCTGGAAAGTGAAATTGCTCTCTCATATATTCATCAGGATGCGTTAAAAGGAATACCATATTCGACTTCAATAAAATTTCCTCATTTAATTTCAACATCAAAATATTGGATGGAAAAACCTGAGAAGAAAATATCATGACATTTAGTTTGCAGTGAAATATTGAAATTGCTGCAAAGAGTAGTCTTTCGAGGTCTTGAGCTATTTTAGACTGATTAAACTGAAGTCCTTGTTGTAAATTTAAAAATTGATTTTTTTTCTCAACCACTTCATCCAATATATAAATATTTTTAGAATCTATAAATTTTTGAAGTAATTCATTAAATTTGAAAAATGTTGTAAATATCTGTGGCAATTGCTCCTCAAAGGACTGACGAATACTAATGTTCATATGTTCAATTAAACGTATTTTTCTGTCCTGTACTATTTTTTTTGTTGGAGATGCCGGTGGACTTAAATTTGAAAGTCGCTCATAAAACTTTTTAATTGCTTCTATTTCTTTTAAAGTTAAATTTTTCTTAAAAGACATAGAGACTAAATTTTGAATACTACTTTGAATAATTTGATAAGCCTTCGCTGACTGTTCCTGACAATTTTCATGATTTTCAAAAAAAACGTCGAGCGTCCCTTCTTCAATTTTTGAGAACAAGCGTGTGAATTGGGCTAATAGTTGATTAACAGGAGAAGAATACGAAAAAGACGTATCAAAATCATTTAACAATTGATTAAATGCCAGCTGCAAATGCTCTCTGTTAACAAACTGTCTATCTGCATTAATATCAAATGCAACAATCTGGTTTAAGGGCGCTTTTATTTCACTTGCTATCTTGACCAAACGAGGTTCGATGCTTCGATCTTTATTCACTGGCACATAAGCTCCGTCTCTCCAGTCGTTTATAGGCAAAAATGCTAAAGATTTAAATAACTCGTCATAATGCAATAACAATAAAGCATCAATATTTTCAGATTGTATACATTCATTTAAGCAATCATCTAAAGCGGTTTTAGTAATAGATGGTTGAAATTGAACGCCAGAATTTTTCAACATCTTCAAAATTTTCAAAAACACAATTTCTTGAATAAGGCGCCTGCTGGACAGTTCCTTTTCTGAAAGGTCTAACTTATTGAAACTATGATCAAAAGGATTCCCATCACCAATACCATGAAAACCAGGAAGATTAAAATATGAACTTAGCGTTATTGAATTAGAAGCACTTACTTTAGGACATAGGGGATTGAATCCATAGGAGCGCTCATCTTCGTGATATAAAATTTCAATATCATTGACTATTTCAGGAATTTGAAAATGGTATGAATGACTCCAACCAGGGCCTTGAACAGGATCCAGACAAAACATTCGAAACATAATATCAGGAGATTTAAAAAAACCGATTATTTTATTCAGATTGTCAGGATTTGCTAATATATCCATAATTAATTTTTTTGAACAATCGATGCGATTTCTGATCCAACCCCCCGGGCTTGCTGATGTTCCTTGTCTTCCACACAATAAAATCTGATTATAAAAATCATCCGCTGTTAAATTATTTGGAACAGATTTCGCCAATTTACCCTTCATACTCTGAAGATAATTGATAATCTGAATAATAATCACTGCACCTCGACTAAATCCGACTAAATTTATTTTTTTCTTATCTTGTAAAATCGCATTTAAAATAGTCAATACACCATAGGCCGTAAGATTATGAACCTCCATACCTGCGGTATCCGGACCATCTAAAAGAACCGCATTGCGATGGACTAATTTCATTTGTTCAGGAAGATTTCCGTTACCATCTTTGATGTCTATAAGTTCATCTGTCATTTCTTCAGTTGCAATGGACTTTGCAATAAAACTTAAGGTATTTTGAAGCTTTGCCTGTCTAAGCTTTTCTTTTTTATTTAGGTCTGGAGGAATCTCACTAAGATAACCTTCCTCGGGTGTATATTTACCATCAGTTCCTAAAACAAATAAGGTGAACGTTTCTGATTGATTTGAGGACATGCAGCACCATAACAGAAAAAAATATGCTTATAGTAACATATTTTTGTCTGTTATGGTAGTTTTTAGCGCATTGAATTTATTTTTTGGCGTTAAACTTACTCATTAAATAAGGAATGGAACACCAACCTATAACACCAGATACGGTCAGTAAAATACCCACGACCATAAAAAATATTTTACCCATTCCCAATAAGGCCGCTAAAAAAATAATGACCCCAATGATGATGCGGTGCATTTTTTCATCATTTTGCAAATTACATTCTTTAATAAAATCCATTTTACTCTCCTTTGTTAACATCAATCAATTGTTGATGTAGAAAACCACGTGCCTGCAGAAGATACTGTGTATACTCATGTGAAGGCGTTTTTAGAACCTGCTCAACATGTCCATTTTCAACAATGCGACCTTCTTTCAATACACACACATCATCTGCCATATAGCCGACCACATCTAAATCATGTGTAATTAGAATATAACTCAAACCGAACTCGGATTGAATGTTTTTTAATAAATTTAATATTTGTGCCTGAACGGAGATATCTAAAGCACTCGTAGGCTCATCACAGATAAGAATTTTTGGATTAGCAAGTAGTGAGCGAGCTATTGCAATTCGTTGACGTTGCCCCCCCGATAGTTCATGGGGATAGAGACTCAGACAACGTTTATGCATTTGCACAGCATCCAAAATCCAAAATAAATCATGCTCTGTATGATGAGGATGCCCCTCTGATACGATTTGACGCATGTTCCAACGAGGATTCATGGCAGCACTTGAATCCTGAAAAATATACTGGATATCGGAGCGTTTAAGATCGGGCGCCCATTCAATATGCCCTGAGGTCATTGGATGTAGACCTAGAATACTTCTCACCAAAGTCGTTTTACCACTGCCCGATTCGCCAACAATCGCTAAAGTCTTCCCTTTGTATAAGCTCAAATGAATATCTTGCAGTATCCATTCAACTTGTTTTTTTTGATACCAATGACGGGATTTTTGCTCTTTGACACTAAGATGGCTGACCTTTAATAGACATTTGTTTAAACCAAAAACTTGATAGTCCAAATGCACTTCTTGCTCTGTTTGTATTTCAAAAGGCATTGATCGTGGATATAAATGGCAACGAACCGCATGCTGACTTTCAATTTTATACCATTGGGGCATCTGGTTTTGACACTTCTTCGTAGCAAAGTGACATCGTGGATGAAAACGACAACCACTGGGTTCTTCATAAAAATTAGGCACCATTCCTGGAATAACAGACAATATTTGTTTTCTTTTTTCAAAACTAGGTGCACAATTCAATAACGAGTGAACATAGGGATGGCGTGATTTTTGCCAAAAAGAATCAGCCGGTCCATATTCAATGACTTGACCGGCATACATCACCACAATATGATCTGAAACTGCGCGAACCACATTAAAATCATGACTGATCAAAAGCAAAGCCAAACCATATTGATTTTGTAGTTTTTTAAGTAAACAAAGAATTTGTTTTTGAATTGCAACATCTAATGCCGTAGTTGGTTCATCAGCTAATAAAATATCAGGGTTATTAGACAATGCCATGGCAATTAAAAAACGTTGCTTCTGCCCTCCGGACCATTGATGAGGATATTGTTGAAGCTTATCGAGCGTAACATCCAATTCAACATCCTGCATCAGTTGCATAATCTTTTGATGTAAGGCCATTTTCTTCATGGGTTGATGCGCAAGTATCACATCTTTCATATGCGTATAAAACGTTTTAACGGGGTTTAAAGCCATCATCGGTTCTTGAAATACCATCGCAATTTTTTGTCCACGAATATCACGCATTCGAAAATACTCTAAATTCAAAATATCTTTTTTTTGATATATGATTTTAGAATATCGACCATAGTAAGCATGATGAGGCAATAATCGAAGTATACTCAAAGCAGTCATTGATTTTCCAGAACCAGACTCTCCAACTAATCCGACTGTTTGTCCTTTGTATAATTCGAGATGGATATCTTTTAAGGTTTGCAAAAATCCTTTGGGTTGCGAAAAAGAAACCGATAAACGATGACAAGTTAAGACCGCTGGATTTTTTATGGACATGTGTATTCTTGAATAACAAACCATGCTATGGATGATAATTTCATCATAGCAAGTCTCACTCAAAAAATGCAACCACCATTTTTAACCATTGTTTAAAACGTGAGTCATTCCAATGAATCGTGCATTCATATGGTTTTCATTCAAAGCTTCTAGAATTTGGATATTGATTTGATTGCTTTTGGTTTTTATATTTTTTAAATCATTTAAGAAAATGATGAGTTCGACTTGAAATGAGCCCAAGTTATTCATATCTGGTGAAATATCACACTGAAAATACTCATCTTTTATTTTAACCACTTGTTTTTCATGTTTAAGAATTTTATAAAGGATATCATTGAGTACCGCATCATCTTTATCTTGGAACTTGTCAATTACATAGACCAAGTGAACGGCGTGGACTTTTTTATTCTTAAAGGTGTAATTTTCAATCACAGAAGTCGCCACAAATTGATTAGGAAAAATGATCATGTCCTTGTCTAAATTTTTAATGATGGTCTCAAGTAAGCCAATTCTATGTACATAACCTTTATGCTGGTCAATATTGATTAAATCCCCTACTTCAAAGGGCCGATTTAAGTAAATAATGATACCCGAAAACAAATCCATTAAAATATTTTTCATCCCAAATCCGATCCCCAATAACAAAGCACCAAAAAGTAAGAAAATACTCTTCAGATCAAATCCGGCTATGAAAGAACAAAGAATTAAAATCAACATCGTGCCTAACCAATAAAATATTTGAGCCGTCTTGTGAATGCTCATTTGATGTTGAAGTATTTTCTTTGCAAAATAGTTAGAAGCAAAATAATTAAGAATATTTAATAGCAAGAATGCAGCAATTCCATAGAAATAGTTGATCAATACAAAACTAAAGTTTCCAAATGTTTGTTTGTGGTAAACCAAATCATACCATTGAAAAACAATTCCTTTGGAATAAAACCACAAATTCGCTACCAAACAAATAATAATAAATTGCGACAATAAAATGAAATAAATAAAATTAGCTAATATTATTAAATGCAGTATCACACGCTCATAATCTGTATCCAATAAATTCATCAGTTTTTTTTGAATTCGATCACTTGGCTCGCTTAACATGCATATAATTATTTTTCGAAAATGCGTCAACAAAATCATCCAAACCATCAATATCATAGTCAATATCAAGGTTAATTCAACATTAATGGCCATGTCCACGTACCCATAAAATCCTGGAATACAAATGAGCAATATAACAGCCAAATAAGCCATCAAGTAACACTTAATGTTCTTAATTTCCAATGCACGTACCATAAGCCAATAAAATTGGCACAACAGCAACAACTGTAAATCAACAAGCATACAATATTTAATATAGAGCGATTGTAATTCTGAAATATTATGAAGATTATAATAATATAATCCCATGGTAAAAATAATCAGCCACATTTCTAAAAATAATGATGGAACTGCAATCACTAAATCAAGCTTCCAAGACCTTCGATTATAGAAAATATATAAATACATAAAATTAATAAAAAGAACTATCAAACTACTGGAGTGTTTAAAAATTTTCATCAATATCTCATCATGATGAGCAAAGCTTGTTTTAAGCAATAAAAACAATACCGGAGAAATCAAAATATAAACCAGCACAATATGCATGTAATGCTTAAGACTGAATTCACTTTTGGGAAGCCAACGCAAATAGCGAGAATGACGATACAACTTCAACACAAATAGCAAACATAGAGAGAAGATTAAAATTGCAAGATTGGTAAACAATCTTGATTGAATCATCACTTCATGAAGGACATAACCATGCGGTAAACCATGTAATTGCTGAAATGATATATTCTTAAAAATCATCCAGACATTCATATATTTTTTAGTAAAAGAAGCAAAATAAATACTGTTATAATGTTGTTGAATTTGATAGCGCATTCCTTTAATTTTAAATTTCAAATAATGGCATATACTGAGATTATTGCGATTCAACTGATACAAATATTCATTTTTTTCACTGATATTTTTTAAAAAATGAATGGACTGTATGTCTTTAAGTAAGTGGATTTGATGTTGCAAGTTACTCAACTCAGATTGTGAATTTAGAATGCATTGATTTAAAGGCACCGAATAACCTTGTAATTGTTGGTCAATTTGCAGAAGTTGGCGGGAAGAATTTTGACTTTTTTCAATTAGATTTTGATAGTCATCCAATAACTTAAAATACTTTAAAAATTCATTTTGTTGTAATTCCTGCTCTAATCTTGGAGAAAGTGGTATGTCTAGCGATGAAGATTCAAAAGGATTATCTGAATGAAGAGATTGATTTTGATTGGATAAAATACTAAACGGAATTAAACTCAATATACCCATGGAACCTGCAGCATGATTTGCAAAACTCATGGCAAACAAAATAAGCCCCATTGATACCCGTAAAAAGTTTTTCAAACATTGTCTCTTGTCTTAAGTACTAATTAATGTATAGTAATGAAAATCACAAAATTCAAGAATTTAAAACCATGAAACATATTACCTCATGTTTCTCAAAACAACTGGTTGATATTTGCCATCGGTCTTTTCAATCAGAAAAATGGAAAGCCATTGTGAATGCTTTTCTACCACATCCCTTGAATGATCATGTTTATGTGGGAGAATTTCAAAAAGGTGTTTTACCGCTCATCACGGATTGTCCATTATGGGCTAGCCAATTGCGAATGCAACTACCCCAACTCCGAGACTATTTGAGAAAGGAACATCATTGCTATCAATTGGTTAATATTACACTTAAAATTGAACCTGAATTTTTCAAAGGCAGTACAAATCGTTAAGATACTTCAATCGGATGGAGTGAATGTACATATTCCATCTGTTCTTCTTGCTCTTCACTCATAAAGCTATATTCCCATGCATCTTCTTGGGCGATGAGTTCACGAAGCAGTAGATTGTTAAGTTCATGACCGGACTTATAACCATCATAAGCGCCAATTAAGCCATGACCCAGCAAATATAAATCACCTACCGCGTCTAATATTTTATGTTTTACAAATTCATCTTCAAAACGTAAACCTTCTTCATTGAGAATACGATAATCATCAACAACAATCGCATTATTTAAACTTCCACCCTTGGCGAGATCCATTTCACGCAATTTCTCATAATCAGCCAAAAATCCAAATGTGCGTGCTCGACAAATTTCTTTGATATAAGATGTCATTGACCAATCATAAATTGCTGTTTGCGGTCTATCGGCAAATACAGGATGTTTAAAATCGATGGTGAAAGATACTCGATAACCTTCAAAAGGGGAAAATTGAGCCCATTTTCCTTGAGACTCAACACGTACCGTTTTTAATATTCGAATAAATTTCTTAGGGGCTGCTTGTACTTGAATACCTGCAGACTGTATCAAAAAGACAAATGGCGCAGCACTACCATCCATAATTGGAATTTCATTGGCATTGATATCAATATAAGCATTATCGATACCCAAACCAGCCAAGGCTGAAAGCAAATGTTCAACAGTGGCAATTCTAATTCCATTTTTTTGTAAGGTGGTGCATAACAAAGTATCAGAAACATGATTGTATAATGCAGGAATTTCAACTTCAGGAGACAAATCAACACGACGAAATACAATGCCTGTATTTACTGGTGCGGGTCGTAATGTTACAATCACTTTATCACCGGAATGTAAGCCAACACCCGTAGCTTGTATCATTTTTTTCGGGGTTCGTTGTCTAATCACCTGCAATCATCTCCTCAAACAATCTTATCTTTCCATCTTGAAAAATGCCAAATGACATTCATTCGGTTAAAAGTTTGCTCCTTGAATTCTTAGCTTAATTCAAGGAGATATTAAAATCATACCGCAGCATAATAAATTATACAAGCGTCTTCTAACGTCATGCTTCTTCATGTCTTCTTAAAAAAGCAGGAATATCCAGATAATCCATATCAGTCACCACGTTAGTATCAGAAGTCGCTGGTTTGACATTGTTATTACCATGTTGAGGAATCGCTGCTTGTGGTGAGATTGTAGGGGTTTGTTTACGCATCACCGCGGGCTTTTCAAACTGATGATAATCTGCTTTGCCATCAGCACGTCTTGCTTCCAAAGTACGAGATTTCATCGGAGAGAAAGATGGATGCGCTGATGTTGCTGTTGCAGCGGGCTGCTGCATCACGAATTTAGACTGAGGTTCACCTAAGCCTGTTACAATCACGGTGACTCGAACCTGATCGGTTAGTTCTGGGTCAATCACAGTGCCCAACACGACGGTTGCTTCATCAGAAATAAACTCCTTAATGACATCACCGACTTCTTCAAATTCACCAATCGACATATCGAGACCTGCGGTGATATTAACTAAAATACCTTTGGCACCCGATAAATTAATATCTTCTAATAAGGGAGAGGCAATAGCGGCTTCTGCTGCTTGACGCGCACGTTGTTCACCAGAAGCGACCCCCGTTCCCATCATGGCCATTCCCATTGCAGACATGACAGTCCGAACGTCAGCAAAATCCACATTAATTAAGCCTGGTCGTGTAATTAAATCTGAAATACCTTTTACAGCGCCCAACAAGACATTATTGGCCGCTTTAAAAGCATTTACCAAAGAGATGTTTTTGCCCAAAACTGTTAATAATTTATTATTTGGGATCGTTATCAAAGAATCCACATGTTGTGCTAAGCGTGATATACCATCTTCAGCTGCAATAGCGCGTTGTTTTCCTTCAAAAGAAAAAGGTTTTGTAACAACAGCAACGGTCAAAATTCCCATTTCTTTCGCAATCTGAGCGACCACAGGAGCAGCACCCGTTCCAGTTCCACCACCCATGCCAGCTGTGATAAAAACCATATCTGCGCCTTGCAGAATCTCTTTAATTTGCTCACGATTTTCTTCAGCCGAATCGCGGCCTACTTGCGGATTCGCGCCAGCCCCCAAGCCTTTGGTTAATTCTTCACCCAATTGAATGAGATATTTGGCATTTGAGTTTTTCAAGGCTTGTGCATCGGTATTGGCACAAATAAACTCAACGCCTTCAATATTTTCACTTAACATGTGTTCTACGGCATTTCCACCGCCACCACCAACGCCAACAACTTTAATTACTGCGTTATCTTGTTGACTTTCAATAATTTCAAACATATTAACCTCATGTTGTTGATGTAAATGGATTTAAAAATTCACTGTAAACCATTGTTTCATTTTGTTCCACATACCCAAGGGTCCCTCACTCAGCGAAGGCGTGCCTAAGGTATGATCAAATTGTTGTTTTACACCATGCATCAATAAACCAACACCAGTTGACAGCGAAGGATTATCAATGACTTCGGTCAATCCTGCGATTTGTTGCGCACATCCCAAACGAACGGGTAGTTCAAAACAACTTTCAGCCAATTCGATAGCACCTTTAACTTTTGAGGCTCCTCCAGTTAAAACAATGCCTGCAGCGAGTAAATCCTCAAATCCACTCCGTCTTAATTCATTTTTTACCAACGAGAACAATTCTTCATAGCGAGCTTGAATCACATCGCACAATACTTTTGTGGATATTTTTCGGCCTAAACGTTCATTTACACTCATCACATCAATGGTGCTAGACGCATTCACATACTCAGGAATAGCACAACCATGGGTGAGTTTAATACCTTCAGCTGATTTGGTTGGCGTGCGCAGAGCCATCGCGATATCGTTGGTGACTTGATCACCTGCAATGGGAATAACGGCTGTATATTGAATCGCACCTTCATAAAATACCGCAATATCAGTTGTACCACCACCAATATCGACCAAGCAAACACCCAGTTCTTTTTCGTCGTCAGTCAGAACCGCATGGCTCGAGGCCAATTGTTCTAAAATAATATCACTGACTTCCAGGCCGCATCGTCGAACACATTTTGCAATATTTTGTGCAGCACTGACAGCGCCTGTGACGATGTGTACTCGCGCTTCCAATCGTACACCTGACATACCTATCGGCTCTCGAATGCTGCCTTGGTTATCAATAATAAATTCTTGGGGAAGAATATGAATAATCTTTTGATCGGCAGGAATAGCGACCGCTTTTGCTGCATCGATGACACGCTCCACATCCGCTTGTGACACTTCTTGATCTTTAATAGCCACAATACCATGAGAATTTAAGCTACGGATATGACTACCAGCAATACCTGTATAAACAGAACGTACTTCACACCCTGCCATTAATTCAGCTTCCTGAACAGCTCGTTGTATCGAATTCACTGTTGCTTCAATATCAACCACAACCCCTCGTTTTAATCCTCGAGAGGGATGACGACCAACACCAATGACTTCAATGGAACCATCTGCAGAGACTTCGCCAACTAAAGCGACAACCTTTGAGGTTCCAATATCCAATCCTGTTATAATATTTCGTTCTAACTTCTTAGCCATCTTCAACCCATATCTTTTTTGGGGTTAGAAATTATTTGAGCGCTATTTTTCTTCCAACTCACCGCTAAGCCATGCGGATAACGTAAGTCGATAAATGAAATGCGTTCAAACGACGTTGCAAACCATTTGGGATAAACTTGACAAAAACGCCTCAATCGACCCTCTACATCATGTTTTCCCAATCTAATGGTGACACCATTACTTAATGTTAACTCCCATGAGTGATTATCTCTTAACCTCAGTTCATTGATAACCAAATCATTGGCTAATAATAGCTTACTCAATTTTTTAAAAATATGTAAGACTTCTTTTTGCTGATCTTCTGGGCCTTGAAAACGTGGTATTTCTGACAAAAAATCAATCTTTTCCGGTATAAATAGATCACCTTTATCACTTAAAAGCATATTGTTCCAAAATGCTACCGGAAAACGTTCTATTATTTGCACAATAACCCGATCAGGCCAGATTTTATTAACCGTAATTTTTTCAACCCAAGCATTTTTTTTAAAATCTTCCTGTAATTTTTCTTCAGAAAACATTAAAAAACTCTGATTCATATAAGGCGCAATCAATTCTTGAATTTTATCTCGAGTCAAATAGTGATAAGGCGCTTCAATTTTCAGTACATTAATCGGGAAATATTGTGAATCAGAAATGATCATGATCGCCAGACGAGCGGTTAGAATAATTGCAAAAACAAATAAGATAATCAACCAGTTTTTTGATGTTTTTGTTTGAATATCCGTATCCATGACGCTCAACCTTATTTGTTATAATAATCCGTCACCAATGACTTACGCGAATTTTGCTGTAAAATTGCCGTATCAATCAATGCATCAAGTAACTGTGAAGTCGTTAAACCAGTATGAGCCCATAGCAATGGATAAAAACTAATGTCAGTAAATCCAGGAATGGTGTTGACCTCATTAAAATACAGTTTCTCATGCAAGTCATCAAAAAAGAAATCAACCCGGGCCATTCCCCGGCATTTCAAGCGCTTAAATAGAGTTATAGCCGCTTCTTGAATTTTTTGCGTCCATGTCGGTGTCAATGGCGCGGGTATCAAATACTCAGATGTTGAACTTTCTAAATATTTAGCTGCATAAGAGTAAAAACCATCCTGATGCTTAACTTTGATTTCACCAGGAACGGAGGCTTTAATTTCACCATGGCGATAATCTTCTAACACAGCAACTTCAATCTCTCTGCCCACAATACATTCTTCCAACAAAACTTCATCGTCATATTGCATGGCATCATTTATTGCAGCATTTAAACCCTCGAAATCATTGATTTTATGAATCCCCACACTTGAACCGGCACAACTGGGTTTGACAAAAATCGGCCACCCCCATTCTTCTACCGCCCTACTCGCTAAAGCCATTCTTTGGTTTAAACTTGCATTTTTTTCAATCAAAACATATTTTGCAGTCAGTATATTATCCTGTGCAACGAGTTGTTTAGCGACATCCTTACTCATGCCAATAGCTGAACCTAGAACATCTGATCCAACAAAAGCAACCTGTGCTTGCCGTAAAATACCTTGTAAGCATCCATCTTCATATTCTCTCCCATGGATAATGCTCACCACGACATCGACATCACAACAGAATTTTGCATATTCAATCAAGGAAGGTATACTTTGAGAATCATCAGTTTGAACAGGTAATGCAGGTAGACCTTTCATTTTTTCATTTGTCTGATGAAGATAAATCATGCCTTTTTTATCAATGCCAATCAGCGTAACTTGATATTTTTTTTCATCCAGATGCTTTAATACTGTCGCCGCAGATGCCAAAGAGACTTCATGCTCTCCTGATCTTCCACCATAGATTAAAGCGACTTTTATTTTTTCAGGCATTTATTTTTCTCCGATGAAGTGCACTTCTTGCATCAGTTCAATGCCATGTTTTTCTTGGACAACCTGGCGAATCAATTCAATCAAAAGAGATATATCCATCGCTTTAGCTTGCGCCGCCTCGTTAATAATAAAATTGGCATGTTTCAATGAAACTTGGGCGCCGCCAATTTGATGACCTTTTAGTCCACAAGATTCAATTAAACGTGCTGCATAGTCCCCTGGTGGGTTCCTAAATACAGAACCACAATTATATTCACCGGTTGGCTGGGTCGCGGCTCGACGTGACAATAGATCTTTAATTTTTGCTAAAGAAAGTTCTGCATCACCTAAAGGTAATTCACAAATGCCAGAAATAAACCATTCCTGATTTTCTTGTAATCCTTCGACGTGTCGATACGAAATCCTAAATTCTTCTGCGAGGCGTCTTCTAATTTGACCAAACCTATCAATGGTTTCAACCTCTTTGACATAATCCCAAGTTTCAGATTGATAACAACCTGCATTCATGCGTAAAGCGCCACCGAATGTCCCGGGAATACCGGCCCAAAACTCGGCTTCGCCCAAAGCATTTCTGGCACAAAAACGCGCTAGTTGTGCACAAGACACGCCTGCTTCGGCACGTATTCTTTGAGCATCCAGGCGTTCAAGATTTTTAAGACCGCCTTGCGTTAAAATAACCGTTCCAGGAAACCCTTTATCAGAAATCAAGGAGTTACTACCAAGACCTATCCATAATAGAGGTTCATCTGCCGGCAATTGTTGCAGAAAAGCTTGCAGTCCTGCAATATTTTTAGGCTTAAATAATTGTTTTGCAGGCCCCCCCACACGCCAGGTATTATAGGAAGACAGCGGTTCATCAAATTTCAATTCACCATATTCCGCAATCTGATTCATTTTAATTTCCTGTTTTTTTTTGAACCAAAGACTGAGCCAGATAGCCCACATTTCCTGCGCCTTGAAATAAAACCACATCACCATCTTTCACAAGTTCTTCCAGGATATCCTCAATCGATGAATTACCCACCACACGTACTCGATTTTGGTTATTTTCATTGACCGCCTCGGCCAGTGTACCGCTATTGATCCCTTGAATCTCTGCTTCACCTGCGGCATATATATCCAAGAGAACAACCTGATCGGCCATTCTTAATACATCCACAAAATCTTTAAATAATGATTCAGTACGAGAAAAACGATGTGGCTGGAATACATGAACCAAACGTTTGGATGGCCAAACAGAACGGAATGCATCAATGGTTGAGCGAATTTCTTGTGGGTGATGACCATAATCATCAATTAATAATGCTGTACCCGATTGAAAATCACATTCACCCAATAACTGAAAACGCCGACCGACACCCTGAAATTTTTGCAATGCACTGACAATTGCCTCGTCGGATACGCCCAATTCAGTTGCAATGGCAATGGCTGCCAAAGCATTCAAAACGTTATGGCGACCAGGTGATTGAAATTCAATCTGCAATGGTAAATAAGGCGAAGGTCGAGTCACGGTAAAGGTGCTAGTCAATCCTTGCTGATGCCAATTTAAGGCTCGATAATGAGCAGATTCAGAGAAACCATAAATACGTAAGGGGCGCGCAATTTTGGGAATAATGTGAGCAACTTGTGGATCATCGCCACACACAACCGCTAAACCATAGAATGGCAAGTGATGTAAAAACTCTACAAAAGTATCAAGCAATACGTCAAAATTATCACCATAGGTTTGCATATGATCAGCGTCTATATTGGTAACCACCGCCATCATAGGTTTCAAAAATAAAAATGAGGCGTCGCTTTCATCTGCTTCAGCAACAAAATATGGCGAATGACCCAATTGAGCATTACTGACTGAACTATTGAGTTTACCACCAATAACATAACTCGGATCCAGTCCTCCTTCCGTTAAAATGCTACTGACTAAGCTTGTCGTCGTTGTTTTACCATGCGTGCCCGCAATGGCAATACCATAACGAAAGCGCATTAATTCCGCCAGCATCACAGCTCGGGGAATAATTGGAATTTGTTTTTGCTTGGCAGCGATCCATTCGGGGTTGTCTTCAGGTATTGCTGAAGAAACCACTAACACATCAGCTTTTTGAACATGCTGGGCTTGATGGCCAATGTAAATACGAATGCCGAGCTTACGCAAATGAGCTATATACTTGTTTTCAGCGACATCCGAACCACTGATATGATACCCTTCATTAAATAAGACTTCCGCAATTCCACACATGCCCACTCCGCCGATTCCGACAAAATGGATGTGTTTGACATGTCCCATCCGCATGGGTTGAAAACCAGGTATTCTTTTCATAAGTGATTCTCTCGATGATCGGCCAAGATCTGTGAATAATTCTTATGATATCAAAGATTAATCAGGCTATCAAAATTTTTAAAGAGAACCATCACACATGCGTGCGTAAACCTATGGCAAACCATCGATTTTCATGATCAATTCGCAGTAATAATGCAACCACCACACAATTGACCACCAAAGAAGCGCCACCATAGCTTAAAAAAGGTAAAGTCAGTCCTTTGGTTGGTAACATGCCCGAATTCACGCCCATGTTGATCAATGCTTGAAAAAACAGCCAACAGCTTAATCCATAGGCTACATAGGCAGCAAACAATCGATTTTGCTGAAACGCCTGAAAACCGATGGCCATGCCTCGCCAAAAGACTAACGCATATAAAGTCAAAACCACAGCAATCCCAACAAATCCCAGTTCTTCAGCCAAAACAGCAAATAAAAAATCTGTATGTGCTTCAGGAAGATAAAATAACTTTTGGACGCTATCTCCCAACCCCATACCCAACCAACCGCCACGACCAAAAGCAATCAATGCCTGTGTTAACTGATAACCACTTTTAAATTGATCAGCCCAAGGATTTAAAAATGCCGTCAATCGCGCCACTCGATAAGGAGAAGCTACAGCAATTGCGGCCATTGCAAGCGCCACCAGTGCTATCATCACCAAATAGTAACGCCATTTCACGCCCGACAAAAATAACATCATCATCACGCTCGAAACGATGACCACTGTTGCACCAAAGTCAGGCTCTAACAAAAGTAAAAAACTGATAACGGCCAAGACCATCATCGGTTTAATGAATGACATCAGTTGTTGGTCTTTTCGAGTCGATTGTCGGACCAAATAACCGGCCATGTAAATGATCACCAATAACTTTGCCATTTCAGAAACCTGAATACCCATAAAACCTAAAGATAACCAACGCCGACTTCCATTGACCATTTTTCCGATGCCTGGAATCAAAACCAAAAGCATACACAATAAACAAATTCCCAATAAAGCCACACTGTGCTTTTGCCATTGATTGGTATCGGTTCGCATCACCACCATCGCTAAAATAAACCCCAATATCAAATAAGCCATTTGACGTATCAAAAAATAAAAGGGTTGATGGTAATATTTAGTTGCCACCATCACGGAACTGGATGAAACCATCATTAAACCAATTAAAATCAAACTTAAAATGGCTGCTGCAAAAATTTTGTCATACATGCTATGACTACTGGCCACTGCTGTTTTTTTAGATTTCAGATTCATTCATTTAATCCTTTAACAAGAGCCATGAACTGTGTGCCTCTATCTTCGAAATTCTTGAACATGTCTAAACTCGCGCAAGCCGGCGACAGCAATACCATATCGCCGACTTTGGCATGGTGACTTGCTATATCAACAGCTTCTTTCAAACTTGCTGCACGCTCAATACTAACGGCTCCGTGCCACTGTGTCGAAATCAAATCGGCATCTTGACCAATAAGTACCACATGACGGACATATTTTTCTAAAAGTGGCCGAATGGCTGTTAAGTCAGCACCTTTAGCCTGACCACCAGCAATCAAGATCATTTGACCTTGCAAAGTTGGCCCCATCCCTTCTAAAGCAGCGAATGTCGCCCCCAAATTGGTGCCTTTTGAATCATTGATATACGTCACACCCTTGGTATGGGCTACCCATTGGGTTCGATGAGCTAGACCGGAAAACTCTTGAAGAACTTGTATCATGGTGCTTTTAGACACACCAACATAGCGGGCTAACGCGCAAGACGCCATCACATTAAGCCAATTGTGATGACCTTGAAGTTTAAGATCTTTGGTCAAAATAAAAATCTCATCCTCGAAAGCAATGGCCTCACCTTGCGCAGTCTGTATGACGCCCCATTGATACTTTTCAGGTTGCGACAAGCCAAAAGACTCTTGATGTTTTGCATGAATTTTTGGCAAAGTGAGTTCATCATGGCGATTAAAAATCAACATCTCAGTTTGTTCATAGATTCGCTGTTTGGCTGCCACATAGGCTTCCATTGACCCATGATAATCAATATGATCGGCAGAAACATTGAGTATTGTCGCCGCACTTAAACGTGTATTTTGCATATGTAATAATTGAAAACTAGATAATTCCAGCACCCAAATATCAGCTTGAGGATTTTGTTCATACAATTCTAAAACAGGGGTACCAAGATTACCCCCCACTGCGGTTTTAAAGCCTTGCGCCTGGCACATTAGCCCGACCAAAGTCGTCACAGTCGACTTGCCATTGGAACCGGTAATGCCAATCACCGGCGCATTAATCAATCGCATCAAGCAATCTAAATCATTTTCGATAAGAATACCCTTGGCCATCGCTTCTTGTAGTATTTCTTCATGCAAGGGAACGCCAGGACTACAGATGATTTTATCAACATGCTCAAGTAAATCATGCGGATAATCATGACAGTAACAAGTAACATCAGGAAACATCTCTTGAAATTTCTCAAGCTCAGGAGGTTTAGACCGTGTATCATACGCAATAAATGCTTTTTGATTGGATTTTAGAAAACGCGCGATGGAAAAACCTGTTTTCCCCAAACCAATCAAAAGAGTGCTTTTAATCATATCTCCAAACCCCCTTAAGGATTATCTGAGTTTAATAGTCGCCAATCCACACAGCACAAGAACCACCGTAATAATCCAAAAACGAACGATGACCTTGGGTTCTGTCCACCCCTTTAATTCAAAATGATGATGCAAAGGAGCCATTTTAAATAACCGCTTTCCACCAGTATATTTAAAATAACCGACCTGCAAAATCACTGACAAAGTTTCAATAACAAATAAGCCCCCCATCAATACCAGCATCAATTCCTGTCGAATTAAAACAGCAATTAAGCCAATGGCGGCACCTAAAGATAAAGATCCCACATCACCCATAAAAATTTGAGCAGGATAACTGTTATACCATAAGAAACCAAGGCCCGAACCAACAATTGAAGCACAAAATACCGTAATTTCACTGGTATTGGGTACATAAGGAATTGAGAGATAATGTGCATACACAGCATTTCCTGAAATATAAGCAAAAATTCCAAGTGCACCAGAAACCATAACAATGGGTAATATCGCTAAACCATCTAAACCATCGGTTAAATTCACAGCATTACTGCTGCCCACAATAACCAAAAAAGCCAGAACAGGAAAAAGCCAACCCAAATTGATCAGCACATCCTTGAAAAAAGGAACCACTAATTGTGTTTGAATAGGTGAAGAGGCATGATAAATCATATAAACAATAGCCATCAGGGTTATCAGAGTTTGCGTCAGCAACTTTCCTTTAGCAGAAACACCTTTACTATTTTTTAAAATCAGTTTGCGGTAGTCATCCATCCACCCCAATAAACCAAAACTTAATGTCACGCCCATCAGTAACCAGATATTTCCCTGTGATAAATCACCCCATAATAAGGTACTAAAAGTCATGGAAAATAAAATCAAGACACCGCCCATGGTTGGAGTGCCAGCCTTTGACAAATGCGATTTGGGCCCATCATCACGAACCATTTGTCCTATCTGCATTTTCCTCAGCCAGTGGATGGTTTTGGGGCCCAAATAAAGCCCCATAAATAAAGCGGTTAAAGCAGCCAGGATCGAACGAAACGTAATATACTGAAAAACTCGCAAGGCATGATAATGCATTTGCAATAGTTGTGTGAGCCAATAAAGCATAAGAACCCTTATAAAAAATGATTAGACCACAATTTCTTGGACAATGTTCTCCATTTTAGAAGAACGCGACCCCTTCACTAACACGGTAGCATCTGCATTCAAATGCATTTTCAAGGTCTCTATCAATTGAGATGCCTCAGCAAAATGCATCGCTCCTTCACCAAAAGATTGTACTGCATATAAAGAATGTGGCCCCAAACCCAAAAGATAATCAACCCCCAACTCTTTGGCCATAACTCCCAATTCCTGATGTTGTGATTGGGCATAGTGCTCAAGTTCAGCGATATCACCCATCACTAATATCTTGGTTCCCAATTGAGATGTTAATAATTGAATACCTGCACGAAATGAAGCTAAGTTTGCATTGTAGGTATCATCAATGACCACACAGCCATGAAGGCCTTTTTTAAAATTCAAACGCCCTTTTACGCCAGAAAAACTTGCAAGTCCTTTTTGAATTTGCAACAAAGAAAGTCCTGCAGCCAAAGCCATGCTTGCAGCGGCAAGTGCATTTTGTACTTGATGGCGACCAGGCACTGACAATATAATTTCCTGCGTTTGTGAGCCAAAATATAATTTAAATTGATAACAAGAAGCATGATGTTCCTGGATATCGGATGCCCAAACATCAGCAGGATGTTGGCTTGAAAATCTCAGAACTTCCAAATGTGGAAATAAATCATCCCAATAGTGCGCATAGAAATCATCATCATTGACAATCGCGATTCCGCTTGATGATAATTGTTCATAAATCTCACCCTTGGCTTTTGCCACTTGTTCAATTGAACCAAATTTCCCCAAATGTGCTGGGCCTATATTATTAATCAAGGCAATGTCTGGCTTCACCATTCGAGCGGTCTCTTGAATATCGCCCACATGATTGGCGCCCAATTCAAAAACCGCGTAATGATGGGTTTCATTCAACGCCATCAAATTAATCGGCACACCCAATTGGTTATTAAAATTGCCCTTGGAGACAAAAGCATGCTCTTGGAAAATACAGCCCAACATGTCTTTAACCGTCGTTTTACCATTACTCCCGGTCAATGCCAGCACCTTAAGATTCAAAGTCTGACGATGATGACAAGCGATTTTTGTTAATGCTGCCTGGGCATTATCAACCACTAAAACTGGAACTGTAACGACAAGATCACGCTCAGCTAAAATAGCAACAGCACCATGCTCTATCGCTTGTAAAACATAATCATGTCCATCAACATGCTCACCCTTGAGTGCCACAAACATTTGCTGTGGCATGGCCATTCGACTATCAATACCAACGCCTGCAATTTCTTGCTCCGCCTCACAGGGAATTTCTAATACTTTGGCAATTTCAGACAATTTCATGAATTATAACTCAGTTGTTTCCGCAATCATCTGTTCAAATCGATGAATCGTTTGAGAGGTTAAAGGTCGTTGCCGCTCATCCAACAGATTGGCATGCAAATCTTCTGCTAGTTGCTTAGCTGTTTGAATGAAAATCTCAAAACGTTCACTATCAATCGAAATATTACCAGACAATTCCATAAACAAACAAAGGCCTTTAACACTCATGGCACCAATCGTTTGTAAATCAAACATACCCGTGGCCGTTGCGGCAGCCAAACTAAATAAGACAGGACCTTGACCCGATGCATGCTGATGACGATGAAATAAACCCGCATCACCATAACGCAAACCACAAGAGAGTAAAGTTTGCAGTAAATCATAACCTGCAAAAATATTTTGGCCTTGAGCAGCTAAAAAAAGCATAATATTTTTAGCCGGTGGTTCTGAATCCAATTGCTCTTCTCGTTCAATCGACATACCTAAGTTCGGTTTACTTGATATTTCTTCGATGAAATCTTTTTCTTCATGATGCAACAAATCTTCAATATTGATCTTTCTTACCTGAATAATATCATCAGCTCCTAAAGCTTCTTGATTCAATGAAGGCGTTAATGGCACATTGATTTTATTTTTCTTTTTAAAAAAATTCGGCTGGAGTTTCCAAACCATCATGCCTAAAATCACCCCTAATAACACAATATTCATGATAAAACTAAAATTGGCTTGCATACTTACTCCTTATTGACCATCTCTAACGCTTTAGCCATGTTCACCGAAACTACTCGGGAAACGCCAGGTTCCTGCATCGTCACACCTATCAATTCATCAGCAACATCCATGGTTAATGGATTATGCGTAATTAACATAAACTGCACTGATTTTGATAATTTATCAATTAAACCAGCGAGCCTTTGCACATTTGCATCATCTAATGCTGCATCCACCTCATCAAGAAGACAAAATGGTGCAGGATTCAATGAAAATATTGAAAACAACAATGCGACTGCTGTCAATGCTTTTTCCCCACCAGAGAGTAATTGTATACGATGTTGCTTTTTACCTGGTAGCTGAACATGGACCGCAACGCTTGCTTCTAGAAGATTATCACAACTTGCAACAAACTTCGCCTCCCCTCCACCAAAAAGTTGTGGAAAAATTTCAGTTAAATGTTGATTGATAGCAAGTAAGGTCTCTTGTAAGCGCCTATGCATATCCTGATCCAAGGTTTGTATGGCGCCTTCCAATTCGGCAATCGCCTGTTTTAAATCAAATTGTTGATCAAGTAAATGTGTTTGACGCTCTTTTTCTTGATGATAAAGACCGACTGCTAGTAAATTAACATCCCCCATTTCTTGCATCATCATTTCTAATTGTTCTAAGTATTTCTTAAGAGCCCCTTCATTCGCATCCGCAGGAATATCTTGCATATCAACATCAAGATTGTCTTTCATTTCATCAAAAAGGGTTTGGTTTTGTTCTTTTTCAGACAATATTTTCCATTTTTTTTCTAAAATCGCCAAATGCTTGTTTTTTATAAGCTCTAATTCCTGAATCAATCCCTCCTTCACAGAACGCTTATATTGGCAATCTTTCTGAATCATATGTAATTGTTCCTCTTTTTTTTGAATCAGTAGCGATTGCTCCATCCAATGATCTTGAGGATAATTGATTTCGTTTTCAAGTTTTTCCAGCTGCCCTAGATTTTCAATAATTTTTTGTGAAATAAGCTGCAAACGACCAACCGTTTTGGGATGTTGTGCTTGCATATGCTCATGTTGAGTTTTAAATCGCGTCAAACTTAACTGTTGTTCCTGAAGCTGGCTCGAAAATTGTGCATGCGCTTTATCCACTTCAGCCAAGCTTTCTTGTAAACCTTCTAATTGCGCAGATAACCCATGCTCTAAAGATTTTTCTTTTTCATCTTCAGTTTGATACTCTTCGATTTGTGTCTGCCATTCTTTAACTTGCCCAAGCTTTTGTGCATATTTTTCTTCAGCTTGTTGCCACTGCAATCGAAGACGTACCTGTTCTTGAAGTAAAAATTGATGTTGTTGTCTCAATGTTTGTAATTGCTGTTGTTGCTCAAACCAAAGTCGCTCTTTTTCTTCCAAAAGACGTGATTGCTTCTCTAATTCAAGCTGCTGATATTGATATTGGTTTCGACTTGATTCGAGCGCTTGCTGACTATCTTCAAATTGCTGTTTAAAAGCATCATAAGCGCTTTGAGCCAAACGCCATTCATTTAAACGAGTGGCCAGTCCCTGATGTGTGGTTTGGTCTAAGGGAAGATAATAAATCCAGTCAGAGCCTAACCAAATACCTTCGGGGCATAAAACAGATTCATGGGCCTTAAGTTTTGAAACAAGCTTTTTGGCATCAGCAAAATTTGATGCCACATGAAGTGCTTGCCAATCAAAAAATCCAGCCGGCACCCAATCCACCTGCATGTGTTGAAGAAGTGAGGATACAGGTGATTTTATGACTTTTTGCATGCATGCATAAAAAACCCCACCTTTGGGTATGGGCTCCTCTGGAAAGGCCCCAGATTGACAATAATACGTGGGCAAAAAATGCTGCCATAACCAATCCATGGTTTTTTGCCATTCTATCGGAATTTTCCAATCAGCCAGCCAATTTTTTATCGTCAACCAAGGTTCTTGTAAATTTAAATTCTCCGGCGTGTAGGAAGAAAGCAATCCCTGATAGCCTGCCTCTTTGCCAAGCATATCTTGTCTGAGAAAATCAAATCGAGCTTGAGATTCTTGAAAAGCAATACGTTGATGTTCATAAGTGTCTTTTGCATGTTGGGCATTTTGTTGATAGACCTGCAACTGTTCCTTGAAATGTGCCAATTGCTTTTCTATTGGTACAACCTCTGATTCCAGATGGTTTATTTTTTTTGCGTATTCATCGCAATCAGATTGCTGAACACTTTGTTTTAAGTTCTCGATATCTATTTTCAATTGTGAAAGCATTTGTAAAGTTTGTTCTTTTTTCGCATTTAAAACCTGTAATTGGGTAAAATATTGTTGATGTTTTTGGCGAATTTGCGCTCTTTTTTGTTGCTTGTCACGAATTTCTGCCTGAAGTGCTTGCCTTTGTGCATTTTGTAGACCCAACTGCGTTTGTGTTTCTTGCATAAAACTCTGCAGGTTTTGACAATCTTCTTGTAATTTTAATAAAATTATTTTCTCTTCTAATTGCTGTTGATTTAATTCTTGCTGTTCTTGGTAAAATTGATTTTTCTCTTGTTGATAGCGCTGAAATTCTTGTTGACGTTTAGCCAAATATTCTTGTTGTTGCTGTAAATGAATCTTTTCCTTAAAAATGGCCTGCTCCATTTGCTGTAACTCAGTTTGCAATGTCTGGCATTGAACATCCAGGCTTGAAATTTGCAACATCAAAGTATCTTTTTCTTGTAAATTTTGTTGTTCGAGCATTTCTTGTTCGGCTAGAGTTTTTTGCAAGGAGGATTGTTTATCTAGGGTACGTTTGGCTATAACGCGCTGCAAAAGTGCTTGTTGCATCCGATATTTTTGTCTAAACTCCTGAAATCGAATGGCATCCTGAGATTCTTTTTCCAAACGAAGAACAGTTTGCTCCAACTCACTTAGCATATCTGCAATTCGTGATAGATTATCTGCTATTTGTGCAAGTCGTTCTGCACTTTCTTTGCGCCTTTCTTTATATTTACTAACGCCCGCAGCTTCTTCGAGATAGTGTTTCAACACTTCCGGGTTGGCTTCAACCAGTTGATTCACCATATTTTGACCAATGATGGCATACCCTCGGGCACCAGCACCGGTTCCTAACCATAAATCGGTTAAATCTTTACGACGAACTTTTTGATGATTAATATAATAAGTTGATTCACCGGCTCGATTAATTTCTCGTTTTAATGACACATCGCCTTTTTTAACATATGCGCCTTGTAAATAACCATCGCCATTGTCTAAAATCATTTCGACCATAGCGATGCTCAGTGGTTTTCGATGTAAAGAGCCATTAAAAATGACATCTGACATCAAATCTCCGCGCAAAAATCGTGCCGAGCTCTCACCCATGACCCATCGAATGGCATCAATAACATTTGACTTTCCACAGCCATTAGGTCCAACAACCGCAATCTTTTGAGCATTTAATTGTAAGGTTGTCGTTTCAATAAACGATTTAAAACCCATCATTTTTATTTGTTTTAAAAACATGAGTCTATCCCCTGCTCAAAATTCAAGCACTTATCGTAATTTTTTTCTTAAGATTATCTATTTTAACTTTTTTTAATAAACGATTTGCGACATCAGATTCATCAATTCCATGCTGAGATCTGGTTTTCAAAGTCTTATTGGGCAATTTTTTTGAACTGGGCTGCACGGCATGTGTTGGCATAGAAAACAAAATAAATATGAATGATAACAAAGCAAAATTTTTCCTTGTCATTTTAGAGTCACCCTCAACAAAATTAATTATTATTTTGCAAATGATGATACCTATTCTTGCCTTTAATCACAAGCCCAGGGCAAGATCACGAGTGACTTTAAATTAAACTGAATATGTGATCTCATATCTC